>OMIV01000038.1 GCA_900299185.1 Planctomycetaceae bacterium
AAAACGCTTGAGCGGACATTCTGGGACTCCGTTGAAGTTGCGACTTGAGAACTCACAACCCCAGCTGAACCAGTCTGTCCGCTCTTTACCAGTTACCCCCCACGGTTTTGCGATGAGCCCTGTTTTCGGTGTTTACTCAGTCTCGGCGTGGTCACATTTGGCTGGTCGAAAAAGATGACCCCACTCCAGTGTTGCGAGCCATCAAGCAACTCGGTTCGCAGACGATTCTGTCTGACTCGTTCGGTCCGGTGAGTCTCAACATCATGGATGAGGTGATGTCGAGCACGACCGGAGTCTTGCGCGTTGAAGAGATCGATCCGGCCATGCAAGGAGCGATCTTCGACATCCCTGTTCGGTCATTGATTTGCGTCCCGTTGATCGACTCTGCGAAGAAATGCTTTGGGATCATCTACATCGACACGGACGAGTCCGATCAGCGATTCATGCAGGAAGATCTCGAGATCCTCTTGGGAGTCTCTGCGGTTGCCGCTCAAGCAATCATGTTCGCGAGAGAACATGAGGCGTCGGTTTCTCGTGCTGTCGAATTAGCCACTGAGAAGGAGCGGTTGCGAATCGTCGAATGTCAACTCAAAGAAGCCGCTTCAATTCAGAAGTTGCTTTATCCGACGAAGAGTCCTGAGATTGCTGGCTTCGAGATCGCCGGTCGCACGATTCCGACCGATCGAACATGCGGTGACTATTTTGATTTCTTGTCGTTCGCAGATGGAAGTTTAGGGCTCGTTGTCGGTGACGTTTCTGGGCACGGACTCGGACCTGCGTTGCACATGGTCGCCCTTCGCACGTGCTTGCACACGCTCTGCCGCGACAATCTGCCGATCGACGTGCTGCTTAGAAGAGCTAATGACGTTTTGTGGGAGAGCACGGAGGACGGCCGCTTCGTAACGCTCTTCATTGGTCACATCGAACCCCATCGTCGAGCGTTCTCATATGTGGGGGCGGGGCATGATGCTCTCGTCGCTCTTGATGATGGCGAAGTCTTAAGGCTGGAGCCTGTCGGTGTTCCGCTAGGACTGATCGAAGACTTTGATTGGTCGCCCGTGACTGAGATCAAGCTTTCGCCGGGCGACGTGATCCTGATTGCGACGGATGGAATTCAAGAACGCTCGTCGCCATCGAAGGCCCTGTATGGGCAATTTCGATTGGCCGACGCGCTCAAACGGTATCGCCGTCTGAGCGCCAAAGAGCTGCTGGAAAGCATTTACCGAGAAGTCGCCGAGTGGGCGGCCGGCCAACCGATCTCCGACGATATGACTGCGGTTGTGGTGAAGGTGCATTGATCTCGCAGGCATGATGATCATCACGCCGTTGCGAGCTTAGACCGGTTCGGTCACTTGTAGCGTGACGCCTTTCACAATGTCTTTGACTCTGGCTCGGTACTCGTGCATGTGCGGCGCGATCAGATGAGCCTTCAATGAGTCCAGACTTTCCCAGCGCTCGATAATGGTGACGACGTTGGGGCGAAGAGCGATTTGAACGGGGATGCCAGTCTCGATGTCGATTGTCGGTCCGTACTCCAGGCAACCTTGCTCGGCATGGACGTGTGGCATGACCTTACGGAACTCGGCTAAGAACGACTCTCGTTGCCCATCACGGACTTCAACCGTCGCAATCACATAGATCATCACGTGGCCTTTCAGTGTAATAAGAAATGCGAACGGGTCGGTCCGCGATTCCTTTGCGGCCGACCCGTTCGACTTCAATAAGCGTTGCCGTCCCTGGTGACGCTGACAGGATCGCAGCCCCGGGCCAACATCATGTCGCCAAGCGGGGGCGTGCAACTGGCAGCGACGTTGGTGCTTCGTCGCAACCACACTCGTTCCTTCGAGTGCCTGATTCCGCAAGGCCCGGTTGGCCAGCGGAAAAACAAACCTGAAGTCGGTCTCCTTACCGGATGTTGCTGTCTTGTCCGCTGAGTGGAGCGGAACCTCTTTACCGACTCACGAAGACACGTCCCTGTGTCGCAAATCAATGACGGTTCCAAACCGTATTGAGTCACCATCCGTGGCAGAGATCCATTTCGAGCGACTTCGAACTTGATGCCAATTCTCCGAACTTGGCATCGAGATTCCTGATAGGTCGTAGAACGACTTAACTCGTCGACTCGATCTTCCTCTATGCGATCGCTTGTTCGGCAATCGCATCGAACTGGGGATTCAACTCAGAGACGTACTTGTCCCAGCGAGCTTGGTCCCACAGTTCCACATGGTCGTTGACCCCCAACAGCACGACATCGCGATTCAGTTCAGCAAATTCCTTCAGCCGATCTGGGATGCGAATCCGGCTTTGAGCATCAACGTCGACTCGTTCTGCGCGAGCGTAGAACAGTCGCATGTAGTCTCGAACTCCGGCATTGGCTGTCTTCTCTCGGAAACGTTCAGCCAATGTTTCAAACGCCGCAGGAGTGAACAACGCGAGTGACTTTTCCGTCCATGGGGCAACGAACAGCTCTGTCAGCGTCTCTCCGCCCAGGTCATCTCGAACTCGCTTCGGAACGGCTAAGCGTCCCTTGTCGTCGAGAGACCGGGGCCAAGTACCGGTCAGGGCCATTTTGTCACCTATCACTCGTGTTTTTCCCGCTGGCTCCACTGAGCCCCACGCGGCTCCAGAAACTTATCCGAGCCAAGCAAATGGTCAACGGCAGATTTCTCGCGAAATTCGAAACGACCAAGAAATCTGCTACAACCACTACAAAACAAGGGGCTTTTGCTACGAGGAGTTTTTCCCACCGGTGCCCATGCCCCAGACATCGGAGCGATTCAAAGAAAGGGGACGGGGAGCGTTCTCAATATCTAGTGGTGGAGACACGTATCGAGCACCAGGCGAATCAACTGGCTCTGGAGACGCACTCACCAAGTTGGGAATGGCGGCTGGGGCTGTCCCACCAGATGCGCCGATCCATTTTGCTACGGATGAGAGATGCGACTTGATCCTCGACCGTGTTCAATTCGCGGCGCGTACATTCGGCTTGTGGCAGGACTCACGTTGCAGTGACTTCGAGGTGCCATCAAAGCTCACATCAGGTTGTGGAAATGAGAACTTCTCGGTTCTGGTGAGCCGTTGGATTTGTTATATCGAAGGTGGCTTTTGCCCCTGGATCGCAGTCACTTTGCGAGGCTAGTCATGATTGAATTTCAAACTCGCTCGCCGTTGCCACATGAATCGAAGTCTCTGGTTGCCACTCCCCATGAGCCAGATGTCTTCATGTTGGAAGTTGCAGAAGACGAGCCGCTCGTTGCTCCATCGCGGGGGCGATATCTCTCAACCGTGGTAAGTCTCGCGTTGCATATTTGGGTCTTAAGTAATCTCGCACAGACCGCTGTCAATCAGTCGACGACGTACTACGAGCCGCCTTTGACTTCACATCTCATCGAAGAGGATGTCACAGAACCCGTCCCTGAGCCCGAGCCGGTCAAGTATGAACTCGCCAATCCAGATGAGCGTGAAACCGAGATCCGCGAAGTCTTGAATGCTGCGAGTGTGGGGCTCTTGAGGACGAACAATCCAAAGCTCGAAAGCCAACCGCGTCTGGTCATGCAAGACACTCCAACTCCGGTGGTGTCGACGGCCATCTACGACATTCCCGAGGGAGTCGAAGTCGATAGCCGAGTTGTCGTTCATGGCACCAATGGGAATTCGTTGGTGCAGATTGATTCGGCGATGGATCTCGTGACTTGGGAGATCGCTAAGAACTTACAAGAGCAGCGCGTTCTGGTTGTCTGGTTGCTGGATGCATCAGCGAGTTTGATCAAGCAGAAAGAGCAGATCGCCAACCGTCTCAAGCGGGTGTATGGCGAACTTGATGCACTTGATAAGTCCGATCAACTCCCCAAACACGACGTGCCAGTACTTAGCGCCGTCGTCACGTTCGGTGAGAAGACGACGTTCATGACGAATGAGCCAACTGCTGAATTCAGCAAAGTCTTGGAGGCCGTTCGAAACGCGCCGACGGACTCATCTGGTGTCGAGAATATCTTTGGTTCGATTCATCAGGTTATGCAGCGTTGGTCAGCGTTCCGCACGACTCAGCAACGTCGTATCATGTTGATCACGCTGACTGATGAAGCGGGCGATGACTTTGGTGAGTGGCTCGAAAAGTCGATCCTGGCTTGCCAGCGATTCGGTGCGAAGGCTTACGTCATTGGCCCTGCCGCGGTCTTTGGGCGACGCGATGGCTTCATGCCTTACACTGCTCCTGAAGATGGCAAGAACTACAAACTGCCCATTGCTATCGGTCCGGAAGTGCCAGTCTTCGACTCGCTCGATTTGCCCTTCTGGTACGACGGTCCGCAGTTGGAGTATTTGTCATCGGGGTTCGCACCTTATGCCCTGGCGAGATTGGTACATGAAACGGGCGGTGTCTACTTCCTCACGAACATGACCACGATGAGTGGCCTAACTCCGATCGGAACTTATGACCTTGCTGTTCTGAAGCCGTTTGAACCCGATTACTCCTTTGGCTCGCCGGAAGAGTACGAGAAGGATCTTCGCAAGCATCCGTTGCGAGCGGCGGTCGTGCAGGCTGCTCAACTCAGTCGTAAGTTCACGGCCAAGGGGACTCCTACGCTGGATTTGAAAGTGACTGCGGCGAACTTCAAGAACGCGGCCAGTGACGCTCAGAAGTCCGTCGCCGAGAGCCAATTAATGGTCGATCTCGTGTCGCAGGCGATGCCCGACTCGTTGGAGAAGTTGCTTGATCGAGAGCCTTCAGGGCGTTGGCGAATGAATTACTGCCTGACTTATGGGCGACTGTTGGCTCATAAGGTGCGGTGCCAAGAGTACAACCTGGCCTTTGCATGGCTGAAGAACGAACTGACCTCCGACGATGTGCAGAAGAAGTCCAATCACTGGATCGTTCGTCCGGAGAGAACCATCAACTACGCCGGTAACTTGCGAAAGACGGCTGCCAAGGCCGAGGACTATCTCAATCGAGTGATCCGCGAAGCGCCCGGAACTCCATGGGCGGTTCTTGCTCAGCGCGAATTGAAGGACGGCTTTGGAGTAAAGATCGAGCAGAAGTTTATTCCACCACCGCCGCCTGCGCCGCCCCGAGCTGCTACACCTCCTCGCAAGACCGTGTTATTCGCCGCTGAGCCAGAGAAGCCGAAGAAGCCTGAACCCAAGCCGGCTCCTCCACCAAAGCCAGTTTTGCCGAGGCTGTAGTCGTTCCTACGCCGATGCTGCTTCTCGTCTGAGACTGCTTGCTTCTGGGTGTTAATCACATCCGTCGTTTCAATGAGGACTAGGTCATGCAAGATCGGCGTTCCTTCTTAGTGGCATCCGGTTTGGGATGTGCCGGTCTGGCGTTTGGCGCTCCTCAGGAGACGGCATGTGCAGCTCCGCAAGAGAGACTTGGCGGTACTGCGAAGTCCACGATCCTCTTTTTTTTAAGTGGAGGAGCATCGCATGTGGACCTCTGGGATTTGAAGCCGCAGGCACCGCTTGAATATCGAGGCCCGTTCCTACCGATCGCGACTTCGGCGCCTGGAGTCACGCTGTGTGAGCACCTGCCTCTGCTCGCTAAACAAGCTCATCGAATCGCTCTGATTAACTCGGTTCGGGCTTCAGTCAGCACCAACGATCATCACGCTGGTTACTATTATAACCAAACGGGGCATGTGCCCGATCCGACTTTTTTGTCGTTGGGAAATAACCGCACTCCATATCCCGACGACTGGCCAAGTATGGGAGCAGTTGTCGGAGCTAAGCGGCCTCGAAATCCCAACCTTCCAAACTTCATCACGCTTCCTCAGAAGGAAGGCGCTCCGGCCTACACACGACCCGGACAGTTCGCTGCTCGCTTGGGGTTAGAGCATGAGCCTCTTTACCTCGACGGTGACTTCAAGAACCCGTTGAAGTTTCAGGCGCCTGCGCTCTTACTCGAAGGTGAGACGACTCCAGCCAGGTTGAACTCACGTCATGCGCTGCTGACCGAGCTCGATCAAACGCGACGCGACTTTGATCTCTATGCTGCGAGTCGCAATTGGTCGGGGCAACAAAGCCGTGCGTTTTCGATGTTGCTCTCGTTGAAGACGACAGAGGCGTTTGATGTCACGCGTGAGTCTCCGGAGTTACGGCATCGATATGGCGAAACAGTCAACGGGATGAGTCTGCTACTCGCACGCCGCTTGGTCGAAGCTGAAGTTCCATTTGTGACCGTCTTTTGGCGTGGCGATCCTGATAGGCTCAATAAGAAATGCGCGAGTGGGGGCGGGTGGGACACTCACGGCAATAACTTCAATTGTTTGAAGGAAGACTTGTTACCTCAATTCGATCAGGCGTTTTCAGCGTTGATCGAAGACTTGGCGGATCGAGGCTTGCTCGAATCGACGCTGCTCCTCGTCACGAGCGAAATGGGGCGAAAGCCAAAGATCGGAGATCCTCGAAGTGGCGGAGTCTCGGGCGCGGGACGCGACCATTGGACTCATTGCCTGACCGACGTGCTTGTCGGTGGCGGAGTTAGCGGCGGCCAGGTTTACGGTTCGAGTGACAAGTTCGGCGAGTATCCCGCCAATAAGCCTGTGACTCCGGCTGATGTGGCGAAGACGGTTTATCACGCGATGGGGATCGATGACTTGGAAGCGTTTGATAATCAAAACCGACCATACAACCTCTTGGCCGAGGGCTCGGCTCTCGCTGAATTGTTCTAGCTGCAACTGGCAATTCGACGACGACAAGCCGTCGGAATGGAGTGAGCCTTCTCAATCGCAGTTCGAGAGTGAGTTCTTCATCTGGCGGAGCTTTTCGCGGTTCGTCTCGCGGTGCTGCCCAGCTATTTGAAGGCGAGTGCATCGGTTGAGGCCAATTCGTTCTTCGCGTTCTATCGATCCTGCGTATTGTGCCGGTCGAGACGCGTTGTCATTTGGCTCGGGAACCAAAACTGCTCAGCCGACTTCCAACCGGGAAGTAACCTTAATGTGTCGACGTCTCTCGTTCGGGGTAAATCTCCGGCATCTTCCCACTCGATTGCTCGTCTGTGTTCTTACTCATGACGCCAACTCGCACCAACCGGCGTGCTTTCACGCTGATCGAACTGCTGGTTGTCATCGCAGTGATTGCGGTGCTGGTGGCGTTGTTGTTGCCTGCCGTTCAACAAGCTCGTGAACGAGCACGGTCGGCTCAGTGTGCAAACAACCTCAAGCAAGTTGGGCTTGGGCTTCAGAACTACCACGCGTTGCTCAATCTCTTTCCACCGAGCTTTGTTCGCCAAGAAGACAACAATCCGCCGCCACCAGTTGCCAACGGACAGCTTCAGTATCGAAGCCATTGGACTGGCTACCACCAACTCCTGCCGTATCTCGATCAGCTTCCGTTGTCCGAGCAATATGACTTCTCGGGGCATTGGTTAAGCAGCATGACCGATGTCAATGACCGGCGGCATTGGCTGCTGAATCGTCAGGTGATTTCGGCTCTCGTTTGTCCGAGTGCACCTCATCGCAGCAACGTCGTTGGGGAGACGGGAGTGCCTGGTTCGTCACTGCATTGGATGTCTGGCGCCGTATGCGATTACTCGTTCTCTCATGGTGCGGACATCATCAAGGCGTTGCCCGGAGTTGACTCTGTGTGCGCGGGCGGCCCTCTGCATTACTGGATGCAATGGCCGGCCAGTCGTCGAGGTGCTTTTGGTTACAACAGCACGTGTCGGCTGTCGGATATTTCTGACGGATCGTCGCAGACCTTTGTAATTGGCGAGAAAGCCGGGGCACGACTGACGTACGGCGGCTGGGCCGCGACCGCCCCCAAAGCTGGAGTTGAATATCCTTGGGCGATGGCCGCCGTGATGTACTTTGCTCCGACTTCAGGTTCGGGAGATACAACGTGGGTGGCTGGGCCATTTGCAGTGACTCGCGACGTTCGGTTGCCTGATTGCCCAGATGCAGCCGCCGGGGTCGGAGTGCCATTCCCGATCAACCCGACTCCTGTGGTTGTTCCCGTTACTGCTAGCGAGTTGCCGTTGTACTCGTATCAGTCGCATCACACCGGCGGGGCGTACTTTCTCTTCGCCGACGGAGCGACTCGCTTCCTCTCTGAGAATATCAATCAGGGAGTGCTCGAAGCGCTCTCAACGATTAGCGGTGGCGAGACTGTCTCGATCGAGTAGCGGCCCTGAGAGTGCGGCTTCTTTGACCAACTCTTGAGACGTCTCCAGAATCCCGGCCCGCGTTGGTCAGTGATCGCACTTGGATGCGGTCGTGAACCATGTTTACTCGGCGGACTCTATGTCTTCTCGGTTCAATTCGTTGTTTGTCTTTGGACCTCAAGAGTCGTCGAGAATGATTGCTAAAGAGCGATCTCGACATTGCTCTGATCTTGTTCCCTCATCCGTGAAAGCCCCTCATGAGCTTGTTTCGACCTGCTATCGATCGCATCGATGGCTACATGCCTGGAGAGCAACCGCAAGACGCCGGCTGGGTCAAACTTAACACCAACGAGAATCCGTATCCGCCGTCTCCCAACGTTGTCGCTGCGCTGCAAGCTGCTTGCTCAGATCGACTGAATCTGTATCCCGATCCGCTGGGGACACGCTTTCGAGAAGCCGCAGCCAAGCTCTTTGGTGTTGATAAGGAATGGATACTTCCGGCCAATGGCAGTGATGAAAACCTAACGATCATCACCCGCTCATTTGCCGATGGCGGTGACCTCGTCGCGTTCCCGTATCCGAGCTACATCCTTTACGAGACGCTCGCTGACATTCAGGGCACGCGACACATGCGATTGCCGTTGGAGCCTGATTGGTCTTGGAACTTCAGCCGCATTCGGCCTTTCATCGAGAACGTCAAGATTCTGTTTGTGCCCAATCCCAATTCGCCTTCAGGCAACAAATGGAGTGACCACGACATTCTCAAGCTTGTTCCACCGCGCGGAGTGTTGGTGTTGGATGAAGCTTATGGAGACTTCGCCGACAAACCGCATAAGGCAGAACTCTTACATACCGAGCCCGGCAAGCGGATCATCATCACGCGGACTTTCAGCAAGTCTTATAGCCTGGCAGGCATTCGGTTCGGATTCTCGATCGCTCATCCTGATTTGATCGCGGGCATGCGGAAGGTCAAAGACAGTTACAACTGCGACCGTCTGTCGCTGGTTGCTGCCACTGCGGCGATCGAGGATCAAGCTTGGATGCAGGCCAACGCGGACCGCATTCGCGCAACACGCCAATGGCTGACGAATGACCTCAGGCAGCTCGGATTTGCCGTGGTCGACAGCCAAACGAACTTCGTGTGGTGTACCCATTCGGCGAAGACGCACCAGTCGATTTACGAAGCACTAAAGGCTCGCAAGATCCTGGTTCGCTTCATGAAGTTCCCAGGTGTTGAACAGCCAGATGGCAAGTTGTTCGATGGCATCCGTATCACGATCGGGACTGACGATGAATGTCGGCAGTTGATCGTCGCTCTCAAGGACGTGTTGGCCTGACGCTGACCGTTGGAGTCAATTCGACAAAAGTCTGATGGCCCGCGTCTCTTTAAGGCTTTGCTCATGAACTGGTCTTCGATCCGAGGTCACTCCGAACAAGTGCAGATGCTGCGTCGTTCGCTGGCTCGCGGTCGACTAGCGCATGCGTACTTGTTTGCTGGACCGCCGGGGATTGGTAAGTCGAAGTTTGCTCGTGTCTTTGCGCAAGCTTTGTTTTGCGAACGCCATCACGAAGCTGAACTCGAGATGTGCGACGAATGTCATTGCTGCCGCGAGATGAACGCGAATTCGCATCCCGACTACTTTCACATTCGTAAGCCCGAGGACAAGGCGGAGATCTCGGTTGATCGATTCATTGGAGTGCCTGAAAAGCGACCGCGAGATGGTTTGATTTACGACCTCTCGCTCAAGCCGATGGAAGCGCGGCGTCGTATCGCGTTGATTAATGATGCAAACTTCATGAACGACGAAGGTGCGAACGCGATGCTCAAGACACTTGAAGAGCCACCTCCGCAATCGGTGCTGATCCTGATTGCGGAGAAACTCGACGCTGTCTTGCCAACGATTCGATCGCGTTGCCAGCTCTTAAGATTCTCGGCACTCAGTCAGCAGGATGTCGCGGAGCTGCTCATTGAGAACGAGATGGCGAGCAATCCAGAAGAAGCTACGGAAGTCGCTTCAATGAGTGAGGGGAGCTTGCAGGTCGCCGCGCAATTGCTGAAGCCGGAACTCAGGCAACTTCGCGATCAGTTGTCGAAGTACCTCTCGTCTGCCGACATGAACCCCATTGCTGCGTCGAAGACGATGTTGGAAGGCATTGATGCTTCTGCGAACGAAGCTGCTGAAAACCGTCGCAATGTGGGCTGGCTCATTCGCTTTGCTCAGGAGTTTTATCGGCAAGCAACGTTGCTCATTGCGAACCCGAATGGACTCGTAAACCCGTCGCTCGAAGTCCGAAGTTTTGCTGAGCGGCAGCGGAAGCTTGGCACGATTGGGCTCGAACGAACGCTCGAACTTTTTGATCGAGTGCTCGAAGCTGAAAAGCACATCAGCATGAATATCGCCCCGGCTCGTACCATCGACAGCCTGTTTGATGACCTCGCTCGATTGGGCCGTCGAAAGGTTTCAACACCGTAGCAACAGGAGATCTTCATGCGACCGGAGCACAGTCGTGCCCTCTCTCAAAGTACGGGCATCGCTCGCGCGAAGATGTACCTGAAGCAGGATCTTGGCTGGTTGGCGGGATTCCCGATTGCTCAATCTGCGGGACGAATTGAATGGATGCTTGCTCCTCGTGTGGGGCACTCGGCTGATGTGGCAATCACGATTGATCGTGAGCGACTAAGCCGTGCTCATTTCACTCTGGCGAAGCTTGTCGGGCGATTTCCCAAAGCCATGCCGAAACTGGTTGGCAATGTTGCGGCGTGGGAGCAGCGCGTTAACACGCTGTTGAATGCCATCAAGTCGGCCGTGCATTCAGGTGTAGAGATAGGGGGCTGTTACAACTCGTTGTTCGATGCTGCTCGCGACGAAGAGCTCAAACTTGTTCGTGAGATCGTTCGGAAGTGGCCGACTCTCAAACCTTGTGTCGATGCCGTCTTGTGGTCGACGGTGGTTGAATGCGAATTGCGACCGGAGTTCCTTGGTTGGCTGGCTGCGAATGCTGACTGGCTAACGAACTTTCTGACGTCGACTTCCACAGACGCCAGCGTTTGGACTGTTCTACTGTTGGCAGATCTGGCTCGATCCGATGGCGTCGAGAGTTTGAAGTGCTTCCGTTCGATACTTGGTGAGCCGCTGTCGTTTTTATTACCTACTCATGGCTTCTATGAGTACGTTGTTAAAACTGCTCAATCCATTGGACGAAACAATGACCGTAGCCGATGGCCAACGTTGCCGGCTCGTCCATCTCCGAAGATTGCTCAAGTCGCGTTGGACTTCTTGAGCTGGTTAGGACCATTGCCAACGCCGCGACGGCGAAGAACCGTTGAACTGCTCAATGAGACGTTGGCGACGGATCGCATTGTTGGGTGGGCAATCAAGTGGAACGAATTTGATCAACGTGTTGGCCGAGAGTTGCGGCGTATCCAAAACTTGCCTGAGAAGACGTGGGCAATCAAATATCGAGTCGAGGCGAAGCGAGTCGGGCAAGAGCTTGAGCTTCAATGTGAATCACTCGGTGTCGGCGTGTCGGCTGAATTGGTCTTTAATGTCGTCAAGGATCTCTCGGCGGATGATCATTGTTCTGTGTCGCAATTGTTACTGCGATGTTTGCGACTGTTGCCTGGCATGGATTCGATGATCCCGACCACTTCAAGCGGGAAACCGGAGTTCCGCTGCGAGCAGTTGCGGGTTGGTTTGCTCTGCGAGATGAAGCGGCTCTTACAGCGGGCTGAGGATGGTCGTTGGGCATCGACTTTCTTGTCCGCGTTTGAGCGTCATCTACGCGACGCTGCGGGCGATATGAATGCGCTGATTCCCTGGATGAGAAATGCTTCAACTCATCGAGTCTTGGTGCAGCCAAGCTGGTGGCAGTCTCCGTGGCTTGTTGTGCTTTACGAAGAGGAAGAGCCAAGACTCTTGCCCAAGTGCCTCAACGCGATGTTAGAGCTTAGGTTGGAGTCGGCTGAAAATGAGAAGCATGTCGAACGCATTCAGCAACTCGTTGTGGCGACTCGCGATTCAGCCATAGCCGTGACCTACTTTCGCGAGTTGGTGAAGGATGGGCTTATCGAGTTTGACGACCTTTCATTCATTAGGCTTGTCACACGACTGGTTACTGCCGACGTCGGCTTTGTGCCGCTCATTCGTTCGTTTGAAAAACTCGGACATCAGCGCTGGGAGCTGCGAAGTGGCATCAAGCATGTGTTGGCCCTGCAGGCTTACTTTCAGAAATTGGGGAGACCAAGTCTTGTGGGTCGTCTGGTGGCTCGCGGGCAGGTCAAAGAGGTCTTTCAGGCTGCCGCATTCGTCGATGTTGCGATCAAACTTGGGTTAGGGACTACGTATGCCGCGACCCCGACAATACCCGTAGAGCAAACTTCTTGGGCGGATTGGTACCCTGAGTCGTTGCGGACCCTCGTGATTGAACTAGGAGGTGCCGACGGCGTGAATGTTCGACGCGTCGACAGTCTTATCGGGCAGTGGTGGCCATCACGATTGAAGCTTGAGCGAGAGCTCAACTGCGTTGCCGAACGTCTCCACAACGATTCTGCGAATTCATCACTTGTTCGACGATTTGAGAATCTGCAGCAGCGGCTTCGTAATCCTCAGCCGTTGCCAGTGGCTCGATTGACGAAGCTTCGTGAAGAACTCACTGCTGCGATTGAGCGGCAATTATTCGAGACATCGATGTGGGTGACGAAGCAAGAACTCGCATGGGAGCTGTTTGGATGCCCTCGAGGATTGCTGGATGGTGAACTTTCCGAATACCCAGAGTTCGTGGATCAAGTGCTGGGATCAAAACCCTATTCGGAACTCATTCGCGGAATCATCGGGCTAAATGCGCCGTATCGAGATTTGGCAATTAGACTCTTGAATCGATCATGGCGTCAGACTCCGTGGGATCTGGCCGCTGAGCAACCGAATCGAGCTTTCATTGAAAGGATGCGTCAACGCGGGCTTCGAATGGATGCGTGGATTAATGACGCTCGTCATTCGGTCGTGACGGGAAAGCATGGCAAGAAGTTCTCTTTGGCGTTTGAGTCGGATGGCGTCGAACTCTTGTTAATGGGCTACCACTTCGGGACATGCTTAAGCCCTGATGGCATCAATTTCTTTTCAGCGGTCGTCAACGCCGTCGACATCAACAAGCGAGTGTTGTTTGCACGAAATGCAAACGAGAAAGTTGTCGGGCGATGCCTCTTCGCAATCGGTGATGGAGGCACGCTCTTGACCTTTCACGCCTACTGTCACGATGAAGGATTGGATTTCCAACGGAACGTCGCTCGCATCGCCCAAGAATTGGCCGACGAGCTTGGCACGGTTGTCTCGAAGAGTGATCGAGTATCACCGCTGATGACTCCGGATTGGTATGACGACGGAGCTATGGACTACGGCGTCACAATCGATGGCCAAGAAAGTTCTCTACGGCACGTCCTTAAGACGATTTCGCCGGGCGGTTTGATCGAACTCATCGAGCATGCCTTTGGACCGACTCTGCCGATGGTGACTCGAATCTCAATCACTGTCGGCCTTGATGAATTCAAGACGAGGCCCGAACTACTGCCTCCATTGCTCCCATTGTTGAAGCTGCAGGCGAAGAGTTTGCCGACTGACGCTCAGATGAATGTTGCAGCGTGCGCGGATCGCGCCGGGCAGCATGAATTGGCGGGACGCATCTTGGAGCAGTACGCATTTGACTGGCTTATCAAGTGCCCGTGTTTGTGTTGCTTCCCACAAAGAGAACAATTGCGACTTCTCAGCAAGTATCGTCCCTCGGTCGCTCTGCGAGTCATTCGTCACACGCGACGTCGAAGCGTTCGGAGCGATTTGGAAGAGTACGACGAATCGAGACGTGAGCTGCTGGCTGAGATTCACGAGTCTCTTGGTCGTTCTCAACTCGCTGCTCAATTGCGGCGTCGCTGAAACAGGCTAATGATGTGTAATAAATATTTCTTTATTCCAAAAGCGGTAGAGTGAATGTCTTCGAAAGAGTCTTCGAATATTGAACGATTCTTCTGATGAAAGAATGGATGCTCTGTGTCTCGGTAGCTCGTTATTGAGGTTATCAACCAGGTCGATCATGCGGATCAACGAGCTTCGAATTCGTTGAACTCATCAACTTGTAAAGACACTGAAACACTAGCTCAGAACTCTCTGACATCCACGCATCAACGTCCTTGATGGGCCTATCATCCATCGTTAGTTTCCCTGCCTTCCTTGCTTCTCGGCACCTTTTCGAAAGGGTCATGCATGTTGGCTTCGGGCGTTGTGGCTAGGCGAGGCGTTCTGTGCCTGCTGTTGAGTCTGGTGGTCTTGATTGGCGGAACGTGGCTGCAACCCATGCTGGGTTACGCCCAAGAAGAAGGTGGTGGCGAAGCTGCTCCTGCTGCAGCCGAACCGGCAGCCGCAGCTGCTCCCGCTGAAGGTGGTGGAGGGCATGGCGGACACGGCAACAATCAAGGCTTCGGCGCCCAGTTGATGTGGGTTATCAAGACGTCGGGCTTGATTGGTTTGTTCCTCTTCGTCCTCTCGACCTACTTCGTCGCTGTGGTAGTGAAGCTCTTCTTCGAGCTGCGTCCCGAAGTTGCTGTTCCGCCTGCGTTGACGGCTCAGTGCGATGACTTGATGGGCAAGAAGGACTTCATGGGACTCTTCAATCTCGTGAAGACCGAGCCCTCGTTCTTCAGCCGCTTGCTGACGACCGGCATCAATGAACTGCCTAACGGCCTCTCCGAAGCTCGTGAGTCGATGGAAGGTGTTGGCGAGTCGGTGATCGCTGACATGGAAAAACGCATCAGCATCCTCGCCGTTATGGGTTCGGTCGGACCGATGATTGGTTTGCTCGGCACCCTGAAGGGCATGATCGCGAGCTTCTCGGTCATCGCCATGAGCGACCAAGCGATTAAGGCCAGTGAAGTTGCCGAAGGTATTTCGGAAGCTCTCTTGCTGACGTTCGAAGGCGTTATCTTGGCTGTGCCCGCCATCTTCTTCTTCTCATTCTTCAAGGGCAAAGTGTCGACGATCTCGATCAACACTCTGCTGAAGGCTGACGATTACCTGCGTCACTTCGCGCACGCTGCTCGTAAGAAGGCTGCGCCTGCTCCTGCCGGTGCAGCACCGGCGGCTCCAGCAGCCCCGGCAGCACCAAAGCCTCAATAGTTGAATCGTGATGTTTCACGTTTCGTGGAAAGTGCGAAGTATCTGCGTTCCGGATGCTTCGCCGGTTGTCTTAACCATCCAGTTCGAGTGAATGAGGCTTAGCAATGTCAGGTTCGGCGGCTGAAGGCGAATGCGATCTCACTCCCATGCTCGACATGGTGTTTCAGCTCATCACGTTCTTCATGTTGGTGAGCAACTTTAAGGCGGCAGCGATCGACATGAGTTTGAAGTTGCCGGTCGTTGGTTCTGCTCGTCCCGTCGAGACCAAAGGTCAAGAAAAGTTCTTGATGCTGAACATCGACAAGGCCGGCGATTTGAAGGTTTACGGCGTCTCGAAGGACATCCCCAACTACATCGCGGGCGAGGCGTTCGGTGTTCGCCGTGCCAATCCCGAGTTGGGACCGAAGGATGAGTTGCCTGTCACGGTTGTCATCCGAGCTGACCGAGCCACGCCATTTAAGTTGCTCAATGTTGTTATCAAGTCCTGTCAGGATAACGGCTTCTTGAAGTACGCCCTGCGAGCAAAGGACAAAGCCGAATGAGCAGGAAAAAGAAAAAGCATCGTGGCGGCGATGATGTCAAACTGAACTTGGCAGCCATGCTCGATATGGCTTTTCAGCTTCTGACGTTCTTCATCTTCACGTTCAAACCGCCGGCCGTTGAAGGCCAGGTGTCTTTGAAGTTACCTCCACCGCAAATCGTTGCGACGCAAAAAGCTGACCAACAAGCCGGTAGCAACAATAACAATCAAGCACTAGCTGCCGGTGTTGAAACATTGACGATTACCGTCACTGCGACGCTCGGCGGTTCGATCGACCACATGGCCGTGGGTGATGGTGGAGTCTCGACCCTTCCGCAATTGGAGCAACGGTTGAAGGTGATTCTTCAGGATCCAGTGAAGCCGTTCGAGCAAGTCATCATTCAAGTGGGACCGCAACTGCGCTACGAAGCCCTGATGAGCGTCATTGATGTTTGCACCAGGCAAACATTCTCCGATGGTAAGCCGCTGACGAAAATCAGTTTCGTCGAGATTCCTGAGGGTTGAGAAACCGGCCCGATGTTCGTTTGAGTGCTGACCTTAAGAGTTCGAAACATCCGATTGACTGAGGTTGAGTTCGATAACCTGGCATGGAGCACGCTGCATCCCGATGTCTCGATTCCTCAAACGCCGCCGAGCCAGTGGCTTTCGCACAAGCGACATTTTTCGCTTGATGGCGATGATCGGTTTCTTGTGCGTGTTGGGCTTGTCGTTCACTCGCTTCCGCGATGCCAAGATGTGGCGTTGGTTGTTCCCACATTCCGTCGCGAGCCAAGGGGCTGAGGCCGACGAGTTGGTTCGTCAGAAGAATGTGGACCTCCAGAAAAAGCAATTGGGTCGTGGGGTAGCGAACGCTGACGCTCAGCTTGCTCCTGCGACTGTTGACGCAGGTTCGAAGCCCGCCAGTTCTGAGGACCCGAAGACTGAATCCGTGACAGCCGCAGTGTCGCCTGTGAAGAAGTCTGAACTCGTCGCCGAAGAAGCTGAGTTCTTGAAGCAAGAGCTAGAACTCGTTGAAGACAAATCGGGCCTCGATGTGCTCGAAATGGGAGCGTATTGGCGCTTGGTTGGATGGTCGAAGGATCAAACGTCCGAGGAGATGGATCAGCGGGCGCGACGGGACATTCAATTCACCCACCTTTGGGAACGTCCTGCGAAGTACCGCGGTCAGCTGGTGCGGCTCAATTTGCGACTGGTTCGGACAGTTCGATACGAAGCAGAGAAGAACCGGCTTGGCGTTGATTGGTTGTATGAGGGCTGGGGCACGACCACGGACTCTGGTTCTAATCCTTATGTGGTCGTGTTTGCGGATTGGCCCAAGGGGTTGCCTCTCGGCGAAAGTCTTGAAGAAGACGTCACCGTGGATGCGTACTTCTTGAAGCTATTTAAGTACAACTCACGAGACGGTAAGGCTCGGTCGGCACCACTCTTGATTGGTCGATTGAATTGGCATCGAACTCCTGCGAATGGCGGTGAGAATTCGACGAACATAATGTGGAGCGGCCTCGTTATCGTCTGCGGCGCGGTCATTGTGGGACTGGGTATCTGGGTCTTCCGATTCACGGTAGGGCCACCTAAGCTGGCTGCTCTGTCCCCAGTACTGACAGATGAAGGCAAAGTTGACGATTGGTTGTCCGGAACAACGGCAACTTCAGAAGCTTACGAATGGGAATCATCACCGGCTCCTGCACATCAGGAGTCGGAACCTTATCAGCGGAGTGAGCACTCATGAGTCCGTTTCAAGAAACGCTCAAACTCATTAAGCAGTACCGCATGCCATCTGGCGCGGAGTTGGCTGCCGGTGTAAAGAAGTGGTGGCAGTCGGACTCAAAGTGGTTCGGCATCAGCATGGCTGCCCACGGATTGGTGTTGTTGGCAGTGGCCTTTGTGCCGATGGCGACTCAGACCAAGGAGAAGACAGAAGCCCCTTCGTTCGAGTCAACTCAGGTCGACACAACGACTCAAGAAGCTGACTTTACTCAGTTCGAGATTGGCGAAGCTCCAATCGAACCGACTGAGCTTTCCACTGAGTCGCTGACGATAATGGAAGCTCCAGCCGTTGAAGCTCAGACAGAGCAATACAACGACGACAGCGCCGTGTTCGAAGCTCGTGGTGGTGGCAACGCCAATACAGAAGCTACTGGCGTAGGTGATCTCGGTGGATTCTCAATCGCTGCTGTCGGAAACGGACCGGCTGCCACAGGTGGAGTTGCAGGGCAGGGACGCGGCGAAGGCGTAGCGTTCGGTGCCGGCGGTGGTGGTGGCAGTGGCTTCGGCGGCCGTGGTAAGGGCAGCCGAGAAGCTATGCTCGGATCTGGCGGTGGTACCAAGCAGACTGAGAAGTCCGTGCAAGGTGCGTTGATTTGGTTTGCTCGCCACCAAAACCCTGACGGAAGTTGGAGTATTCACAACCAGGTCTGTCGCGATGGTAATTGCACTTGCGGTGGTGAAGGCGATGTGAAGTCCAATTCGGCTGCAACGGCTTTTGCTCTGTTACCGTTCTTGGCCGCAGGCCAAACTCATGAAACAGATGGCCCATTCAAGGCGACGATTTCTCGTGGCTTGAATTGGATGGTTGCCAACCAAGACAAGAACAACGGTTGCCTCGCCGCGAAGGGCGATCAACAAATGATGTATACCCACGGGTTAGCTGCCATTGTTATGGCTGAAGCCTATGGGTTGTCACAGGACAAGCGTCTGTTGTTGCCGACACAGGGCGCTATCAGGTTCATCGAAGCCGCTCAAAGCAAGACGACCGGTAGTTGGGTCTATGGTCCTGATCCGAACGCCAAGAACGGTGACACGTCGGTTTTCGGTTGGCAGTTGATGGCTTTGAAGAGTGCTCAGATGGCCGGGCTACAAGTTAATCCGGCAACCATGCAAGGTGCCAAGAAGTGGCTGAAGGATGCATCGAAGGGCAAGGCCGGCGGCCTTTTCTGTTACAACGTCGAAGCTGGGCCGTCGCCGACGATGACTGCCGTCGGTGTGCTCGGGACTCAGTATCTGGGGGCCGAACGCAATGACCCTCGCATTGTCGAAGGCATGAACTACTTCATGACCTTGCTCCCGAATCCCAAGTCCCGCAACTGCTACTACTGGTACTACGCAACTCAGGTGATGCATAACCTTCCCGGCCCCGAATGGGATCGCTGGAATCGCGAGATGCGTCGCGTGTTGGTCGACAGCCAAGTCAAAGATGGGTGTGCGATGGGCAGTTGGGATCCTAACCTTCCGACGCCTGACCCCTGGGGCAAGCACGGTGGTCGCATCATGGTGACCAGCATCGCTGCTCTTACTCTGGAGGTCTACTACCGCTATCTGCCGCTCTACAAACTCGATCCAGAGTCCACTGCCGGTACCAAGAAGACTGCGATGGCTAACTAATCCTATAAGCAGATTGTTCAAAGCATAGAGCCCATGCTCAGTTGATGAGCGTGGGCTCTTTTCGTTTTCAGAGTGCCAAAAAGTTTCCGATCAGAAGGATTTGTAATTTGAACTAAGGAGATCACCGCCATGTGGGCAATGCGCGACGTTGTTCGATTGATGAGACTCTTTCGAACGCCAACGACTCGTGAGTGTTTGAGCCGAATTCGGGAGTGGTGGCGATCAGACTCAAAGTGGTTCGCGATCAGTATTGGTGCGCATGGCGTCGTCTTGTTGATTGTCGCGTTCATTCCGATGACTCAGCAGGTTCGAGCACTCACTGAAGCGGCTCTGACTTATGAACCTGCTGAGGTCGATGTCACATCCGAGGCCGTTGAGTTTGCTGAGTTCAATCTCGGCGAAGCTCCGATCGAAGCCACGGAACTGAGCACCGAAACTTTAACTGCGATGGGCGATGCATCGTTGCTGGATGTGAGTGGTGAAGCTGATCTCGATGAGCGAGTGGCATTCGATGCGAGTCCTGATCGCAACGGTCAGGGCTCTGGTGTCTCTGGAGATTTGAGCCCATTTTCAATGTCACTTCTCCAAGATGGTCCTGGCAGTGATGGTGGGCAGCCGGGACAAACCCGACCCGGTGACGGTGAATCGTTATCACCAGGAGGGCCGGGATCATTCGGCAGCCGCTCGCATACGGAACGTGCCAAGGGATTGGCAAATGGAGGCACTCAGCAAACCGAACGAGCGGTGCAAGGAGCCCTCGTTTGGTTCTCACGCCATCAGAATCCCGATGGCAGTTGGAGCTTGCACAACCATGTTTGTCGCGACGGAAACTGCACTTGTGGCAGTACTGGAGAAACGCGATCGAACGCCGCCGCGACTGCGTTTGCATTACTACCGTACTTGGCGGCGGGACAGACTCATGTAAGCGATGGGCCGTTCAAACCGACGATTTCGCGCGGACTGAATTGGTTGGTTTCCAACCAGAATTCGACCACAGGCAGCCTCGCAGGTCAGGGTGACGCACAAGTCATGTATACCCACGGACTCGCGACGATTGCGTTGGTCGAAGCTTATGGTCTTTCGAAGGACAAGCGGCTGATGTTGCCTGCTCAAGCAGCGGTTAACTTCATTCAGAATGCGCAAGGCACTGCAACCGGTAGTTGGACCTACACTCCAGATCCCAACTCGAAATCCGGGGACACGTCCATCTTTGGCTGGCAACTCATGGCACTGAAGAGCGCCCAAATGGCCGGACTGCAGGTGAATCCTATGTCATTGCAGGGGGCTCAGAAGTGGCTCAAGTCAGTCTCCAAAGGGAAGGCCGGAGGATTGTTTTGTTACACGGTTAATTCCGGCCCGACTCCGACGATGACATCCGTTGGACTACTTGGCACTCAGTACTTGGGGGCTCCGCGAAAAGATCCTCGCATCACAGAAGGCATGAATTTCCTGATGTCGCATCTGCCAAACCCCATGCAGCGGAACTGCTACTACTGGTACTACGCCACTCAAGTGATGCATAACTTGCCGGGGCCAGAGTGGGACCGTTGGAATCGTGAGATGCGTCGCGTGCTCGTCGAAACGCAAGAGAAGGACGGTTATGCGATGGGGAGTTGGGATCCCAATCTTCCAACGCCAGATCCATGGGGAAAGCACGGAGGACGAATCATGGTGTCGAGCATCGCGGCCCTGACTCTTGAGGTCTACTACCGCTACTTGCCGCTCTACAACACCGAGCCCGACACGATGTCTTACAAGAAAACTGTGTCGAAGTGATTCCTGTAAGAAACAATTCATACCGGGAACAGAATCGCGATTGGAGCATCTTCCATTCGATGATCGGGGGCGGAGAACTCACGAACGAGCTTCTCCGCGTCGTGATGCTGCGAGACTGACTGCTGACTAAGCGAGGAAACCGAGTTGACCTACTGCTTCTGTCGTGACGCTGAGCAGTGTCACGACAGAAGCAGCGCGGCCGGTCTTGTCTTTTGGTGAGTGTGTTACCAACTACATTCTAAGGCGTTGTGGCATAGTGGCGATTGATGAAGTCGTTCTGCAGCCATAGCAGTTTGTTGAACGCCAGGATGGTGCGGATTTCGCGATCACGGTCCAAGCTTAATGCTAAGACAGCTTGGAAAAGCATGTCCGCGATGACGCCCATTAAGGCGTTCATTTGGACTAACGGCACATCGATCTCTTTATTGCCAGCCTTGGGAGTATGAATCTTGCCGACGGCATCCAAGTACTTCGCCATTCGCGCGTCATAGGGATTGCCAAACACGTTCATGAAGTAGCGACGTAGCTGATCCTTACGGAACTTGATCTGCTCATCATTGCCGGACAGCGAGGCTGCGTCGGTCGGAGTTTGCCCATCAAAACCATGTTGACGTGGCACGAAGTGGCGACGCGTCGCGTCATAACTCAGCAGTTTGTCGTAGGTCGCTTCGACGAGTTTCGGAACGACAGGTACAAGCTTGGAAGCGGCTGCGTGAATCGCTGCCGCATCGTCTTTCGTGAAGCCGATGAAGTCGACCAAGTATTCGTAGCGATATTGAGAATCGGATTCGAGGCGTGGTTCGTCGATGGCCTTCACTTCAGACATGTTGATCGTTGAGTAGACGAGTTTGTTGAGCGTCTTCGAAGACGGGGCAGACTGACCACGAACGTTATTTTGACACGTGCTGAAATCCCAGTTGGCTTCAGGTCGGTAATGTCGAGGTTCCCGCTCCGGAGAATGGATTGAGAGTTGTTCCTCAAAGACGGTTCGACCTAACAAATGTATTTGCCATCGGCGATTCAGGGCTGCTTTCGGCTGCCATGTTTCTTGGAGAGAACTATCGGTCTTCCTCTAAAAATTACGTGATCGCTTTGGGTGCATGAACGTTTGCGGTCAGCAGCTTTCTAGCTGACCATGCCGATGTTGATCTGAAACGAATCTCATTAGACGCAAGCAAGAGTCATGCGTTGGCCGTTGTTTGAACACTCTAAGTGGCTCAACGGCTGCGATTGTGAGAAGTCGTACTGCTCTTGCCCGGAGAGGATCATTGTTCGTGATCGAATTTCGTTGCAGCTCGTGCGAGAAGTTATTGAAGGTCCAAGATTCACATGCGGGATCTCGGGCGCGTTGTCCCTCCTGCGGAGAGCTGTTGAGTATTCCAGCACTTCCTTCTGGCAACATTGCACCGCCGGTTGAGGTTGAAGAGTCTCCCTATATATCGCCTTCAACTGGCGAAGCCCCAAACGTGGATGATGACTCAAAGGTCTGTCCGTTTTGTTGTGAGACGATCAAGCGAGCCGCGAGGAAGTGCAAGCACTGCGGGGAGCAGTTGGACCGCGGTGAAGAGCGACTACCTCGCAAATTTGACATCGGTGGTGTGATGTCGTTTTGGTGGAAGGTCTTCGTGAAGCAGCCAGGAATGGTGATTGGGACCAGCCTCGTCGCCTCATTTCTGCCGGTGCTGTTTTATTTGCCTTTGATCTTTGCTTTTCCACTGCTGGCAGTGGCGGGCCAAGACCATGATGACCTCATGGCAGCTGGAATTGGCCTTGGGATACTGGCGTGTTTCTTTTTCGCTGCGTGCTCGGGCTTCGTTCTCGCGGCTGGCATGTTGCGAGTTCACGAGTAGCTTATCCGTGAGCAGCCGGTGACATTCAATGAGATGTTCTTGCCACTACATCTTATGCCTCGTGTTATCGGACTTTGTCTCGTTCTGACGCTTATGTATCTCGCTGGTTGCATGGCGTGCTTTTTCCCCGGCATCTTCGTGATGCTGGTATTCTGGCCTGCAATCTTCGTGATTCACGATGAAGACTGCGGTGTCTTTGAAAGCTTAAGTCGCGCTAAAGCGATCACTGATTCCAAATGGCTTAATTCGCTCATCGTTGGCATCGTCTGTATTGCCATCCAGAACGCTGGCGTGCTTCTGCTTTATGTGGGCCTATTGATTTCTATGCCGATGGGATACCTGTTGCTGGCGGCTTGCTATGTCTCAATGCGTTGGGAGTACGAGGACGAGCACGGACCAATCGCAGCTCATTCCTGAGAAACTGCAGCCTGTGCCAATCATTCTCTGGGGCAGCGGTGCTTTAGAATGGTTAAGCATCATGCTTCAAACACGATTGGTGGCACCGGTGTTCGCTGCCTCTGCGAACTTTGCTTCTTGATGGTGGATGAATTCTTACTCCAGGGAAGAGGCGAGGAACGCGGGGACTTAAGCGAGTCACTCCGGCAATGTCAGTTTGCCTTCGCGCTCGGCGTAGGCCAGTTCGGTGCTGACCATCAATGTCATCGCTCCGCCGCGGTCATCCTTTCCAAAATTGGCTGGTCGATCGAGGTACTCGCGGAGTGATTTCATCTTGCCGGTTCCCGTGCAGACATCGACCAGGTTGCCGTTCGGGCCGATCCGCATATTGATGCTTTTCCAAGCCCGCCGAACGACCGGTTCATAAGTGGTCCGATCCAACCAGCCTCGTCGCAGACCACGAGCGATCGCGAAGGTTGTCATACAAGTCACCGTTAACTCGCGATAACTCTCGGGATGATCGACGACCTGATGCCACATTCCGAGTTCGTCTTGATGCTTGAGCATGGTTTGAAGGTGGTGAGTAAACAGCTTCTTGATCTCATCATGAGCTGGACCTTGTTCGGGCAATTCAGAGAGCGTGAGCACCAACCCCAACGTTACAAATCCGTTGCCTCGTCCCCATGCGGTCTTCTCAGGATCGACGGGTGAATGCTGATGTAACCCATCGGCACGCAGGTTGAGCTTGGTCATGAAGCGGGCGTGGCGCAACGCCATGTCGACGTATTTGGTGTCCTTTGTGAGTCGCCCTGCTTGAGCCAAGATTGGCGTACCCATGAAGACTGCGTCGCTCATTTCTGAGTGATGCGGCATCGCTGCGAGCGGCTGGCCGTCTTTATCGAAACCAAGGTCAGCAGCGAGTCGATCGAGTTCGACATACCGTGCGTCCCCAGTGCGATCGGCTAATTCGCCGAACACCAAATGTCCCGACAACGTGCTCGCGTTTACGTTCTTTCCAAGTGGGTTCTTATTGCCGGAGTAATAGGGTTGGACGATGCGCTCGACGTCTTGTCGATGCTTGGGGTTACCGGTGAGTTCCGACAGTCTCAATCGGCCGACAAGAGCCAGCGCGGGGATGTAGGCCACTTCGTTGAGCTGGTGGCCATATGGCATGCTCAATTCTTCTGCGACTTCAAGCGGACGGCGGGCAAGTCGTCGCAGCAATTCAACGCGAGCTGGTGATCGTTCAATGCTTCCGCTGGAAAGTAGCTTAGTCACGAGTTCGGTGGCTGATGATTGCTCGGTGACCTTCACTGTGACTGCTGGAATGAGTCCTACATCTGCCGGTGCTTGAACAACCAACGCCGCAGTCAGTTCATCCGACGGAGACGTTGCCGGAGAGAGACCATCGGCAAACTTGAGGCTTGGTCCATGTTTACTTGAGACCGAACCAACAAGCACTGCGGGCTGCTCGCCGCGTTCAACGACGATGACAACGTCAGGTCCGAGCATTCCGATCCACCGCCAAAGGTAGATGGATTCTGGATTCGTCGAATCGTCATACGCCTTGGCCTTCGGGGGATATCCACGACTCGGCGTACCTCCTGCTGAGTTCTTGGTGCTTTCGCTGGCTGCCAGACCTTCGGGGTTACCGACTGCGATTGTTGCCAAGGTGCAGTGTTGACGAAGCTCAATCATCCGACCTAGTTGCGTGACTTGATTCGACGAAGTCTTCGCACCATCCAACCCTCCGATGATCAGAGCACGCGGTTTCGAGTGATTGAAGTTTAGAAAGTCGGCATCGATTTCACTGACAAGCGGTAGGCCTGTGCGAGTTACTCCACACGGTATTGAGAGTGTTGTCTTAGAGTCTTGAGCAGACGCCATAGACACGACACTGAGCAAGACTCCCAAACAACTCGACAACCAGCGCATCGCGAGATCCTCAAGTAAGACGATTCAAAGACTTCGGCCACCGGTGCGATGTTGGCGCAGCAGATCCTCTTTCAACAAGCCTACGAACTTCGCGAGTAGGTTCGATCTGGAGTCCATAAAACGACATGACCTCTGAAGGCCAAATGGACTTCAGAGGTCATGAGCGGCGACTCAAATTGAGTTCGAATTCGCCGACCGCTGGTTACTTCTTATGAGCCTTATGGCAGGTCGCGCAGCCTTCACCAGTGACTTTTGCAAACGCGGCTTTGGCGGCTGCAACGTCTTTGGCTTCAGCTGCAGCAAGCACTTCGGCGGTCGCGGATTGGACGGCCTTGGCACCCTTGGCCCATTCGCCATCTGGGCAGCGACCGTCGTCCATCAAACCGTAGCCGGACTCATTGAGCACCGCCGCTCGCAGTGCAACTTCGTCCCAATCGACAGTCTCAGCATCAATAGCTTTCTTGAGAGCGCCACAATTCACACCAACCACGCCCTTCATGAGCTGCTTTGTGGTGGCAGGGCGAGTCTTGCCCTTCTTGATCTGTGCATCGACCGACTGCAGGCCCAGTCCGATAACGGTGGCCAGCGCGGCCAGCACCAACAGACGCTTCTTCATGCTCGAACTCCTCATCATCCAAAACCAAACGAAAGCTGCCGCTCCGCGTTGGAGCGAGCGAACAGGCAACGGCCAGATGCCGCTACTCTCAGTGATGGTGGTTTGGTTGGTGAGAGCCTTTCGATACGAAGCCGATAAGGAGAGGGGCGGACGATAAGTCGACGCAGATGTGATGGTCAAACCTGGGACGTCGCGAGGCCGTTGTCTCTCGGCAGTTCAGTTAAGAGCGCCGTCATCGCGGGGACTTGGTACTTAGGCGACTGAATGACGCGAACATGTCAGACCACAAGTTGGTTGCCGAAGCATCGAGTTTCGCCAGAGAAATTCTCCGAGGTCACTCGTGCGAACCGGTCGTTAGCAAACTCTGATCAAGGACTCTGTGGCAACTGGTCGAAGACGGTTGATAGCATGCCGCTCCGCATTGACTGCTTCCTGCCTCTCGCCTTTCGAGGACTCGCCTGATGCTTACTCTGACCGGTCAGCAACAACGATATTGCGATGGACTCAGCCGTCGTTCGTTCCTGTCTATCGGCAGCCTCGCCCTGGGTGGTTTGACGTTGCCGAACTTGCTGCGAGCTGAGCAAGCTGCCGGAAAGAAGTCCTCTCACAAAGCCACGATCCTGGTGTATTTGTCCGGAGGAATTTCGCATCAGGATACGGTGGATTTGAAGCCGGATGCCCCGGCAGAGATTCGTGGTGAGTACTCTCCCATCGAGACCAATGTGACCGGCGTCTTCATCAGCGAGAAGTTGCCGCTGCTCGCCAAGTGCATGGATAAGTACTCGATCTTGCGGTCCATTGTCGGGCAGCGCGACGAGCATACGAGCTTTCAAAACCTGACCGGTCGGCAGATGAATGACGCCGTCCGCGAGCAGATTCCGAACTTCGGGTCGTTCGTTGCACAGATCCAAGGCCCGACGAATCCAGTGACTCCGCCGTTCATCGACTTATTCCCGACGATGCAGCATCGTCCTTACAACAGTCAGAATGCCGGGTTCCTCGGACCGAAGTACAACCAGATCAAAGCTGATGGCGAAGATCTCGCGAGCATGAAATTGCGGTTCGTCTCGAACGACCAGTTTTCGAATCGCCGCGAGCTACTCAAGCAGTTTGATCAACTCCGACAAACCGCAGAGGCCAATCAAGTCAGTGCTATGGACGAAGCTTACGGACGCGCGTTTGATGTCTTGACCTCATCGCGATTGGTTGACGCTCTCGATCTTTCGAAGGAAGACCAAGCGGTGCGAGATCGCTACGGCAAGGGGTCTCCGAAGCATCAAGGTGACGGGGCTCCGCTGTGGAACGAGCAACTCTTGCAGGCTCGTCGGTTGGTTGAAGTGGGAGTGCGAGTCGTCACCGTGGCCTATGGCTTTTGGGATACTCACGGGGGCAACTTCAAGCATCTCAATCAGAACTTGCCGACCTTTGATCAAGGGATTTCAGCACTCATTGAAGACATTTATGCCCGAGGTTTGGGAGACGATGTCTCGGTCGTTGTGTGGGATGAATTTGGACGTACTCCCAAGATCAATCAGAACGCTGGTCGTGATCACTGGGCTCCAGTCAACAAGGCGTGGTTGGCGGGCGGTGGCATGAAGGTCGGTCAGGTGATCGGTTCGACGGATAAGACCGCTGCTTATGCCGCCGATCGACCGATCCATTACCAAGACATCTTGGCGACGATCTATCACAACATGGGCATCGACCCGCATGTCATGATTCGTGACATGAATGAGCGACCTGTGCTGCCGTTGCCGGATTCGGCTCGACCAATTCGCGAGCTGGTGGGTTAAGTCTTCGCAGTCGCATTCAGACGAGGAAGGACATATCGCGATGTTGCCGCGCCGACTGCGAACTCTCGAAACGAACCTCTCTCGCGGTACGACCGAAGAGCGAGTTGCGACGATAGAAGAACTCGGACGTACTCATCATGGGTACGCGCTCGACCTGCTGTATCCGATTGCAAATGCCGAGAACTCGACGCTAGCCGTTGCTGCTCAGCAGGCTTTTGGAAAGTTCTGTGTTGCTAATCCCAAGGTTGCGATGCGACACGGCAGCACGTTCATTCGGCATGAAGCGGCCTTCGTGCTGGGGCGAGATAAAGTCGTTGCTGCAATCGATGAGCTTGCTCGTGTGGCTCGGAATGATTCGGACGAAGTCCTGCGATTGGGTTGTGTCGAAGCACTAGGGACCATCGCCACTCCGACGGTCGTACCGGGGCTTAGAGGAGCATTGAAAGACAATGCGATCAAAGTTCGGCAAGCGGCGTTTGATGCCTTAAGAAGCATCGGTGGGTCGGCGGTCGAAAGTGCGGTGGCGGACCTATTGGCCGATCACGATTGGGAACTGCGGTCGAAGGCGCAGGTGCTTTTGCAGACAACTGGCTGGGTTCCTGTGACTCGGGAGCAGAAGGCGTTGTGGGGCATCGTGAATGGGCGCTTCGACGATGTTGTTAGCCAGTTGCCAGAAGCTATTGAGCCGCTCTTGGCAGCGACTCTGCGAGTCAACGAACCGTCCGTTCGACAGTGGTCCGCAACTGCGTTGGCTCGCATCGGATCTTCTGAAGCTCGTCGCAGATTAAGGGGCGCATTGGCGAGTCCGACTCCTTCCGTGCGAGAGGCTGCTCGTGATGCCTTGCTGATCTTTGGAGACTCGTTGGCGAATCAACCCGTGGTCACGCCGACGGTCGTTGTTCCACCGTCTGCGCGTCATCAGGAATCGCTCAATGGAGCCTTTCATGCTGCGACTTGGTTTCTCTCGTTGTTAGGTCATCCATGACATTGATTCGCGCGGAGCAGACGAAGAACTGTGAGGCGTCTTTGCGGAACTCACTTTGGACGGGTTTGGCCTCAGTCGTAGCGATGCTTCGCAGAACCGACTGTCGAGAAGGTGGTGTCGGCTGTCTTACACTCGGATTCACACTGCGATTACATGGCTGCCAACTCGTCCTCATGCTCGTCATGAATGTACTTGGCAGCGACTTGGTGGCTTGCGCTGATGACGCGGCGAACTTGGCGTTCTTCGAATCGAAGATCCGTCCCGTGCTCGTCGAAAAGTGCTACTCGTGTCACTCGGCCGAGGCGGCGAAGAACGGCAAGCTCAAGGGCGGATTGCAGCTCGATACTCGAAGTGGAGTGCTTAAGGGTGGTGAATCGGGCGGCATCGTTGTCGCCGGGAAACCTCAAGAGAGTTTGCTGATCAAGTCGCTGCGTCATGCGAGCGACGCGCCGGAGATGTCTCCCAACGAAAAGCTTTCTGCGTCCGTGATCGCCGACTTTGAAGAATGGGTGCGGCTCGGGCTGCCTGACCCTCGTCAAGGCGCGGTTGCAATTGTCGTGCGTGGGATGAGCATTGATGCCGGGCGGCGATTGTGGTGCATGCAAGCACCACAACGAGCGACCGCTCCGGCCGTGAAAGATGAGTCCTGGCCGCGGAGTTCGATCGATCGGTTCGTGCTCGCCAAGTTGGAAGGTCAGCAGCTTCATCCGTCGAGCGATGCTAATCGCGAGGTGCTCATTCGGCGGGCTTATTTCGATCTGATTGGTTTGCCGCCACCGCCGGAGAAAGTGGAAGCGTTCTTACGTGACTCTTCGGGCGAAGCCTTCAGCAAGATTGTTGATGAGCTGCTCATGTCACCTCGATTTGGTGAGCGATGGGGACGGCATTGGCTTGATGCCGCTCGGTATGCCGACAGCAACGGCCGAGATCGCAATGTCATCTGGTATCACGCGTGGCGATATCGCGATTACGTCATCAGCTCTTTCAATGCCGACAAACCATTCGATCAATTCGTCCGTGAGCAAATCGCTGGTGATCTCATGGCGAACGACATCGAGGCGACCGACGCAGCCGCTGTGACCAGACGCGATGAGCTGCAAACGGCAACTGGGTTCTTGGTGCTGGGAGCAAAGGCGTTTGAAGAGCAAAAGCCTGAGATCTTCCGCATGGATGTGATTGATGAGCAGATTGAAGTGATTGGGCGTTCGATCTTAGGACTGTCGGTGGGATGTGCTCGCTGCCACGACCATAAGTTCGATCCTATTCCTACCCGCGACTATTACGCGATCGCTGGAATCTTGCGGAGCACGCAACCGCTTTATGGACATGGACCGCGAGGCGTCAAAGCGACCTCTCATAACCACACCGATTTAATTCCGGTGGGAGCCGATGCCGCGTCACTCGGTCGTTCGGGGCTGGCTTACTTTGAGAAGCTGCATGAGTTGAATCTGATTCAGAACACAGCGCGGTCAGATCGATATCGAGTTGTTCGCAAGGTCGCGGATGCGAAGAACCAATTGAAGAATCCCGGTGCCGACGTTTCGAAGTTGCAAGCTGACATCGATCGAATGGAGGCCGAGATCAAGGACTGGGACAAGAAAGTCAAAGGCTTTGAAGATGACTTTCAAGCGGCGATGGATAATCCGCCGCCGCTTCCGGGCTTTGCGATGGGAGTTCGTGATCGAGAAAAGCCCGAAGACTGTCGCATTCACATTCGTGGCGAAACAACCAACCTCGGAGACAGCGCTTCGCGAGGAGCGTTGCAAGTCTTGCCGAATCGATGGCGTGACATGCCGGCGACTCAAAGTGGTCGTCGTGAACTCGCAGATTGGTTGACCGCGCGAGAGAACCCGCTGACCGCTCGCGTATTCGTGAATCGAGTTTGGCAGCATCTTTTGGGACGTGGAATTGTTAGTACTCCCGACGACTTTGGCGTGAATGGCGCTAAGCCGACGCATCCTGAATTGCTTGATGATCTCAGTGTGCGATTCATGGAGCAGGGCTGGTCGATCAAGTCGCTGCTACGAGAAATTGTGCTCAGCCGGACTTATCAGCAAGCGAGTCTGCCGAACGAGGCCGCGCTGATGGTCGATCCCGATAACCTCACTATGTGGCGCATGTCGCCGCGGCGCATCGAAGTCGAATCTCTGCGAGATGCTGTTCTCGAAGTTGCTGGTCAGCTTGATCATCGGCCGCCGACGAACGAGCAATCGTTCCTTAAGAAGTTCAATCCATATCGCGAGCCCGAGTACTTCAACTTCAAGCCACCATTTAAGCCTCAAGACATCGATCACCCACATCGCAGCGTGTATTTGCCAGTCGTGCGCGGAGTGTTGCCCACAATGTTCCCGCTCTTCGACTTTGCATCGCCGGATCGTGCGGTGGCTCAACGTGATGAAAGCACGGTGCCCGCTCAAGCGTTGTTCTTCATGAACAACGACTGGGTGCAACGGCAGTCAGAACACACGGCTCGACGACTCTTGAGTGACTCGAAACTCGACGATGTCTCGCGGTTGCAACTGCTCTTCAAACTGTCTTTCGCGAGACAACCCACCGACCAAGAACGAACTGCGGCATTCGGGTTCATTCACAGCGATGAGCCGTTGCTTAGCACTCCTGCCGGCAAGGTTGCACCAACTGCGGATCAACAACGTGAGGCTCGGTGGGTCGCTTACTGCCAAGCGATCTTCGCATCAGCCGAGTTCCGCACGTTGCGTTGAGTTCGTTGCGACTCGACTGAGTCTGAAGTTATCGCCGACCTGAGTGGCTTATACCGAATCGGTTATTGAGGTAATGAGCCAACACGGCGTCGACGTGTTCGCTGGTGCGAATGGTCTGATAGTCGATCTGCCCGTGAGAGCAGAACCGTCGCAGTTCGGCGAGATAAGTATGCATGGCTTCCTGATAGCCGTCTCGCAGCGAACGCGGATCGCAGGTGAGATCGCCGGAATCTTCGAGCCCTTCGAACTTCGTCGTTCCGCTGTAATCGAAGTCGAGTTCTTGGTCGTCGAGGACATGAAACAACATCACGTCGTGGCCTCGAAATTTCAGCAGATTAAGACCTTTGAAGAGTCCGGGTCTGGGCACAAAGAAGTCCGAGACGATGACGATCATGCCTTTACGAGCTTGCTGTTCGGCGACCTGTTGCAGCACATCGAAGATGTCGGTCTTGGCTGCGGGCTTTTGAGCATCGAGTGCCGCCAGGATGGAATTCAAATGCGTCTGCTTCGAGTGATGTTCGATCTGCGAGCGAACGGCAGCGTCAAATGTCACCAGTCCGACTGAGTCCGATTGCCGCAACAGCAGGTATGCCAGCGATGCCGCAATTGTGCAGCCGTACTCGTACTTTGTGATGGCCTTCGAGCCGAACTGCATGGACTCGCTGAGATCGACGACCAGCGTGGTGCGAAGGTTGGTGTCTTCTTGGTACTGCTTGATGTAGTACCGATCGGTCTTGGACCAAGCTTTCCAATCGATGCGTCGAATGTCGTCTCCGGGGACGTACTCGCGATGCTGAACGAACTCGACCGACTGACCGAAGTAAGGACTGCGATGTAACCCAGACAAGAAGCCTTCGACGATCTGCCGCGCTTTCACTTCCAACCGCGAGATGCGCGAGATTTCGTCCGGTCGCAGAAGTCGTCGATAACCTAGATTCACGATGAAAGCTTTCTCGGAAATAACTCAAGGAACGTGCGGCTCTGTTTCGCGGGACTAGATGAATCTCATCTGCGGTTGCATCGAAGTTAGCCTTCGATGACTCGGCGCCAGCGTTGGGGAACACCGACGTAGGCTTGTTCGTAGGTTGCCTTCAATGGCACTGTGACGTAGTGAGTTGGAGTCAAAAATAGAGGCATGTCGACAAGGTCGCGATCGACAGCTGTGGGTTCGACAAAGGCTTTGATCGGTCGGTGTGCGCAGTACGACGCCAACGTCAGAGGCATGTCAGTTGGTGCTGAGTAATAGCCTGCGAGGAGAGCATCCCAAACGGCGCCGTGCATTCCATCTGGGGCGGCGTTGGTATTCGAGAGCAGATCCAACACCATGACATGCACCCCGCTCTTCAATGCAGTCACGACCTTCTCGCAAAAATCATGCACGCGATCCGTTGAGTGCTTATTGGCTGAAGACACGATTTCGATGATGGCAACAACGTGATCGTCGCTGCTGTGACGAATAACGACTGAACGACGTCGCGCGAGGTAGTACTCGGTTTCTTCGCTCGCTTCGACGGCGAGTTGCACGGCTGGCGGAGCTTCGGCCAACGCAACCAATCCGGTTTCGCAATCATCACTTCCCTGAGGCTGATGCGGATCGGAGTTGCGCATGTCATCGAAGCCCCACTTCAGCGCCACAACATCCGGCCCGTAATCGCCTGCCTGTTGCTCGGCTAAGGCATAGAAGCCGTTGGGCAACACCCCTGCGTTAAGGGTCTCCTTGATGTGCGCCAGCCAGCTTGTGTGGAAATCGTGGAAGATTCCCGCATTCGCAAGCCGCCAGTTGTGGATGCGCATGACTCACTCAATCTCTCAGTGATTGGGTTGGATCAAACGAGTGTGAACTAAGTGTTGTACCGCAGGGGTCAAATCTCTTGCATCGCGATCAGGCTCGTGGAATCAGACTTACAACACTTACGCCGCAAAGATCTGCTTGAGTCGCGGATCGCTGGTTAGTTCGCCTTCCTTGGACGGAGTCTCTTTCACCAACCGTTCAACGACTTTGTCAGAAGTGATGCCTTCACTCTGCGCGGCGAAGTTGGTGACGATGCGATGTCGAAGAACGGGCATCGCGAGTTCGGCAATGTCTTCAGTCGAGACGTGAGTGCGACCTTGTAGCAAGGCTCGTGCTTTGCCGCCCAAGATCAGCATTTGCACTGCGCGAGGACCAGCGCCCCAGCTCAGCCATTCGTTGATGAAGTTCGGAACTCCGGGTTCACCGATGCGAGTTTGTCGGACCAATGCGAGTGCATAATCGACGACATGGTCGGTGATCGGAACCTGACGCACGATGCGTTGCAGTTCCATGATCTCCTCACCGCTCAGCACCGGCTGAATGTCTTCGACATGGATGCCGGTGGTCTGCTTGGCAATGCGACGCTCTTCGTCGAAGTTCGGATAAACCACGAAGACCTTGAACATGAAGCGGTCTTGTTGAGCTTCAGGCAGAGGGTATGTGCCTTCTTGCTCGATCGGATTTTGAGTCGCAAGTACGAAGAACGGATCGTTGAGTTGATGGCGAGTCTGCCCGACGGTGACTTGTCGTTCTTGCATGGCCTCCAACAACGAGGCTTGCGTCTTTGGCGGCGTGCGGTTGATTTCGTCGGCCAGGATCACGTTGTGAAACAGAGGACCTTGAATGAAGCGAAACTCACGATGGCCCGTTTGCTTATTCTCTTGGATGACGTCGGTGCCAGTGATGTCGGCCGGCATTAAGTCGGGAGTGAACTGGATGCGATGGAAGCTCATCGACAAACACCGGGCCAGCGTGCTGATCATCAAGGTCTTGGCCAAGCCTGGCACACCTTCGAGCAAGCAGTGGCCCCTGCTGAACATCGCGATGAGCAAGTGATCGATGACCTGCTCTTGGCCAACGATGACTTTCGACATCTGCGTGCGAATTTCGCGGTACGCCTGGCTGAGCTTTTCGATCGACTCCTGAGTGACGTTGCTATCCGACATCGCGGTCCTTTCGGTGCGGGGGTTGAATTAAGACTGGCTGTGTTGAGTTCGCTGCGATGCTTGAACTCCAGACGGAGCGTTGGTCTTGTTGTCTTGCGGCTTCCTTCACACAGCCTGGTGCGAGGCAGAGTAAAGCCTGCCTGCATCGCGTGCATGGCTTACATCGCAAAGAACTTACCGAACTGCTGCTTCACGGCGGCGATGCCAGCTCCGATCAGCTTGACGTCGTTGGTGGGTGAGAGCATGCGACAGCCTTTCTCGAAGAGCATTTCTGCATGCGTTGGATTGGGAGTAACTGCTCCCCATTGCTTCCCATGTTTGCGACATGCGGCAGCAACCTTGTCGATCGCGGCTTGGCAGTCGGGATGCATGAAGTCGCCAATGACGCCGTAAGCCTGACTGAGATCAGACGGGCCGACGAACAGCAAGTCGACTCCCTCAATGGCTGCGATGCCATCGGCCTCGGCGACCGCTTGCAGCGTTTCAATTTGAATGGCGACGAAGGTTTCTTTGTTGGCTTTCTCGCAGAATTCTTTGGCGGGCAATGAGCCGAAGCGTCCATCGAAACCTCCGGTGTTCAAGCCTCGAAGTCCGCGCGGGTAGAACTTACTCCATCGCACGAATTGCTCGGCTTGCTCGGCGGAATTGATTTGCGCAGCCATGACTCCACCAGCCCCTCCTTCGAAGCAGCGAGTGACCAGCGCGTAGTCGGTGGGAGCAATACGCACGAAGCTTTCGAGTCCGACGGCTCGCGCGGCGATGTTCGCGGACTCGAAGGCTTCCATCGAGTAGCCGGTGTGTTCGTGATCGAGCCAAACGCCATCGAACCCACCTTGTAGGCCCAGGGCTTGGATGAAGTTTGGATGCATTACTCGGCCAGCGGCAAAGACTCGAACCAACTGACCGTGAGCAAGCTTCTCTTTGATCTTTTGCATGTGGAGTTCTCCTAAGTCTGAGTACGCGAACGAAGCGACTTAGAAGGACTTCGGGCGACGAAGTCAAAGCAGCATGGAATATGAAATGAGGAATAGAACACGCTCGATGTTCTTCACGAGCGATGAGGACGGCTGCTGGATGAGTCGCATGCTGAATCAGCAGAACTCGATAAACGAAAACAGCGATACCGAGCTGGGCTCAGAATCGCTGCATGTTTCGTGATCGAGTTGAGATCGGAAGTGTGAACTACTTCGACTCTTCCTTCTTCTCTTCAGCTGGCTTCTTCTCTTCAGCCGCGGCTCCGTTGTTCTCGGGCTTGGCTTCAGGTTTCTTTTCTTCCGCAGCCTTCAGCTTCTCGACGGCCGTGGCGAGTTCTTTCTTGGCTGCTTCAGCGTCTTTCTTCGCAGCTTCGGCGGCTTGCTTAGCTGCATCGGCTTCGGACTTCAGCTTCTCCAATGCGGCAGCCAGTTCATTGCTCTTCTTGTCAGAAGCAGCTTGCTTGTCTTTGGTGCTGGCCAACTCGACCGAGATTTTCTTGGCTTCATCGGCGCTAGCAGCGGCCAATGCGGTTTGCTTCTTAGCTTCGGCAGCGCTGGCTTCTGCTGCGGCCTGAGCTTTCTTCGCGTCCTCGGCAGCCTTTTGAGCCTTAGCAACTTCTTCCTTGGCTTTGGCGTCCGCTGCTGCTGCGACCTTGGCGGATTCTTCGGACTTCTTGTTGGCGGCCTGAGCTTCAGCATTCGCCTTTTGAGCATTCGCCTTCTCTGCGGCGGCGACCTTGTCGCTGGCATCGGCTCGCTTGTCAGAAGCGACGGCTCGAGCTTCGGCCTTGGCTTGAGCTTCCTTGGCCGCAACCAGTTCTGCCTTCAGCTTCGCCAACTCGGCAGTCAAGTTTTTGACTTCAGCTTCGGCCTTGGTGGCGTCTTCAGCTCGTTGGAGTGCGACGTGGTAAGGCAACAATGTCGGCGAGCAAACGATCGGCGACTGAGGGGCACATGGCTGTGGGCAGAAATTCTTATTTCCGGCTTGGGCGGAGGCCGAACCGAGGATCAGCGACGCAAGACTCAATGCTCCAAATGCAAACTTCTTCATAATCCGGCTACTCCTGGGATCTCTCATAAGGTGGGACAGTTGAGGTGGGATGAGCCCGACGCGAGCGAACGCTTCGCGAGGTTGAACTGCCGCGCAAGCAAACTTAGCTCATACGACCCATCTTCGCAGGGCAGGCGTCTCTGATTCAAGCGTCTGCCTGAGATGTCTTGGGATGATCGTGTCGATGCTGCCGACTAATCTGCCGGTGGCGACTGGCTCGGCAGGAGATTCCGATTGAGTTCGAGGAACTGAACCGCCCAGTAATAGCGATCTAGCAGTCCGGTGGTATCGCGACCGAGCGCGACGTAAGCCGCGAAGATTGCTTCGATCGTCGCGAGTCCTTCCAGCGGGTCGGCGAAGACTTTTGAGACTCGTGGGTAGGCTGTCTTCCATGCTGGTAAAGACCGAACCGGTAACGATCGGAAGGTTGGCTCCATGCGTTGAGCGAGCCGCCAAGTTCCATCGAGCACCAGCAAACCATTGGCTGCATCTTGCGGGCTGAGAAGCGGACCGCCGATGCCGAGTCGGACGTAGTTCGTGATCGGTTCTGGGCCACGATCTGGAAAGGTCCAGAAGGCAAATTGAGGATTCGTCCGCAGCGGCTCGACCGAGCACTTTTGTCGGTTCTCGCGCGGATGGACGACGATCACGGTGGGGGGAAACGCGGCAGTCATGTCGCAATGAGTTCGAAGAGAAATGTTGAGTTGATGTTGCTCGTGGTCGCTCGCGAGTTGAGCGGTCAATGAAATTGGGCATCGAGTCGCTGAGGCTACTTCAATTGCACCAACTGTCCGTCGCGCAATTCAAAGTGTTGAGGAAACTGCTGAGCGAGTTCATGGCTATGAGTCACACACATCAGCAATACGTTGCTTTCTCGGCTGAGTTCCAGCAGCAGCGTTCCAACAGCTTGTGCGGTCGATCGATCCAAGTTGCCGGTGGGTTCATCGGCCAACACGAGCTTCGGTGAGTTAATGAGAGCGCGGCAGACGGCAACTCGTTGACGTTCGCCACCGGACAGTTGATCGGGGCGATGATCAACACGATGAGCCAAGCCAACTCGTTCCAATAGCGATCGGGCTCGTTGCTCGTCTGAGTCAGTGACTCCCTGACCCGCGACCAGCGGAACAAGGACATTCTCCAGCACGCTTAACTGCGGCAGCAGATGATGGTCCTGAAAGATGAAGCCAACGTGCTCATTGCGGAACCGAGCTTGATCGCTGGAACTGAGCTGAGCAGGATCAATTCCGAAGGCTTTCAACGAACCGCTCGTCGCTGAGTCCAACGCTCCGATGATGTAGAGCAGGGTGCTTTTGCCAGATCCGGATGGACCAGTGATCGCGACCGCGGTGCCTCGATTCAATTCGAGCGTCACGCCGCACAAGACCGAGACGTTACCTGTGGGACCGACATAGTCCTTACACAAGGATGAGATCGAAAGGTCGGCTGAGTTCACGTTAGCTGTCGACATGAGTGGCAGGACTCTCTGTAGGACATTCTTGAATGCGCGATTCGATCTCTGACGGAATCGGAATCGAAACGAGTGGAACGTCGTGGCCGCACAAGCAGCAAGCAGTCTTCATTCGCCCGTGCGCGATGCGAGCGGAATCGCGCCAAAACTCATAACGGATCGTGAGCGACTTGACTCCTTTTCGCTCAACGAAGACTCGAATCTCGAGCATGTCTTCAAAGCGTGCTGGCGCTTCAAAGGTGCATTGAGCCGACACTCGCGGCCATCCAATCACTTTGCCGTCGGGCTGCTTAAGCATGATGCTCAACCCCAACGATCGGAAGAAGGCATGCTCGGCCTCTTCCATGTAACGGTAGTAACTGGAGAAGTGGATGATGCCCGCCATGTCGGTGTCGGAGAACTCGACGCGGCGATGTGAGATGAATTGCGGAGTCATGAGCTGTCTACAAACAGGAACAGCCGGACGCTGAGAGTCCGGCTGTTGAAGAATGAATGCGGTGAGCTGGTCAGATCGCTGTCAGTAATTGACTCGATAGCGACTTAGACCGAAAAGCTCTTGCCGCAACCGCACGAACTGGTGGCGTTCGGATTGTCGAACTTGAAGCCGCGGCGGTCGATTCCGTCGTAGTAGTCGATGGTCGTGCCTTGCATGAACATGACAAACTTGCGGTCGATGGCGACTCGAATGCCGAACTGCTCAGAGATCAGGTCGTCGGCTTCATTGACGTTGTTGTCGAAGCCCAAGCGAGGCTCGAAGCCACTGCAGCCACCAGCCGCCAGAGCGATTCGTAAGACGCAATTCTCTGGGACGTTCTTCTCGCTGATGAATCGCTTTACTTCGGTCGCGGCCTTCTCGCTCAGCCAGACAACTGCGTCTTGGACAGTGCTGTCCGTGACGTATTGCTTTGGAGCTTGTGGAGCAAACAGCGGCTCGGGTGCGGAGTGATGATGGTCATGACCGTGGCTGTGGCCATGAGAGCTACAGCTGCTGGACGAACCGCAGCAACCGCCAGTTGCGGCTGGGGCTTCTTGAGTTTGGGTCGACATGTGGATGACTCCTTAAAAAGTGAGGACTCGCCGTTTGGTTGGCGATAGGGATCTGGTTCCCGCTCCCAAAAGGGCGGCGGAGTGTAGGGACGACTTTTTGACGCGACGAGGTTGAAGTGCCCTCAAAAAGTGTGCGTTGGCGCGTCACGCAGAGGAAGTGTGCATCGGCGGCCATTTCATGGACTTAGAACCTCGATGTTTCGCCGGATTTCATGAAAAAACGACCTCCGCCGACTCAGGAAACAACGGCTTAAGTACCGGATGTCCGCGCGATCGTTTCTTCTATTTCGGCGATCGAGATGGCGACGTGTCGTTGAATGCTCACGGCTTTGTTCAATGTTGTGACTCGCCGTGGACTCACTCCTAAGTTGGCGGAGCCGTTGCATCGTTCGGCGTGTTGGTTGTTCTCGGACTCGATGTTCCAAGCACTTGTCCCGCAGTTCGGCGGCACATCACTTGCCTTCTTATTGCATCGGACTTGAACGAAGTCCGCGAGCCGCAGTCGGGCGGGCTCATGATGTTCTGGGGATGCGTGGCAGCATCCTGATCTCTGTCTAAAGGAGAGTGCCATGATTCGCGTCAAAAAGATCCTCGTACCGACTGACTTCAGCACTCACAGCAGCGAGGCCATGAAGTTTGCCTGCACGCTAGCAGAGCAGTTCAACGCGGAGCTGCATCTCTTGCACGTCGTCGAGTTACTCCCGGTGGCTTACTACGAGGGGGCGATCTTCACTGCCGAAAGCGAGCAGAGGATGCGCGAGGCTGCGGAGAAGATGTTGCACAAACAACCTGAGTCTCCTTGGAAGGAGTCGCTCCAGGTGGTCTACGAAGTTCGGCAAGGCACTCCGTTTCACGAGATCGTTGGGTATGCGAAGGACAACGCGATTGATCTCATTGTGATGGGAACTCACGGTCGCACTGGCTTGGGTCATGTGCTGCTTGGAAGTGTCGCTGAGCGTGTTGTCCGAAAGGCTCCGTGCGCGGTGTTGAGGGTTCGCAATTCGAATTAGCTCAGGTCTGCGAGTCATCTCGAACTAAGCGTTTCAAGTTCACTCACAAGCAACTCCCCAAGGAAAACCCATCATGCGAATTACTCGCTTCACAGCCAGCGCGGTTGTGCTGCTATTGGTTGGCTTCGCGGCCGGAATGTTCTTCTCGCACGCGGATGCTCCCGTCATCGGGGCGGACGATCCTGCTGGCAAAAAGAAGAAGAACGAAGAACTCTCGGACTTCATGCGACAGAAGTTGGACTCGTCGGCTTTCGTGTTGGAAGGCTTGCTGACAGAGAATTTCGATCTGCTCACCAAAGGCGCCAAGCGAATGAGTGAGATGAGCCGCGCGGAAAAGTGGCGAGTCTCGAACGATGTGATGTACCGCCATCACAGCGAAGACTTTCAGGCTCGCGTTGAGAAGTTGTTGAAGACCGCGAAGGATGAGAACTCTGATGCTGCGGCCTTGGCCTACTTCGACATGACGATGAGCTGCGTCGAATGTCACAAGTGGGTGCGACGTGTCTTGGTTGCAGATGCCAAACCTATGAAGGTCGATGGAGTCGCTGCCACTCGCCTTAAGGAATAGTTCCTGATCGAATGATTGACGCCCTGATCGATGAGTTGAGTTCGGTTGCTTACGGCTCCGAACGCAGCTCGACGTTCAGGGCGTTTGCGTTTTCTAGCCACTTCGGTGCGACCGATTTTCATTACCATCTGAGGTTCGCGGTTGCCTTGAAGGCGGAGTTTTGACACTCGAAAGACCGTCGAGTTTTAGGGTGTCATCCCCGTCTCCCACCGGCATCAATTTGATGCGCTCGAAAAGTGGCGACTGGCACGGGCAAAAAAAGTAACGCTCGAAAACTGGCTATTTTGAAACAGCTTTAGCGCATTCTGGAAGTCGTTCCAAAATTTGGCACTCCGACTGCCTTACCTCTTTTCCGAAGTTGGTCGCAAGAGCCCAATGAAAAGGCACAGCCAACCCAGCAGTGAAACACAGTCGGAGGATGAATCATGAAAAGGGCAATTCTTGTTGGCGCTTTGGCATTGATGGCCGCTCTGGGAGTCGGCGGTGAAGCGGCGCGGGCGGATCATCATTCACACGGTCACAGCTACGGTCACGGGTACTCCGGTCATCACTATCACAACTATGGACCGAGCTATGGCTACTCTCGCCCCAATGTTTATGTGAGCCGACCATCGTCTGGAGTTTACATCTCAACTCCGAGCTTCAGCTTCGGCTTTGGTAACTCTTACTACCGTCCCTCTTACGGCGGAGTTGGGTACTACGACAACTACGGCGGCTATAGCAACTACGGTTACGGCGGGTATTACGGTGGATGCCGTTAGTCGACGGCTCACTGAGGAGTTAGTCCACAGCATGTAAGCCAAACAAAAAACAGCCGAGCTTGTTCTCAAGCTCGGCTGTTCTCGTTTGTGCCTTAAGTGGTTGGTCGACTTTCAGTCTCGCTCTAGCTCTTGAGCTTCTCGTCCAACCACGCAAAGGCTTCGTCTTGCATGGCGATGCTCCATCGATGTGGTTCGTCATAGAAGCGGCCGACGAACTGCTTCTCGCACTTTGCGGCGGCATAGAGTTCAGCGATGCGAGCCACCGACGACTGCATGCCGCTGAGTGGGAAGAGTCGGTCTTGCGAGCACTGCTGCACGAACAAGTTGCGCGGCGCCGTGAGCGAGACCAGTTCCGGCAAATCCATAAGCCGATGCAAGCCCGGCAGAAAGTGGATCCACGAGTGCGTGTCGACGTGCGCCTTCAACATGGGACGCATCGACGACATGAAGCCGACGACGCAGGCCGCCTTAATGCGTTCATCCAACGCCGCGAGATATGCCGATCGATAGCCGCCCATCGAAATGCCAATGCAGCCGATGCGCTCGGGATCAACGTCGCCGCGAGTGCTGAGATACTCCACCACTCGGCGATCGTCATAGTTGACGACTCCCGGCCACGTCGCACCGGCGAGCACCAGACTCTTGGCGATCGTCGACTCTTTGGCTCGACACTTTTGATTCAGCGACTGCACGTCATCGAGCGAGTATTTCGAGCGATCCCAACCGAACTTCAGATCTTCATCGAGCTGCACGCGACGCTCTCCGAACATGAACGCGTCGATCGAGATCACCACATAGCCGCGCTTCACAAGGGCGGTGGCAGTGGGGCGTCCGTCGTAGTTCTGCTGATGGTACTTGGTCATGGCGGGATGATTGGTTCCCAGATCAATCACCTTCTCTTTGCCGAAGAGAAACATGCCGCCGTGCGAGTGCAGGTCGACAATCGCCGGTGCTCGCTGCTTCAAGTTCTTCGGGATCAGCACGTATGCCGGGATGCGGAACCACGGCGTCGTTGAGATCAGCACTCGCTCGCGAATGAAGTCTCCGCAGTCGACTCGTTCAACGACGTCGGGCTTGAAGTCGCAGCGCGGCGGGTCGTAGCTCAGCAGTTCGAGAACCTTCGAGCGAGCACGCGTTCGAAACTCGGTCGTGAAGTTGACCGCCTGACCAATCGGAAAGACCGAAGGCCGAGTTGCTGCCGCGATCTGTTCGACGACGGAGAAGTTCGTGCCGAGATCCGCTTGCGATGGCTGATGCTCGCGAGCTGGATCAACCACGACAGCAGCCTGATCGGCAGCGCTAGCCATCGCACCGTTGGCTAAACCCAGGTTGGCAACCAACGGCAGACAGCCCATCACTGCCAGGAACTCACGACGATCGGGTGAAGCGGAAGGCATGATGGCTCCGACGAAGGACTTTGAGATCAGCAGTCGCGACGCGAATTACTTCTTCTCCGAGTCTTCCATCACGACGCGAAAACCGACGAGCACGTAGCGAGTCGTGCGAGTGTTCCAGTTGCGGAACGACGATCGGCAATAGAACGGCCAAGTGTGCCACGATCCGCCACGACGAACCTTTACTTCGCCATCATCAGGGCCTTGTGGATCATCCGTCGGAGACTTGGCGTAATAGTTGTCGTCATGCCAGTCAGAGCACCATTCCCAGACGTTGCCGTGCATGTCATGCAAGCCCCACGCGTTAGGTTTGAAGCTGCCGACCGGAGCGGTGTAGGGGAACGAGTCGCTGCTATTCGTCGCGTACTTCGTCCAATCGGGGAAGATCTTGCGAGTCTCGGCGTCATAGAACGCGGCTGACTTAGTGAGAGCTTCCGGATCATCGCCATTGTTGTAGCGAGTCGTTGTGCCAGCTCGGCAGGCGTACTCCCACTCGGCTTCGGTGGGCAGTCGATACTTCGCGCCTTCCTTTTGGCTTAGCCATTCACAGAACCGCACGGCGTCAAACCAAGTGACGTCCACCACCGGATGAGTGTCTTGCTGAGGAAACCCAGGGTTACGCCACGAGTACTCCAACTTCCGACCTTCAAAGGCATTCGACTTGGGGTTGTAGCCCCAGCCCCCAGTGCCATCAGACTCGGCGTCGGTCTTGTGGCCGGACAGTTCGATGTACTTCTTGAATTGAGCGATCGAGACCTCATGCACTCCCACGTAGAGCGACTTCGTGATCCGCACTTTGTGAGCGGGGAACTCGTCAGCGAGCAGTTCGATGCGCATCGGGTCGTACTGCGGGAAGGCTTTCTTGAGGCTGTCTTTGGACTCGTTGCACCCCATCAAGAACTCGCCGGCGGGAATTCGATTGAGCTTCATGCCCAGCGTATTGGTGATGGTCTTGGCTGGTTCATCAGCGAGCGCGAACGAGACACCAAGACTGAGCAAACTCATCGCCAGCAGCGAGACAACGGAACCGCGAGCACGATTCATGAATGACCTTTGAGCCAAGAGAAACTCGCGAGCTGTCGGATGTGAGCGATTCACCCAGAACAGCGATCCGCAAACTCGCCTGTAGTTGCGGCAAACGTATCGACTCGCGAGTGCCATTCAAACAGTAGGCCAGCTCGATCCAACTTGTGGCGCGAACGGACGACTTCGGTGCGCAGAAACGACGCTCGATAGATCGCCGGGCACGTAGACCTGATGCGTCGTCGCTGCTGCGCTGCTGCTGTGGCTGCAGCCGTTATTGATCGTCACGGTGATACTCGCGCTCCACTTGATTCGCGCGGCTCTCATCCGCATCAATGACCGATCTAATCAATTGGGACCGCGCGAATATCCGATGGCAAGCTCATAGGTTCGCTGCATTCTTGCCTCGCAAACGATGAGTTAAGCATTGGTTGTGAAGAGCAATCGCTGTGCATGTCGAGTTCGCGAAGAGCAACTGCGACACTTCAAAACTGGCGCATTGGGCCAGAAATCTTCGCAGACATGCGATTGCAGACCTTGCTGCAATTTTTCCGACAGCCTTCATGGCACGAGTTCGCACTCGTCCGCATCTCTCGTTTGCTGCTGGAAACAGCTATTCGGCCCGGCTGCGCAGTCACGAGGTCATTCATCGCGCCGATGAATTTCCAAGATTTTGGCATTACCCGTGCAAGAAGTCGCCGCGCCACCAGTACCGCTTAGCGTCCTCTCTCGCCGCCGCACTTCTTCGCATTGTTTGGCAGGCTGCAAAGTGATGTCATTTCTGGTCCCCTCAATTTGCCCGTTCGGGCCACAGGAGCATGAAGATGTTGTTTCGATCTTGGCTGAAGTCGTTGATCTCGGGTCCGAAGCGTCGTCGTCGAGCTGCGTTTGCTCGCAATAAACCGACTTCTCAAATCGAAGGCTTGCAGAGCCGAGCGCTGTTGAGCGTCACATCAGCCTTTACTGCGGCCACAGGCACACTGGCCGTCACGAGCGATGCGGCTGATCCCATCGCCATCACGAGCAGCGCCGGCAACGTGCAGGTCAATGGCGGTGCGACGACCGTGACTGCTGCGAGTGTCCGGCGTCTCGTCGTTACCGGCGGCGCGGGGAACAACAGCATCAACCTGTCCGCAGTGAATTCAACGTCGTTCCCGAATCTCAACGGAGTGACGATCAATGGCGGTGGCGGAAACGATGTCATCGTCGGCAGCGGCTTTGGTGATGCAGTCGACGGCGGCGACGGCAATGACTCGATCTCGTCCGGCGCCGGTAACGATGTCTGCAATGGCGGAGCAGGACGCGATTCGATCGACGGTGGGCTTGGCAATGACTCGCTGAGTGGCGGTGCGACCGGTGACTCGCTGTTGGGCGGTGATGGAAATGACCGGCTGCAAGGGCAGGGCGGTAACGACACGATGGACGGCGGCGGCGGCGATGACGCGGTTGATGGTGGGGCGGGCGACGATTCGGAGTTGGGGTCGCTCGGCAATGACTCGCTGATTGGTGGCGACGGCAACGACTTCGAAGATGGCGGCGATGGCAATGACGCCGTTTCAGGTGGCGGCGGAGATGACAATCTCTCGGGCGGAAATGGTCGCGATCAGTGCGACGGTGGCATCGGAGCGGACTCGATTCGCGGCGGCTCGGGCAACGATGTCCTGACGGGCGGAGCGGACAACGACACCGTGCAGGGCAATGGGGGCGCCGACAGCATGACCGGCGACACCGGCAATGATCAGCTCGTTGGGGGTACTGAAAATGACACGATGTCAGGCGGGCTCGGCGATGATGCCGTGAATGGTCAGGACGGCAACGATGTCGAGACCGGCGATATCGGAAACGACTCGCTCACAGGCGGTGCTGGCGATGACAGCATGGAAGCCGGAGATGGCACCGACTGGATCAACGGCAATGACGGCAACGATGTGTGTCATGGCGGAGCGGGCGACGACAGCATCATGGGCAGCGCCGGCGATGACGACATGTTCGGCGACGACGGCAATGACTCGCTCAGCGGAGCTGCGGGCAATGACGTAGAAGTTGGCGGCATCGGCAATGACTCGCTTGATGGCTCATTCGGTGACGACAGCCTGACGGGCGGAGACGGCAACGACTCCGAGTTCGGCGGCGATGGCATTGATGACGTCGATGGCGATGGCGGCACGGACGCGATTGATGGCGGCTCAGGCGATGACGCTCTCGATGGCGGTGATGGCTCCGACACGTTGCTCGGTGGCACGGGCGACGATGACGTCACGGGCGGGCTCGGAGATGTGTATAAGAGACAGGATGGCATTGATGACGTCGATGGCGATGGCGGCACGGACGCGATTGATGGCGG
>OMIV01000039.1 GCA_900299185.1 Planctomycetaceae bacterium
ACGCCGAGCTTACGGCTACCGCAACCGCAATCACTTCATCCTGAGAATCGAAACACTTCACACCACCAAAGTCAGACTCGTCGGCTGATACCAGTTACCCCCACGGTTTTGCGATGAGCCCGAAAGAGTCGATCGCAGATCATCAACACCGAACTCAGCACTACTTGAGCGTGGGCATCGATCCAGGTGCCTTTGCCTCCTCAGACTTTGCGATTCACGACCGTTGGTCGGATGGCTTGCTCGGGTCGGAAGGTAGTGGTGTCGACGTGGGCGTGTCGCAGGAAGGTGAACCACTCTCTCAGATGATTTCGCAGTGCTTCGCGAGTCTCGCTTACTCCTGGGTGGAATGCGGCGTTTCTACGAGCGCCTGTAATACGTCTTATAGAAGGTCCGCGTACTCACTCAACTCGGAGCGTGTCGCGGGGCCAGCGGCGTGCTCGTCGCGCAAGGCCAGCGCGTCTGGAAGAGCAGGATGATCGCCTCAAAAAATACAGATCCGCATGCCAGATCTCCCTGCACATGAGCATGAAGTAAGATGTGAGCTACGCATTGCTAAAGAGTCGCGGCACTGATTCTGTTGTAACTTCTATCGTCGTGGATCAGATGATCGTTAAATGCGGGACTAGCATAGCTGCCGAGACATTGAAGCCGCGTCTTTCTCGATCCCGTAAAGCGTCGCTCGACTGCCGACCATCACATGTAACCACGCGTTTTCACTGCCAACTCTCCAACTCGTTTCATCGAGAGCGACAGGTCGAGAGCTTCGGATGCATTCATGGATTTCGGCGTGCTAAGGTTCGTCCCGAGCAGCTGTTCGCAAGTCGAACGCACCCAGATAATACTTCGGTTGATCGTGATTCCCAAGAGCTGTTGGAGGAGCGTTGCGACCTTGCCATGCGACAGTCCCAACGACTTTTTCAGTCAAACCATCGTTGCTTGAGCGACTGGTTCCAACTGGACCGCAGCGGCTACCAAAGCGTCCGAGGTCTGCAGCTCGCGCCGTCCTTGTAGCTGCCGGCCGCATTTGCTGTAGCAACCGAATTACACATTGAAGCGATGTTGAATCGATTTCTGCGGCAGATCGATTTGATACTCCGGAGCGATGTGCGACTCGCGGACATCACGCGACTGACACTGCGGGCGACACAGGGGCAACGGCGCGTCGAAAGTTTCATCGAATTACTCATTAGTGCGCACCGCCCGCGGAGTGTGCTGGCCGTGGTCAGTTCCGGGCTTGCGACCGGGCTGCGTGGGCTTAGCCTCCGAGCAAGCACGCACTTTGGGACGCCTTGGAAGTTAGGTAGTTCTCGTGAATGAATTGCTAAGTTTATAGGACGCTCAATTTAGTGTGAGATGATACTCACTTGATTTGTCTGGCAAGGAGGCGTTCTGTGAGTGGTGACTCGTGCGTGGATGAATCATATTTTTATCAATTTTTTCATGCCTTGAGGATCCGTGTCCGACGGTCAATCGCAAGCACTTGCCTGTCGCCGTCGGGGCATTGTGATCTGTGGAGTTGTCGCCGAGGTTGATGGGGTAGATGCCATGGCGGTGTGTGCCAAGTCGAAGAAATCGTGGTTGGAGCAGTTTGTCAAATTGCCCCACGGGCTGCCTTTGAAAGGTTGTATCCGACGAGTTCTTACAGCTCTCAAGCTGGTGGGATTTCAGAACTGCTTTCAGGCGTGGCTGGTGTCGGTTAACACCATTGGGAAGGTGACGTTTCTGGGAATCCACGGAAAGACTCCGCGACGCTCACATGACTAGACTCTGGGGTTGTCGGTGCTGCTTCTGGTGAGTGCGTGGTGGCGCTAAACGAAGATGTTAATTGTTCAATTTGATACCGAGGCTAAGTTCAACGCGATCTTCGCCATCCTGGAATTGTTGGAATTAGTCTCCTTCAACGGGACCGTGATTACGATCGACGCGATGGGGACACAACGCGAAATCGCCGAGAGGATTGTGGATGGAGGCAGTGTTACGTTCTACTGACGAAAGACGATCAGCCCGGCTTGGAAGCTGCCGTAAAGGTCGAATTCGACGCTACGTGGTTGTGTGGATTTCATTACTACATGTACTTGATGGTTGTGATCGAGACCAAAGAGACGGCGCATGGCCGAAAAACCTCATTTACCGTCGACTTCAATGTCGATGGCGCGGCTGATGTCGCTGTGTCGCAATTGGAACTCGAAGGATGGTGACGGTTTTGATTCAAGGTCAGCGCCGATTCGGCAGTTATGGCATCATTGTCCAATCTGGCGAGACGATTGATTGGTTCGATTTTGGGTTCGTCGTTATTGCTGGGGCTCAAATTCAACACACCGATAGAAGTTGCTGATTGACGGCGCACTACAGAACAGCGCCAACAATCCACTTATGGTATGTGTCAATGGCGCTGATCTCGTTTTTCTGATCCCTTGAAGCATCTCTTTACGAATGCGGCATTGATTACATCGCGTAAGAAATGCGAATTCCAGCAACGCCAGGCGGTAATTCGATCGTCGTGCATTTGGAAAATGAGAACGATTCCTTCTTGGCGGAAAGTGCGACTCTTCCGACATAGTTGACGGTCTTTGGCGATGCTGGTGCGGAGTTCATCATTGGCAGGGTTGGAGTTGATCGGCTTGAAAGTTGATTCGGATGTTTATGTTCTGTTTTAAATGTGGTTGTGACGACGTGCTGGCCGGTGGTTCGCTCGGCGACATTCTCTAGTGGCGGTCATCGCGGCGATTCGAAGGTACCCGGAAGTGATGGCGTCGATACGCTGATTGGGGGACCTGGCGATGGCAGGTTCAAAGGCGATTCCGCAGATGCGATCGCATTTGATTCGGGGGACGTCACGCGGGCCGACGTCTTCGAATGTTACCGACCTGGCTTGATGCGTTTTAGGCGTCCCGAGTGCCTGCTCTGTTCTTTGGAATTGGTTGCCAGCGATTGATGGCCATGTGGATTTGGGAAGTGGGGAGGGGAATTGCTGTTTTAGGGCTCTCGACTATGCCGACTGTAATGGTGAGGCAGTCTATTACGCCGGGCTGAAGTTCGATTGATGCTGTCGCCTGGGTTAGTCCGGGTGTACGGACGAAAGCAGAGCACAGGACTTTCGCCATTGTGCCTAATTTGACGCTTCACATGAGTGGAGTGTCTTCGTTACATAGGTCGCGAGGACCGTTGATGACCTCCGCAATCTAGTGGGAACCTGCTGTCTGGCGCGGCACGGATGGTTGTGAAGGACGACGGTTGGCACAGACTGAATTGTGCCGCTCACGCAGTTGCCATTCGGCTAAATCAGGCTGCTTATGGATATCGAGTTGGTCTGATGAATGGCGGGAACGCAGATGGTTGCGATGTTGCGGGTTGCTCCTTTGTGGAGATCACCCAATGGTGCATCAAGTTCTGTTGTTAGTGCGCTGAGTTCGTTCGAGCATGTCTTGTGAAGGCAATTGTCACTTCGGGGTTAAGGTGGCTTAATCAGAGGAACTTGGATCGAATCGAGCAGACTGGTTGGCCTGTGTTGGAAACGAGTGATGGGTGCTCGTGGGACGCTGCGATCGACTGGGATGGATGATCGACTTCGTTATTGGACTGCTGATGTTGCTTTGGAATCGCAAGTAGCTTGAGCACTCACACGCTCGGTGGCTGTGACAGAACGACAATGTGCTTCGCATCGTGATGCTAGTGTTCCGGCGTGGGTAATCGCTGTCGGATTCCCCTACCTGACTACTCCAGAGTGTACTTCATGACAGGACAGGCTTTGTTGCCATGTCGAGGCAACTGTGGTTGCTCGACCCACATTCAACGTCAAATAGAGTTCGCAGCTTTGACCGAGTTTCACTGGGACAAGCCGCGCCAACGCGGGCGCCACGGACCTCTTGCTCTTTGCGATGATTTTTTCGCAGGTTCGTCTTCTCGGACACCGGCTTGATGCGCTACATGCATCGCCAACCGACCAAAAAAGCCAACGCCCCATTAGCTCCCCCTCATCCTGTCGTTCGCCTTGCGGACCACTTCAAACACACGCACACACCACTCAGCAGGTCGAACGACCTGCTACCACAAAACTCTCCAGAGGCTCCTAAGCCCTTCTTAATGCGAGGACGCACCATGTTTCTGAAGTCTTGGATCAATCAATTTTCGAATCGACTCACTCGCAGCGTCATGATGCGTCGGCTTCGTTCGAAGGCGTCTCGGCGTCAGATTCGAGTGCCGGTCGCGAGTCAGTTCTTTGCTCGCCCAACGGCCTTCGCGGCAAGTGAGCGGCTCGAAGATCGAGCCTTGTTGGCGAGTGTCGTGACGATTACCGCCGGAGCGGCAGGTAGCGGTTCGCTCGACTCGTTCTTGAGTGCGACTGACGGCACGCTCGACTTCACCGACAACTCAGGTTCGGCCGGAACGTTGTCGACCGGAGCTTTGGCGCAAGTCGGGGCAGCGTTCTCGATCTCGATCAATGCGGAATCGCAGATCATATTCGACAGCTCGGTCGGTACCGTGAGCTTGAATACTGACAGCTCGGCGTCGTTTTCGACCGATACGGCTGGAGGCGGCAGCATCACGTTCGACGACGTAACCGATCAAATTTCTGTGGCCGGTGCGGGTACGTTGACTGTGACTGGTGGTACGACGGTGACACTCGGTGGCTTGAGCGGCAGCAACAATGTGTCGGTACTCGGCGGTCGTCGCGGAGCCGGTGACATCACCCTGCGTGGCATCACGACGCAGGGCAACATCCTCATCGACAACGACAACGGAGCGATCACTCACGCAGGCCCTGCTCAGATCAATGCGGGCGGCGGAACGGCGGACTTCACGGCAACGGGCAACATCGTTGTGGACCGCATCATCGCGAGTCCGGTCACGATCACTTCGACTACTGGCAACGTGACTTCAAAGAGCGCCTCGACAAACTCGGTGCAGGTCACGGGCACGTTGACTGTTTCTGCGGTGACCGGAGTTGATCTGCGAACGATTGCGGGTCAGGTCGCCGTCGATAACACCGGGACGGGCAACATCGTTGTGACTCAAGGCGGCAGTCAGGCGCTGCGCGTTGTTGGTAACGGTATCCGCAACAGTGCAACTGGCGGCACGGTGACTCTCACCAACGCCAATACGATCAACGTCGACTCGCCCATCTTGGTTGAGGCGACTGGTTCGATCTCAGTGTCGAACACGGTTGGCACCTTGAACGTCAACAACAACGTCGTTGTGGGCACGCTTGTGACTCCCGGTAGCGGGACCATCACGCTGAGCGGTACGGACGGCTTGTCGCTGGCAGGAGCTAACTTCAGCACCGCAGCGAATATTTTCTTGAACGCCGATGGCAACGCAGACGGCACCGGTACCTATACCCATTCCGCCGGTTCCGCAGTCGCGAGTAACGGATTCCTCGTTCAAATAACTGGAGCAGATGCTGACATCGCCGGTCCGATCAACAGCGGTGCAGGCCGCACTCGCGTCCGCACTTCGAAGGCCGGCCGCACGATTAACGTTGGTACCAACGTGACGGGCAGTCTCTCTCTGACGGACGCCGAAATCGACAACATCACTGCCGGCGTGATCGAGATCGGTCGCAACGATGCGAGTTTCGGCTCCGGCAATATCACGGTGAGCGCCGCCATTACCCCGGCCAATACGACAACGCTGGCACTTATCACGGCGGGCAGCGTCTCTGGTGTCGGAACGATTACCGAGGACAGCCTGCGGATCGAAGCGGCGACGGGAGTTAGCCTCAACACTGCAAATGACGTCGACAATCTCGCGGTTTCGTCCAACGGCAACGTCTTGTTCCGAGACGCCGACGGCTTGACGGTTGGCGCAGTTGATGGAGTGAACGGCGTCGACGCTGATAATCCGGCGGGTGGCGGAGGCGGCACAGTCACGCTGAATTCGACAACGGGGAATATCACCGTCAGCAACACTTCTGCCGCGAACGACATCAACGCAGCAGGTGCGATCGCCATCAACCTTGAAGCTGATGAAGCTGTCTTGCAGGTTGCGACGGGAGCTGACGTTGAGACTTCAACTGGTGGCGTTGTGTTCCAAGCCGACAAGATGGACCTCGACGGCACCATCACGGCGAGCACTCAGACGGTCGAACTGCGTTCGTTCAATGCTACCGATGCCATTGACCTCGGCTCGGCGACGGATGCTGCGGTCAACACTCTGGAGTTGTCGGACGCAGAATTGGATGGCGTCACGGCGAAGACCTTGCGGATCGGTACGACG
>OMIV01000040.1 GCA_900299185.1 Planctomycetaceae bacterium
CAACCGCAATCACTTCATCCTGAGAATCGAAACACTTCACACCACCAAAGTCAGACTCGTCGGCTGATACCAGTTACCCCCACGGTTTTGCGATGAGCCCGTTATTGCGGCCAGTACATTCTTCATCGATCAAATCCTGATGGAAGCCGGCCGGTCACACCAGGATTGGAAATGATTGTCCTCATCTCAGTGGGCGTGCTCGTCGCCATAGTTTTCTTATCTGCGCTGCGATAGGCTTTGGATGACCATTCATCCAACGGCAAAAGAATGATTCATGACACCGCACATAAGAAGACTCGCCACTAACCGGGGCTCTTTGAGCGATTGTCGAAGGGATTGGGTGACGGCATCGAATTCAGTCGCGGACAGAAGTCGCTCAAGACTGTGACGATGCCTTTGAGAAATCAATTCTCCGCCAACTCTTCGCGTACCAAGATCGACGCCCTGACATCGTCAGTTACGTCACTGATCGCGGGCGGGTCTTCGTACCGTCGGAAGTACGAACAACGGCTCCAGAACCTGACCTCGCTTTGTTTAAGTCAGTTCCCGACGACGACTGGCGAGACGTTTCACCGTTCATCGTCGGTGAAGTCTTACGCGGCGACGATGTCGACAAAGACCTCTTCCGCAACGTGAAGCTGTATTGGGATGTGCCCTCGATCCAAGAGTATTGGGTCTTTGATATACGAGAGGATGCCCGCCGCGCGAAACTCATCGTCTATCGACGCGGCCAAGACGACTGGGAGATCAGCGAGCACTCCGCTGACACCCCGTATGAAACGCCACTACTGCCAGAGCTGAAACTGGGATTGACTCGCTGATGGCGAAGATCAGTTGCTGATTACTTGGTTGCTCGGCGTTGCGCGAACATCCATTTCAGCAGGTCTTTTTCGCGGTAGGCTGGACGCCAACTGTCGTGGCCAACACCTTCATAGATCGTGACCTTGGGTTGGGCTCCAGCCTTTTTGAGAGCGTCGGTGACTTTGGTTGTTTCAGTGACTTTGACAACTCCGTCTTTGTCTCCATGAAAGGCCCACACGGGGATGTGCTTGATGCGTTCGGCCAACCGAGGATCTCCGCCGCCACATACGGGTGCGATCGCGGCCGTGATGTCCGAGTAGCGCTGCCCGAACTCCCACGTGCCGTAGCCGCCCATCGACAAGCCGGTGACGTAGATGCGGTCGGGGTCGATCGGCAGGTTCTTGAGCAACTCGTCGACGAGCTTGCGAGTCAAGCTCATGGTTTGAGATGGCTCGGGCTGCATCTCATCCGTCTTCGTGCTCCAGCCATACGAGGCCCACAGTTGGTTATTGGGAACTTGGGGCAAGACGAAGAAGGCTCGGTAATTGGTGGCATTCTCTCCGGTCCACATGGGCACGAAGTAGCCGATGTGTTTTTCGTTGTCGTCACCTCGTTCGCCCGCCCCGTGAAAGCAAAGAACGAGCGGCAGCTTCTCACCGGCTTTCGTTTCCGGCTTCAAGATGCGGTACTTCAAACCCAAGTCGCTGCCTTCGGGCTTGAAGGTCGCGGCATCGAGTTTTGGATCAGCAGCCAGAACAGTCGTTGTCATAAGAATTACCACAGAGCTGAGGGATGACAGCAAACTTCGAAGCATGAATCGTTTCCTCGTTGAGGTGTGTTGATCGAAGAGTCCTCGCCAACCAGAGCGAGCGGTCGGACTCTATCGAACCGGACTTGTTGCCCCAATTCAGCGCCGACAGAATGCCTGCCCTTTGTTGGGGGAAGAGTATCTGGCGACTCTGCGACACTCTTCGAAGCCTCGGGACGGACTCCCTCGCTACTCGATCAAACTGATTCAGAACGATCGCGGGCCATTACATCACGGAAGCAACTTCATGGGGATTGCAGGACTTATTCGAGACAAAGCGGGTGCCTTCATGCGAATGAAGGTGCGGCGCGAACTAGGTCGGTTCTTGGATGCCGCTCGCGATTGCCGTCGTACTCAAACAGAAGTGTTGCAATCACTCATCCAGCTCAATGGCCAGTCTGATTTCGCTCGCGACCACGGCCTACATGAAGTTCGATCGCCTCAGGATCTCGCTCGGAAGTTCACGACGACGAACTACAACCATTACTCGGCCTATGTCGAACGCCTGCTGCGCGGTGAGCAGCACGCCATGCTTGGTGAGCACAACAAACTGCTCATGTTCACGCTCAGTAGCGGCACGACCAACAACTCCAAGTACATCCCAGTTACGACGAGGTTCCTGGAGGACTATCGCCGAGGCTGGCAGATCTGGGGCATCGGCGCCTTCGATGCATACCCGCGCTTGCGGCGACTTCGGATGCTGCAACTGTCGAGCGACTATCAGCGTTTTATGTCCGAAGCAGGTACGCCCTGCGGCAACATCAGTGGCTTGGCCGTCGCGATGCAACGACCAGTCGTGCGCACGCTCTACACCCTGCCCTATCTGATCACGAAGATCTCAGACCCGGAAGCCAAATACTACACCACGCTGCGAATCGCGTTGGCAGATCCCGATATCGGAATGATTACAACTGCGAACCCCAGCACTCTGGTGCATTTGGCCCATCTGGCCGATCGTCGGAAAGAAGAGTTGATCCGCGATCTCCGTGATGGTTCTTTGGCCTGTGAAGCAGATCTGCCGCCGGAGGTTGCGACTCAACTGCAGCGGCACATACGCAAGAAATCTCGTCACCGTGCTGAGTTCCTGGAGCGATGTGTCGCTAAGCACGGGCACCTGTATCCCAAGGATGTGTGGCCGGAGCTGCAATTGCTGGCGGTTTGGTTGGGCGGAAGCTGTGCGGCGTACTTGCCCTCGTTGAAACACGTCTTCGGTGATTTGCCGATCCGCGATCACGGCTTATCTGCCAGCGAAGGTCGAATGACTTTGCCCTTCGAAGACAATTGCTCGGCTGGCGTGCTCGACGTGGCAACTCATTACTTCGAGTTCATTCCCGAAGCCGAGTATGGCTCGGAGAAGCCGACAATCTTGATGGCTCATGAACTCGAACAAGGCCAGCGTTACTTCATCCTGCTGACGACCGCATCAGGGTTCTTCCGCTACGACATTTGCGATGTGGTGGAATGTGTTGGCTTCGAAGGTACTACTCCCGTGCTGAGATTCATGCACAAGGGCTCGTACATTTCGAACGTTACCGGCGAGAAGCTTTCCGAGTCGCAGGTCGTCGAAGCTGTTGGCGCGACGTTGCAGCACTTCGATCACCGAGTCGAATGCTTTTCAGTCGCTCCGGTATGGGGACATCCGCCGGGATATCGGTTGCTGCTAGAAGACTGGGAGTTGCCGCCGTCTGAGAAGTTGGCTCAATTCGAATTGGCGCTCGATGAGCATCTCATGGCGCTCAACTGTGAGTATCGCGAGAAGCGAGACACCGGCCGGTTACTCCCACTGCAAGTGAAGGTCTTACGCAACGGAAGTTGGGAGAAGTTCGCTCGCGAGCGTCAGTCCCGCGTTGGCGGCAGCGTCGAGCAATACAAACACCCGTGCTTGCTCCACAGCCTCGAACTTTCTGCCTCAGTCTGTAGTCGCTTCGCAGTCGATATCGAGGCCCCGGATCAAGTTGCTTAGCAGCCTGTCAGCTTTATTGCAGGCAGTGCATCAGCCGACTTGAACTATCGCTGCGATAACACGCCTGGCCGTTTCTTATGAAGAATCGGAATTTGAGTTCGCAGTTAGCGTGAGAGTTGGCGTAAAGTTGGGATGTGGTCGACTTCAATAAATTGCTTCTTTCTTCGGAAGCTGTCATGCGATTCATTCAACGACTCATCGCGATGCTCCTCATCGCAGCCGTGCTTGTGCCGGCTGGAGCATGCTGCGTTTCGAGCGTTGATCGAGGCGAAAGCAATTCCCGAGTCTCCTCCAAGGCGACTCGAAGTTGCTGTGCTCAGCGACCTACGACCAAGACGCCGAGCAGTACGTGTCCGATGCAGAAGACGTCTGCTTGCTGCTGTGTCGCGCGGACTCTTCCCGATGATTCGCAACGCGTTGTGACCGACAATCCGACTGCGGACTTCGCAACTGCAGCTTCGTTTTGCAGCACGCCGATCCTTCGATGTGAGCCGCTGGATGTTCCAATTCCGCCGCGTCTGACTGCGGTCCGGCTCCATCAACTCCATTGCCGCTGGAACTGCTGAGAGTTCTTGAGTTTGTCGTTCTGCTCCTTACGCAGCGACATCTCCTCTCGCGCTTGCTGTGCAGTTTTTCTTCCTCGCCATCGAAGCCGTGTGCCGTGACTCGGCCGTTCGACGAGCGGTATCGCAATTCCATTTTGGCCGACTTCGGTCGGCTAGTTCATAAGGATTATCATGAAGACATTGTCATTGAATCGCCGAAGTGCGTTGTTTGTTGGCCTGAGTGCCGTTGGTCTCACCGTTGGTGCGTCAACAGGTCTGTTTGGGGCCGACGAAAAACCCAAGAAGCTCGACTGCGCCAAGACCTGTCGCGAGTGCGCTGCCGAATGCGAAAGCTGCTCGATCTGCTGCAAGAAAGATCGACCAGATTGCTCGAAGAGCTGCGATGCTTGTCATCACATGTGTCTGACTTGCGCATCTCTGTGCGAGCAAAAGCATGCCTTGGCGGAAGACGCTTGCGTGCTCTGCGAGAAGATGTGCCGGGCATGCGCTGCCGAGTGCATCAAGCACAAACAACCTTGCTGCCAAGAGTGCGCTAAGAAGTGCCTCGCCTGCGCCGACGCCTGCAAAGCCGCCCGCGCCTAATCGGGACGAGCATCAACTTGGCACGGGACAGTTCGTTCCGTGCCAACTGCCAAAGTGAGTTACGCTCGACGTGTAAGATGAAGTTCAGCAGGCAATTGAGTTTACCACATCAGATTGTCGATGACGGAACTGATGATCGTGCCAACGACGACTTAACCGATCTCGCGTTAACCACCAGCGATCGGTGGTAGGAGAGCAATCGCATCGCCGTAATTCAGGGTCGCCGTGGCGACGGCTTCATGTGGGCACGGCGAGTCGTTCAAGATGACCATCAAGCTGGGACGAATCACTTCCGAATTCGCGAAGAGATGACCTCGAACCGGTTCTCCGTTGTGATCCGCCAGATGCGAGAGCAATGCGAACAACGTCGCACCGTCGGGTAGTTCCACGTCTTCATGCGATCGACCGATAACCGACCGAATCTGACCGTGATAAGTCACTCGCACTCGCATTGAAGATCTCTCCACACGCCGAGAAAAACGCGAACTCACAAGGCTCGCACGATGATTGCTGTCGTGTCGTCACTCAATGCTCGATGACCAGAGAACTCAGCAATCGCCCCACGCAGCCCGTCAATAATCGACGCCGCCTCCTCGCGGTGAGCACGCACGAAGCTCAACATTCGATCGACACCAAACATCTTGCGATCCGAGTTCTGAGCTTCCTGAATTCCATCGGTGGGCAACACAACCACGTCACCCGGCAGCAGCACGACACTCGCGCCGCGGTCAAACTTGCTGTCAGCAAACAGACCAATCGGCACTCCCGTGCTCGCGAGCACTTCGGTCTTGCCGGAAGCCCTCACGACATAAGCCGTATGACCCGCCGACGCGTACTCGAAGCGACGCGATTCGCCATGCAGCTTCGCAAAGAACAACGTCACAAAGCGAAAGTCTTCGAGGTCCGAGGCAATCAGTCGTTTAGCTGAGATCAGGATTTGAGCCACATCTGAATTCGACGACGCCAGCATCCGCAGATACGCCCGAAGTTCTGCCATGAGCAGCGCCGGACCAAGTCCGTGCCCCGCCACATCTCCCACGACGAGCCCCGTCCATCCATTTCCCATCGGAATGAAGTCAAAGCAGTCTCCGGCAGTCTCGTCGGCTGGAAAGACTTTGCCCGCGATATCGAAGTGTGGCACTCGCGGAGCATCGTGAGGAAAGAGCGCTTGCTGCACATGCCGAGCAGCATTGAGTTCTTCGCTCATACGTTTCTGCTGACTGACATCTAACGACAAGCCAATCGTGCCGATGATGCAGCCGGCAACATCTCGCAACGGTTCAACATGCACCGAGAATGAGCGCTGCTTCCAGCGCACATCGAAGGAACTGGACTGCCCTGCTAACGAGGACTGATGCGCTTTCAACAAGGACTCAGGCCCTTCAACGCGTTGCAACCAAACCGACAATTCGTCACCCGCACGAGCGACCGCAGCGTCGTCATTGAAGAGACATCGAACAGTCGGGGCCGTGAATCGCAAGGCGATGTCGGTCGTCCAAATGACCGCAGGTAACTGCTCGGAGATCAGCCGCAGTCGTTCATCAGCCACTCGCGCACGCTCATTCGAAGCTTGTCGTTCGATGGCATATCGAATGGCTCGCGATAACAACGCTCCGTTGCATTGGCCTTTAACGAGATAGTCCTGAGCGCCAATTTTGAAAGTTGCTAACGCTCGCTCTTCGTCCGCCAAGCCCGTCAACACAATGATTGGCAATGACGGTGCCGCTTGGTGCATTCGTTCGCACGTCTCGACGCCGAAGCTATCGGGAAGATTGAGATCGAGCAAAACGACATCGAAAGCTGCCTTCGTCAAACGCAGCAGGCCACCCGCCAATGTGTCGGCCGTGTCGATCTCGAAAGTCCCCGAAGCGACGTCTTCCAGCTCAATGGCGAGCAAGTCGGCGTCGGTCGGACTGTCTTCGACAAGCAGTACTCGAATGGTGGGACGCGGCAACATAAGTCGGCCCGAGTTTGAGAGAGTTGGATGCGAGCCGAGAATACCCGTGCCGCACTTGATCCGCTACGTTCTGACTCGCCCCATGAGTCCCGTTTCACTTTGCCTTTGTGGTTTGATGATTACTCAGTTTGCCTTCCGGCTGATCTTTGGTTTGTCATTCGTTTGGTGCCTTATGCCGCGTGATCAAGTCACGTCCGGCTTCTTTCGCATTCAAAACTTAGTGACGCTCGGGCTGGCCGTCTTGGCCGCCGTTTCGGCAGGGCGGCTGCATGGCACTCTCGATGGAACGAACGCGATTCTATCGGCCAACAATTTGCAATTGATCGCTATTGGACTCGCGGCGTGTTCCTACCTTGGATCGATCTTGTGGCCTCTCGAACGCCGCGTTGGAGCAACTCGCGTCGCCATTCTGATTGCCGTTCTGTCGGCGGTTGGCGTCCTCTTCGGAAGCGTGCCCTCGGAGCAACTCACAACTTGGAGTGGCAGCATCTTTGCAATCTCTGAACTCTCCATCGGAGCGGTCTCAGGTAGTGCCGTAGCCGGAATGTTGCTCGGCCACTGGTACTTAACCGCCCCCACGATGTCGACCTTGCCACTCAATCGAGTCAACTCATACCTAGGCGTCGCGGCAGCCATTCGCCTGGTGTTTTCTGGCATCGGGCTGATGCTGTATTCGCAATCATCCAACGCGGCCGGCGGCCATTGGTCTAGCACCTATTCCATCTGGCTGAGCCTGGATTGGCTCGGGGGCAGTATCGGTCAATTGATTGTGTCAGCGATGGTTTGGCGCATCATGAAGTACCGCAACACCCAAGCTGCCACCGGAGTCTTATTCGTTGGAGTTATTCTCGCCTTCCTCGGCGAAATGACCGCCGCCCTGCTCCGACAAGAACTAAATCTGCCGCTGTAGGCGATAACGCAAAGTGCTCCGCTCAATTGAAACAGCCGCTACGCCGCGCGTCGGACTTCATCAGGAACCGTTGAAGCAACCACCGGAATTTCGGGTTTCTTGAGGAACCGTTCTTCTCCCATGAGAACGACGGCGATCGTCTTCAACACGATGCCGATATCTAAGGTGAACGATAGCTGGTCGACGTACTCGGCATCGTAAATCCAGCGTTCGGGCCAGCTCAGATAGATGTTGCCGTTCACTTGAGCTCGCCCGGTGAGACCTGGTCGTTCAAGCAATCGTCGCAGCCCATTGGCATCGTATGTCGAGATTGCATCCGGCAAGGCTGGTCGCGGCCCAATCACCGACATGTCGCCATTCAAAACATTGAGCAACTGCGGCAGCTCATCGATCTTGAAGCGACGCAACCAATGGCCCACGCGAGTCACTTCGCTGTGACCCGGCAAGACTTCGCTGAGAGCAGTCCGTTTGCGGTCCGTCATGGTGCGAAACTTGTATGTGAGAAACGTCGAGCCGTAGCGACCAAGTCGTTCTTGCACGAAGAACACCGGACCGGGCGAGTCCAATTTGATGAGCACCGCCGCAAGGGCCAAAACGGGAGCAATCATTACGGCAATCGGCAGGCAGATCGCCAAGTCCAGCAGCCGCTTACCGAACGAGCGATACACCGCAGCTTGCGGCACGGACTCGATCGCATAGCGAGCACAATAGGCGCTTCGATTTGCCACCTGCGGCATGGTTGTTGGAACTCCTACACCAAGAGGCCGTCGATTGGGCGGCAACATGGATCCGTACAAATCAGCGAGCGCATTCCAAATGGTCTCGTTACGGAACTCGCGAGCCACTCGCTGCCGCCCCGCGTCTCCGTGTCGAAACCGCAGCAGATCGTCGCGAAGATAAGTTCGCAAGACTTGAGCCAACCCCTCCGCATCGCCGACCGACACGAGCATGCCCGTCACTCCGTCTTGCACGGCATCGATCGTTCCAGTCGCCGCAAAGCCGACGACAGGCAACCCCGCCGCAGCAGCTTCCAAGGGCACATTCGGAAAGCCTTCGCGATACGACGGAAATGCCAGCACATCCATCATGTCGTAGTACAACTCAGTCCCGGTGACGAAGCCTGTCACAACAACTCCAGGGTGAGCTCGCAACGCTTTCACCGTTTCCTCGGGTACTGGATCGCCCGTCTCAAAGTCTCCGACCAACAGCAATCTCAGGTCCGGCATCTCCGCCTGAAGTTGCTGATACGCGGCAAACAATTCGACGATGCCCTTATCCCGAGTCAGCCGCCCAACGAAGCCGATGACCGGAGCATCGACCGCGATACCAAGTTGCTCGCGAATCCGACTGGCCTGTTGATGTTGCTCGTCGCTCAACTGAAAACGACGAGCATTCACTCCATTCGACGAGCCGCCGCCGAGCACGATGCATTTCTTGTTCGACGAAAGTCCTCGCTGCACGAAGGCGTCACGCAAACTATGACTGACGCAGACCACTCGATGAGCACAAGCCGCTGCCAACCGCTCTGTCGTATTGAGCAACAGACTTTTCCAACCGCGAGTCGTCTCCAGTCTCAGCCCGCGCAACGTATAGATGCGAGCCGGCACACGTGCGATCTTTGCAGCCAGCATGCCCAACAATCCGGCCTTGGGAGTTCCGGCATTAACGATGTCTGGCTTCAGTTCTTTCAGTAGGCCAACCAACTTGCGAACTGCCCTGAGATCTCCAACAGGATTGATCTCGCGTTCCATCTCCACGCCAATCGCTCGAACACCTTCACGAGCGGCCGCTTGATCGAGTTCGGGACTCGGACTGGCAATGACGATCACTTCGTAGCCCTGCTCCCGCATCACGGAAAGCTGTCCGCGCATCAGACTGAAGGCACTGCTGCCGTGAGTGGTGATGTAAATCAACCGAAGTCGTTCAGGCTCGATTGCCATTCCTCAAAGTCCTTCCCTGGACATCAACTCTTGAGACTGCTGCAAAGCTGAAATCGCCGTTCGGTTCTATGTATCGGATGCCCTAAAAACTCGACAACGCCTCTTGGTTGCGAGCGAACGCGGGGCTTCCCAGAATCCCGCTCGCGCTCAGTTCAACCTACAGCAACGCATCAAAACTCCCCGCTACTGAAACGGAAAAGTCATGTCGGACGAAATCAAAATTACGGCGGAGCCGCAAGGTGTCGCTTCGATGTGCCGGTTTGTGGTCGATCGGCCAATCTTCGCCAATCGCTCTTATTACTTCGGCAGTCGCGAGATCGCCGAGGTCTCGCCGCTGGCGAAACGGCTCTTTGCAATCCCCGGCATTTCCGCCGTCCTCATCACGCACAATGCAGTGACCGTGACGAAGTTCGCTCCCGAGCCGTGGCAAATTGTCGGCCGCCAAATTGGTGCCGAGTTGCGAGCCCACATCGCATCCGGAAAAGCCGCTGTTCCTGACGAGTTCTACGCCAAGCTTCCATCAGCGACCGAGCTTCGTCAGCGTGTAGAAGCTGTCATTCAGAAGGACATTGCTCCCGGCGTTGGTTCGCACGGCGGCTCGATCAGTGTCGTTGATGTCCGTGACAACATCGTGATGCTCAAGCTGGGCGGTGGCTGCCAAGGCTGTGGTAATGCAGCAGCGACGTTGAAGTTCGGAGTGGAAGCGGCCATCCGTCGAGCCATCCCAGAAGTGGGCGAGATCATCGACACCACCGATCACGCTGCCGGCTCGAATCCCTACATGCGAGCTCCGGCGTAACGGCCGCAGCAGTGCCAAGTCTTTAGTAAGAATTCGAGCAACGACCGCATCCTGAACCCGCCGCGAGTCGTTGCTTGTGTACTCAATGTTCCAAGTTCGCTCGACTCACGAGATTGAGCGATTTCGTTCTCTCGATCTCTCTGAGTCGAGCCACTCATCACAATCGCTCGGCTCACTGAGTCCAGCTTCGGCAACCAAAGCATGTCGCGTTTCCCCCGTGGTGATCGAGGATTTCGGCCAGATGGTGGCCCTCGTTTCGATCGACGTCCCTCGCCGCCTCAACAGCGACGCCCTGCCGTCCGCATCGACACCGATCAGCGAATGATCGAAGACACCGTCAATCGCCCCAACGTGCAATCGGTTGTCCTGAAGACATCGACGCTCAATCCGAATCTCTTCCGCAAGCGTCTGCGCGATATTCCGTATGAAGTCGCACCGGGAGATCTCGTTGCCGTCGATTTGGAAGAAGGCGGACGACTGGGCTTTGGCCTCTGCAATCCGTTTGCTGAGATCGCCGTCCGCATGATCTCGTTTGGCGATCAGTTCCCAGACAAGGCACATTGGCAAGCCAGACTGGAACGTGCATTCGCGTTGCGATCAGATCTCTTGAAGCTACACGAGCATGCAACGGCTTACCGAGTTGTGCATGGTGAAGGCGACGGATTACCGGGACTCGTCATCGATCGTTACGGCGACGTTCTTTCGCTCGAAGCGTTCTCATTGGGCATGTATCAGCGAGCCCAAGCCGCAGTCAGTATGTTGGGATCGATCTGCGGAACTCAGCACTTCAGCATCCGAACTAGTCCGGCATCATCCGAGCAAGAGTGCTTTGATGCCGAGCCTTATCAATCAGTCAATTGCCCCACTTCGGTCACGATCGAGGAGTATGGCACGCGGTTTCGAGTCCGCTTTGATGGTGGTGGCCACAAGACCGGCTTCTTCTGCGACCAACGCGAGAACCGCAAGAAGCTCGCTGAGTTTTGCCCAGGCAAATCAGTGCTCGATCTGTGTTGCTACACCGGTGGCTTTGCCGTCCAAGCCAAACACTTGGGTAAAGCAGCTGACGTGACCGCCGTCGAACTTGATGAAGAGCCACTGAAGCTCGCCAAGGAAAACGCCAAGCTCAACCAAGCGAAGATCAACTTCGTTCAAGCCGACGTCTTCCCCTACATGCGAGACATGCTAAGGAACGGCAAGAAGTTCGATGTGGTTGTGCTGGACCCACCCAAGCTGTTGCGAAACCGCGAAGAGATTGAAGACGGCAAACGCAAGCACTTCGATCTCAATCGGCTCGCGATGCAACTGGTGAATCCAGGCGGCGTCCTGCTGACTTGCTCATGCGCCGGACTGCTTCCGGATGAAGAGTTCCAACGCATGATCTGCTCGGCAGCACGACAAGCTGGCCCAGAAATCTGCGATGAGAATTCACTAGATGCTCGAGTCCGTCATGCTCCTCGCGACATGCAGATCATCGACAAAACGGGAGCCGGAGCGGACCACCCGATCCTGGGGAACTGCCCTGAGTCCGAGTACCTCAAGGCATACTGGTTGAGAATGTGGTAACCGAATGCGATGCCATTCACTCTCAACCCAAAGCCATCAAGCCTCATAACGCGGCAGTCAATTTCCGCGGATCGGTATCCCTGATGATTTCGTTGATGCCCGTTTGATTGAATCCCTTGTAGCCGTCGTTGCGCTCCAACACTTCCAGATGCGAACCGACGGCTCCTCGTGCGAGAAATTGATCGGCTTGTTCCTTGGTGATCGAGCCCGCGTTGAGCAGTCGATACCCCCGCCGAGGCGCCACGGGCCAGACTTCCCCTTCCGTGAAGGCTTGTCGCAAGAAGGGAAAATCGGTGAAAGGCTTCATCGTCTTAATGCCCTGAGCGGCCAGCAAATCAAGAGAAGCATCGAACTCGAATTGGCATTCCAAGTGATGCATCCCGGCTTGCAAGAATGCTTCCCCGTGTAATTCAACCCACAGCCCCACGGTGCCAAGTTCCGTTCGAGGCTTAAGCGGCTGGTGCCCGATGTCACCATGAATCTCTTCCGCGGAAAGATCCACATCCGCAAAAACGATGATTCCGGTACGAGGTTGCTCCAACACTTGAGCCCCCCACCCGGCCTCTTTGCCCGCGTAAAAACGCTCGCGACATTGCAATCCCAGTTTCTCTAGCAACGGGATCACGCGATGAAAATTCTCGCGGCTGCAACGATAGGTGTGATGATCATGATTAGCCCAACCGAGCCCCATCAAATCGTTGAGCGCCTTCTGGACTCGTGCCGCTTTGTTGCGACGTTGCCAATACTCGCGTTCGGCCAGAAAGAACAATTCACACGTCTGATCGACACCCAAGTCAGCAATTGCCGAATCGATTAACCACTCGGTGACTTCAAAGGCTTGCTGATCACTATCGAGATCCCGAGCGCGAAGCCGGAAGCGTTCCAGATGAGTCAGCCAGCCCACGATCTTCTCGGGCGTCGCGGCTTCATCGCGATCCCCCCGATCTCCATGCCGTTCAATAACGACAAACTCATGCTGCGCATCATCAGCAACCGTTGCTCGTCGCATCACGGAAAACGGCAATCCCTGCAAACTCTCAGACTGATGAGTTCCGTTGGCGGCGAGGAACTCAATCACCGAGTCCGCTCGAACAGCCAATCGTTTCTTGCTCCCGACAGTGTTGAGTCGCAACGGCGGCAAGATCGCCCCGGCATGACGAAAGGTTGTTCCCGGCACTCCATAAGTGGCAGCGATGTCGGTCTTCTGAGGCTCAAAGCCTGCTGCGCGCAACTTCGCAATGATGTCGTCGGTCGCAGGCCAAGCGATGTGATCAATCCAATCCAACAATCGAGTTCCCGTCTGCTGCTTTAACTTGATAGCGAACTGATCGATCGGATCAAAAGCCACTCGCAACTCTTGGATCAGATCATTCACCAAACCGGCGGCCTCAGGCTGCTGAGACCAAGTGAACTCCGTAAGCGACGCCGACGACTTCGCACTTTGAGTCATTATGAGGACTCCTTTCACTACGGGTGATGAACTCGGTCAACCAGATGCGGCTTATTGATCTCGCCGGATTTCACAAACGGCGAAACAATCTCACGAAGTTAGTCTATCTTGGCACAGACGAATCTGCGGAGATGAGTTTGGAGACGCATCATGAAGAAGACAGTCTTGTTGCTTGGAGCAGGAAAGATTGGCCGCATGATTGCGCGGCTGCTGATGGACTCCGGTGACTACATCGTCCGAGTTGGCGACGCGTTTGAAGATGCACTCGCTCGTCTGCAAGAACGAGTACCCACCGTAGAAACGCGAGTCGTCGACGCAACTTCAATCTCGGATCTCGAAAGCGCGATGCAAGGCTGCGAGGCCGTGATCTCGGCACTCAGTTTTCGATTCAATGCCAACGTAGCCCAGGCCGCGTTAACCAGTGGCATCAGCTACTTCGATCTCACGGAAGATGTAGCGACGACGCGCGCCGTTCGAGCCATCGCCGAGCACGCGAAACCCGGGCAAGTCTTTGTGCCGCAATGCGGCCTTGCTCCTGGCTTTGTTGGAATTGTGGCGAGCGATTTGGCGAGCTGGTTCGACGAACTGGAATCCGTTCGCATGCGAGTGGGAGCACTCCCCGAGTTTCCGACGAATGCGTTGACCTACAATCTCACCTGGTCCACAGACGGACTCATCAATGAGTACTGCAATCCGTGCGATGCCATTTACGAAGGCCGCCGCATCGAGCTTCTGCCATTGGAAGGACTTGAGCACTTCGCTCTCGATGGCGTCCATTACGAAGCGTTCAATACGTCAGGCGGACTCGGCAGTTTGTGCGACACGTTTAATGGCAAGGTCAACGAGCTGAACTACAAGACGATCCGCTATCCCGGCCATCAAGCCTTGATGCAGTTCCTGCTGCGAGACCTTCGCCTTGATCGTCGCCGCGAACTCTTGAAGGACGTTCTGGAAGCTGCCATCCCGCTTACGTTTCAGGATGTCGTTGTAGTTTTCTGCACAGTCACCGGACGTCGTCGCGGCCAGTTCGTCCAAAAGAGCGATGCTCGCAAGATCTACCCACAAACAATGAACGGCGAAGTCTGGAGCGCGATACAGCTAACGACCGCCAGCGCGGTGTGCGCTGTGATGGATCTTCTGCTGGCTGAAACGAACCCACGTCACGGCTTCATCCGACAAGAAGAGATTGGCCTCGAACCATTCCTCGCCAATCGCTTCGGCAAGCTTTACGAGTCGGCTCATCAGCCAGTCACATGATTCTTCGCGATGCACCGCGAGAAGCCAATGTGTAACAGCTCCTACTGCGAGCAACTCTGATTACGCCAGGATCTCGTGGACCACGCGCGACGGTTCGACGCCAGTCAGTCGGAAGTCGAGCCCTTGATAGCGATACGTGAAGCGTTCGTGCTCGATGCCAAGGAGATGCAGGACAGTCGCGTGTAAGTCGCGAACATGCACCGGATTCTCAGCCACGTTGTAGCTGAATTCGTCGGTCGCTCCGTAGGTGATCCCGGGCTTCACGCCACCGCCAGCCGCCCACATCGTAAAGCATCGAGGGTGATGATCGCGGCCACCGTCAAGACTTTTCCAATCACCTTGACCAGCGACCCCACGTCCAAACTCACCGCCCCACAAGACCAGTGTCTCATCCAACAAGCCCCGTTGTTTGAGATCCTTGACCAACGCAGCACTGGCTTGGTCGGTATCGCGGCACCGAGCCACACACCACGAACTCAAACGACTGTGATGATCCCAGTCGGGATGAAAAAGTTGTACGAAGCGCACTCCGCGCTCAATCAACCGTCGCGCCAGGATGCAGTTCGCGGCATAGCTTCCAGGCCGACGCGAGTCCGGACCATAGAGTTCAAAGACGGCCTCGGGTTCGTCGCTCAAGTCAGTGAGTTCCGGAATGCTGGCCTGCATCCGATAAGCCATCTCGTACTGACTGATGCGAGTCACGATTTCGGGATCTCGTGTTTGTTCGAAGCGTTGCTCATTGAGTTCTCGCAAACCATCGAGCATGCCGCGCCGCAACTCGCGCGGCAGTCCCTCTGGGTCACGCAAATAGAGCACAGGCTCTTGAGCGTTTCTAAGCTTTACCCCTTGATAGCGCGACGGCAGAAAGCCGCTCCCCCAGTAATGGTCGTAAAGAGGTTGATCGCTCGGCCGCTTCATCTTCGAGATCAGCACGAGGTAGTCAGGCAGATTGCGATTCTCGCTCCCGAGCCCATAACTCACCCAGGCTCCCATGCTCGGTCGCCCAGCCAGTTGGTGACCGGTCAAGAACTTCGTCATGGCCGGAGCGTGATTGATCTCGTCGGTTCGCATGGACTTGATGAAGCACAAGTCGTCCGCCACGTCCTGCAAGTGCGGCAGCCATTCGCTAACCGTCGCGCCACTCTCTCCACAACGACGGAACTTCGTACGAGCGGGCATCACGAGCTGCTTTTGATTGGCAGTCATCGTCGTCAGTCGCTGACCTTGCCGCACGCTTTCGGGGAGTTCTTTACCAGCCCAGTTCACCAACCCCGTTTTTTCATCGTACAGCTCGATCTGCGATGGTCCTCCACTTTGAGTGAGGAAGATCACCTGCTTCGCTCGCGGCTGATTATGAGTACGACCTGAAGCTAACCGAGTACTGCTTTCGACCGAAGAACCACGAGCGTCGTTAGCACGACCCCGCGATTCTTCAATTGCGTTCAAGCACATGGCACCGAGACTGACTCCGGTGCATCGGCCGAGAAAGTACCTTCGAGTCACGTCGAGTTCTGGATCAAACGCGTCACTCGCCATTTACAGAGTCTTTCTGCGCAACGTCGCCCATCACGGAGTCATCTCTAATTCGCTGCGCCGGCTACTTGCGACGACGCGATAGCGGCGGCGAAAGAATCTCGTTGAGAAGGATTGCAGTGCGAACTCCGTCAGGAGAACGCAGCATCGCAACAAGCGAATTCATCGGTGCTTTTCCCGAGGAACTCTTTGCATCGGTTGCTGCTCCCGACAATCCCAGATCGCGTTCTGGATTGAGGTGCTTCTTCTCGACATCCGACCGAAGATGATGCTCACGAACTTGGCTCTGCACATGCCGCTCGCTGACTTGGCCGACGTTTGACTGCTGCAAATGACGTTGAGCGACGGCGCGCCGTTGAGCCTCAGTCTGCCCCCGCGAGCTTTCTGCTCTCTGGCGTTTCGCCGGCCGCGCATCGATGACGTCGGCATCAGTCAGCTCGACCGATTCCTGCTGCTGACGGCTTGGCTTGCCTCGCGCTGCGTTCTCGACTTCGCTCAAAAACTGATCGATCTCACTTTGAAGTCGGTCGCCCTCTGGTCCCAGATTCCCTTGCTCCATCTCTTGCCGACGCTTGGCTTCCGCTCGTTTCTCTTTCAAGAAGTTCAAGACACCCGAAGCCACCATGATGACGATGGTGATAATTGCCACCACACCATCGTTGCCGGCCAAGATTGGCTGCATCGCATTCATGCTGTCAGACCTTTTGGGAGTTCGGGCAAGTAGGCCACTCGGTGTAAATAGTTGGCATCGCCACAACACACGACGGCCAAGAGCGACTCAATCGGGAGACTCGGAATACCTAGCGTTTCACTTCGGCATCGCCGGGACTCATCGTTGAAATCGATTCACGCATCTTGGTGTCGGCTTGGACGTTCTTCAGTTCGTAGTAGTCGAGCAAACCGAGAGTCGACTTACGGAAGGACTCAGCCATCGCCTTAGGCACCTCGGCTTCAGCCAACACAACCTTAGCTCGGTTCTCTTGGACGGAAGCTCGCATTTCCTGCTCACGAGCCGACGCTGAAGCTCGCTGCTCTTCGGCCTTCGCCTGAGCAACTCGCATGTCGGCTTCAGCTTGATCGGCTTGCAACCTCGCACCGATGTTCTCACCAACGTCAATATCAGCGATGTCGATCGACACGATCTCGAAGGCCGTATTGGCTTCAAGCCCTTGATTCAGCACCAGCTTCGAAATCTTATCGGGGTTCTCCAGCACTTCTTTGTAACTGTGAGTCGAGCCAATCGCCTGAACGATGCCCTGCCCCACGCGAGCAATCACGGTTTCTTCCGTCGCACCACCCACCAGTTGCTTGAGGTTCGTTCGAACCGTCACGCGTGCTCGTGCTCGCAGTTGAATTCCATCAGCGGCCATCGCATCAAGAGTGCCGCCCTTTTTCGATTGGTCCGGGCAGTCGATCACCTTGGGATAAACGCTGGTCTTCACCGCGTCGAGAATATCTCGCCCCGCCAAGTCAATCGCCGCCGCCGTCTGCCAATCAATATCGAGGCTAGCTCGATGAGCAGCGATCAAGGCTCGAATAACGTTGGGGACGTTACCACCGGCCAACAGATGCGCCTCAAGTTGCCGAGTACTAATCGGGTAAGCTCGAGTCAGTCCCGCCTGCACTGCCATGATCTTGCTGCGCACGATGATCGTGGGATTGACCTTCCTCAGCGACATCATGACGAGATTGAAGAAGCCAATCTGAGCCCGAGTCATCTTGCACTGAATCCACAGGCCAAAGTAGCGCCCGAAGATGACCAGCAACACTAGCCCCAGCAGGAAGACAATGATCGAGATCGCGATCATGAACGTCGTCACGTCATCGCTTCCCGGTCCCTGAGCAAGCGGCAGTCCCACAAATGATTGCCCAACCATGGCTGATGTGCCTCCTTAGGTATCAATCTCAAAATCAAAATCGATCGACGACTTCGTATCGTTTACCGGTGGTTTCGTAGGCTGTTCCATTACTAACGGAGCAACTGCATCCGGCTCTTTCACAGGTGTCGACTTGCTGGGTTCATCGTAAAGCCCGACCGGTCGAACAACCAGCCGATGCCCTTTGACTCCGACCACAACAACGTCGGTCCCCGGATCAATGACTAGCCCTTCGCTCTCAGCATGAATTCGATGCCCGGCAACTTGCACCAGGCCCCCCGGAGAAAACAACGTCACTGCCTTCGCTCGCTGATTAACAAGCTTATGCAGCAAAGCGTCTTCGTCTCGAAACGAAGCCAGCTCTTCCTGCGATAGCGGTGCGACGAAAAGCTCCCGACCAAAAGCTGTGCGCGGCATCCAATACAGACCGCCAAATAGCACTCCGGGAACGACGACAAAGAATCCCGACACGTATCCCCACCACCAAACCAATTGGTCGGTGAGATACCAAGCTCGATAAGCGCAGTAGAATGCTCCGATAAAGCAAGTACCGGACAACAGCGCGAGCATACCCGCCGTTGGGATGAACATCTCAATGACTAAGATGCCTAACCCCAAAGACGCTAACAGGAACACCAAAATCACATAGCCGTCCATCGCACTCGCTCACCGCTATCGTCATCAGAACCAAATCTTTTCAGCAAACAGCAAGGCAGTTTAGTGCCGCCAATGTCGCGGACAATCACGTGCATCCGCACCTGCGACCATCCACGAGGACTCGCCGTCAATCTGCCTTCAAGACCTCAGTCAGAACTCGGCCATCCATTTCAGGCATCTCAATATTGAGCAGCTTGGCAATCGTCGGAGCGATATCGAGATTTCGAACTCGACCGACTTGCTGACCTTTTCGGATCCCATAACCCCAAGCGAGAAAGATCCCGTCTAGTTCGGGATCTGAATTCGGGTAGCCATGAGTCCCAAGGTATGTCGTCGTCACTGCGACTTCTTGATCGGCATCGACCGTCGCCTGAAATGCATACGAGTCCTTGGCAAACAGAACGATGTCGCCCATGCCTTGGTTTTCTTTGGGAGTCGGCATTCCAAACTTTGGACCATCGTTCCCGTCTATGACTTGCCCGACACCTTCGATCTTGGCGCACATCTCTTTCAACTGAGGCAATATCGCCGCCTTCTTGTTTGGGTCAGTGACATAAACAAAAGCCAGACCGCCTTGAGCCATCGCATACGCATCACAACTCAGAACCTTCGATCCATTTGCCTGAATTAGCCCTGCCTTCCTGAGTGCAACATTGGGCTGGACGACCTTTTTCACCTTCTTGAAGCCGTGATCCGTAGTAACGATTACAGTCGCCTTGTCCTGCAATCCCGCCTGCTTCAACGAATCCAACAAATCACCCATCAAGCGATCGGCCAACGCATATGCCGTGAAACTCGCGAAGGAACCAGGGCCATTGCCGTGATTGATTGCGTCCGTATTAAGCAAATGAAACATCAAGAAATTCGGTTTACGAGTCTTGATGAGATGGCATGCAGCCTTCGTCCAAATCACATCTCGCCACGTTGGATTCTTCGACTTGAACCAAGCAACTTGCTCGGCTTCCATCTCACCAGTCGCAACAAGCTCTTTCACGATCTCGTTGTCCGCCGTCGGCAACTCTGGAAACGACCAGGTAATCGTCTTGGGATTGGTCACTGCCACCCAATCAACTTCAGCACTCGTCAACTTGGCCGCCGTGGTCGCGTCATAAAGCGTCGGTACGAAAACCATCTCCTCTCGATTACGCCAGGGTTCAACCTTGGGTGGCTGGCCTCCATTTCTCACCAGCAGTCCGTTGAAGAGCACCCCATGCTTCCGAGGCTCAACACCAGTAATCATCGTGGTGTGATTGATCCAGGTGATTGACGGATTTGAAACGGTCATCGCTTCGGCAACCGTGCCTTCCTTTGCCAACCGCCTAAGGTTTGGGATAGGCAGCGCCGGATCTTTCCACATCCAAACCGGGAATCCATCCAAACTGACAAGGATCACAGTTCGCTCATTGGCGGGAACCTCACCCGCATGCGAAATTCCCGCACACGAGAGCAAACCAACCGCGATCATCAGCACATTGATTCCTGACATCTCCATCATCTCTATTGTCCCTCATGCTGTCCTGATGTAACAACTACTGCAGCACGCAGTACGCTGCAGCTTAACGGGAAGCGACTCGATTCCGTGGCTCGTAAGCCTGATCGATGGAGTACTGCAACAGCGATCGTACCAGCCACCAACATCCCAGCCATTGAGCCGACGACATAATCGTCCCATGCTCACGACAAGTACTCACATACCGAAACACTGGCACTTCAGTTGAACGATGAATTTCCAGGATGAAGCCCATGCGCCAGCAAACATTGGGGATCACATCGGTCCTAATACTCCTCATACAAGCGGTCGCACTCGCTCAAGAGCCACGATCAGAGGAAATCGAGTTCTTCGAAACTCGGATTCGCCCAGTCCTCATCGAGCGATGTTATGAATGTCACGGAAGAGAGAACCCGCGAAACGGCTTGCGAGTTGATTCACGAGAGGCCTTACTCAACGGAGGCGCTTCCGGACCAGCCATCGTCGAACGGCGAGCAGCCGACAGCCTGCTCATCCAAGCCATCCGCCGAACCAGTCCAGATCTCCAGATGCCCCCCAAAACGACCTTACCCCAACTAGTCATTTCTGATTTCGAACTCTGGATCAATGCAGGCGCTGCATGGCCCAAATATGAAGCCGTCAAAGAACGTCGCATCATCATTGATTCGCCGATTGCTGCTCGCGGCCCAAACGACGCAGACTTCAAAACCGCATTGCAGGTTTGGTTAAAAGCAGATGGGCAACCGTGGCGAGACGGACAAAGCATTTATCTTTGGGAGGACTCCAGCGGTCGAGGGCACGACCTTGCCGCAACTTCGGGAACTCGAATTAACGGAATTGGTGGACCAGCGAAATTCATATCCCAAAGCACAATCACAGGCTTTCCGGCCGTGCGATTCGATGCCAGTACCGGCCTCGGTGGCAATTCAGCCACTGCCCCGAACATCGACGGAGACGCTGAATTCACAATGTTCGTCGTCGCCCGGTTTGCCTCCGATCAACCGACAAACGAAGGACTCATCGCCGGTTTTGGAGAACCGTCTCACGCAGGCAATCCCGGTATGGCACGATGCGCCCTCATTGGCATTCAACCAGGTGCTCAGAGCGTTCCGATTTTCGTTGGAGGATGGGGTAACGACGCTCGCCCGTCGGCCGGACTAATGCAACCGCTGCTGATTGGCCCCACCACCATCATTGCTCTGACGAAATCTAAAGGACCTCTGAACAATACGTCCCGGTTTCATCTCAGCGGACAAGATGCCGGCGCAATGATCGGCAATGCAGCCACTCCCAATTTTGGGCTCATCGCAAAACCGTGGGGGTAACTGGTATCAGCCGACGAGTCGGACTTTGGTGGTGTGAAGTGTTTCGATTCTCAGGATGAAGTGATTGCGGTTGCGGTAGCCGTAAGCTCGGC
>OMIV01000041.1 GCA_900299185.1 Planctomycetaceae bacterium
ACGAGATTCCTCTACGTCTCGTGGGCTCGGAGATGTGTATAAGAGACAGGGCCATGTCGGTCGCACAGCAACTGCAGGATCTCCGTCAGGAGTTCAGCCTGTTTAAGTCAGCTCAGGCCAAACCCAAATTGCCATCAGTTGAAGTTCACGGCGTCTTCCAAGCGGACACCGGCTTCTTCAACCAGTCGCCCGCCAACATCGCCACGGTCGGTGACATTCAAGACGGCTCCAGCTTTCGTCGAGCCCGCTTGTCGGCCAACGGTTCAGTCATGCCGAACATGAACTACTTCTTACAGATGGACTTTGCCTTCATCGGTCGGCCCACCTTCACCGACTTGTGGTTTGAAGTCACGGACGTGCCGGTCTTTGGCAATGTGCGAGTCGGTCAATGGAAGCAGCCATTCTCGCTCGAAGTGGTCTCCAGCTTTCGGTACACGACCTTTGCCGAGCGAGCATTGACCTTCCAAGCGTTCGTCCCCTTCCGACACATGGCGATTGGGTTTTACGACTGGTCCGAAGACCAACGCATGACCTGGGCCGCGTCTGTGTATCGCACCGGGCAGGATCAATACGGCGGTTCGATGACTGACAACGGCGGCTATGCCGGAGTGGGCCGCATGACGATGCTGCCGTGGTGGGACGAGTGCAGTGACGGCAGCCGCTACCTGCATGTCGGCGGTGCTTACAACTTCGTCGCACCGAACGATCACTCAGCACGTTTCCGTACGATTCCCGAGTACTTCGTCGGGCAACAAGTCGGACTCTCGCCCGTCGGAACATCCGGTGTGGGCGAGCCTGGCAAGCTCGACGGTACTCCGTTCTTTGTCGACACCACGCCGATCGGAATCGACCACTACCACTTGGTTGGCACGGAAGCGTTGTGGGTTGAAGGACCGTTGTCCGTGCAATCGGAATTCATGTTCTTGTTTGGAGAACAGCGCAACGGACAGAGCCTTTATCTGCCCGGCTTCTACGCTCAAGCGGGTTACTTCCTGACCGGCGAACATCGTCCCTACAACCGCAAGCAAGGGGCGATCGACCGCATCAAGATCTTGCATCCGCTGGGACGCTCTGCCTATGACTCATGCGAATGGGGCTGGGGTGGTTGGGAAACGGCCGCACGTTGGTCGTACATCGACCTCAACGACAACGGCATCAAGGGCGGACGTTTGACCGACGTGACCTTGGGTCTCAACTGGTATCTCAACAGCTACAGCAAGCTGCAGTTGAACTACATCCACGCGATGCTGGCTAACGCCACCAAGGGCCACAGTTCCGCCGACATTGTCGGTCTGCGAGCACAAGTCGATTTCTAAAGTTCATCGCGAGTTGCTTCGGCAACTCGCGGCCTTGCCTTGATCTCATCGGCAAATCCAACTGTCTTGCGGGCTGTCTTCGTTATTACAGCACGCCAGCGACAAGTTGTCTCAACGGGACCAGTCCAGTTGGTGTTGCGCACTGCTTGTTGTCGAGTGCGCGACTTACCGTCGTGATATGCATGTCGCAAAAGTCTGCCAGTGTCTGCAAACGAAGCGTGGATGAAGACTTTGGGAATTCCGGCAGAAGCGCGATCAATGTGTCGATCACCTTTTTCAGTGTGGCACGACGCAGCTGAATCGAGGCAATGAGATCTCGGCACCGACTCCATTCGGGAGAGATGCCGGCGACTCGTGGCGCCAGGATTGGATCACCACACAGCGGTCTGGCGATCTCAGATCGTAAGCCGTCGTCCGTTTGAAAGACGGCAACGTCGAACTCGTTAGACGCCAGCGTTCCAGGCGAGACTCTCTGGAAGCACAGTTCCGGCGTAAGGCGGGCATGTCGCAGGAGTTCCTCAGACAATTCCGCGACATTCATCTGAAGGACCGTCATTCGCGTCATCATCGTCGGCATGTGTCGATCAAATTGATCCATTGATCACCCTCCAAGTGAGTCGTCGAACGACGACTCTCCGCCATTAATTGAGAGGGAGAGACAACTGCCAGACCGAGCATCGCGTCTACAGCGGCCTCCGTGGACATTACTCCGTATTCTCTGCTCCTCTGTGGTGAAAGAATTCCTCTCCGCAGAGGACCAGAGTGCGCAGAGTTCTTTCATCAAGACTCGTTGTAACCCGCTTGAATAGTCGGTTCTCTGCCATTCGTCTTGATTCAGCGGATGAATCACGATTCAAACAAGCTCTCGGTTGTTGCTGCGCTTCTATCGGATCAAGATCCCGCGCGCTTCGCACTCGGGATTGGCGACTCGCGCCGGTCGAGAAGTGACTGAATGCGATAAGAAGCTTCTGTTGGTTCTGCTGTGCGAAATGATGGCCGTTGGATTCTGCGAGGACTGGCAGTCGCGCTGCCCGTCCTCTTTTTGTTGCTAGCTCTTCCTGCTGAGACTCTTCATGCCGTTACTTTGTCTGCGCGATGTCAGCTTCACTTATGGCGGACGTCATCTACTCGAACAGATTTCTTTCCAGATTGAACGCGGCGAGCGAGTGGGGCTCTTGGGGCGAAACGGCTGCGGCAAGTCGACCTTGATGAAGCTCATCAACGGCGAACTCTATCCCGACCACGGTGAGATTCTGCGCGAAGCAGGATTCCGAGTCGGACGGCTCATTCAAGAAGTGCCCACCGAGTCCAATCAGTCGGTCGAAGAAGTCATCGCAGAAGGCTTAGGCCAAGATGGCAAACTGCTGGCTCGTCATCACGAGCTATGCCTGAAACTAGCTGACGGCAGCACGCGAGCCATCGAAGACGAACTGCATGACATCGAGCAGCAGCTCACAGAACGCGGCAGTTGGGATTTGCAGCAGAAGGTTGAGCGCGTCATCTCGCAGATGAGTCTCGATGGCACCGCCCAATTCGCGAGATTGTCGTCGGGGATGCGGCGGCGAGTGTTGCTCGCTCAAACATTGGTCAGCGAACCCGACTTGCTGCTGCTGGACGAACCGACGAACCATCTCGATATCGAGTCCATTAGTTGGCTCGAAGAATTCTTGAAGGCTTACGGCGGCACGCTGCTGTTCGTGACTCACGATCGTCAGTTCTTGAGGCGGCTGGCGACTCGCATCCTGGAGATTGATCGCGGCAAGTTGTTCGATGCACCGTGCGACTACGAATCCTTCCTCAAGCGGAAGGACGCGCTGCTCGAAGCCGAAGCTCAGCAGAACGCGCTGTTCGATAAGAAGCTGGCTCAAGAAGAAATCTGGGTCCGGCAAGGCGTTAAGGCGCGACGGACTCGCAGCGAGGCTCGAATTCGAGAACTCGTCAAAATGCGTGAGCAGCGAAGCGAGCGACGGCAACGAGTCGGCAATGTGAAGCTGGTTGTGCAAGAAGCAGAACGCACCGGGCAGCTTGTCGTTGACGCCAAGAACGTGAGCTTCAGCTATGGCGACCGCACCATCGTTCGCGACCTGACAACGACCATCATTCGCGGAGACCGAGTGGGTCTGATTGGTCGCAACGGAGTCGGCAAGAGCACGTTGCTGAAGCTGTTGCTCGGCCAGCTTCAACCCACAGTCGGGACCATCAAGATCGGCACGCGCGTCGAAGTGGCGTACTTCGATCAACTTCGCGAGCAACTCGATGAGACCAAGACCGCTCAAGAGAACGTCAGCGACGGGCAAGACAACTTGCTCATCAACGGCAAGAGCAAGCATGTCATCGGCTACTTGCAGGACTTTCTCTTCACCCCAGAGCGAGCTCGAACGCTCGTCAAATATCTGTCGGGCGGAGAACGCAATCGGCTCATGCTCGCGCGGTTGCTGACGAAGCCATCAAACGTCTTGGTGCTCGACGAACCAACGAATGACCTCGATGCCGAAACGATGGACCTGCTGGAAGAGATGCTGGCGTCGTACCCCGGAACGGTGTTGATCGTGAGCCACGATCGCGAGTTCTTGAACAACGTCGTCACGAGCACGTTCGTCTTCGATGGCGAAGGCGATGTTCGCGAGTTCGTCGGTGGTTATGACGACTGGGTTCGACAACGAGATCATGTCGAAGTCTCCGTCACCAAGC
>OMIV01000042.1 GCA_900299185.1 Planctomycetaceae bacterium
AAACGCTTGAGCGGACATTCTGGGACTCCGTTGAAGTTGCGACTTGAGAACTCACAACCCCAGCTGAACCAGTCTGTCCGCTCTTTACCAGTTACCCCCCACGGTTTTGCGATGAGCCCTTATTCAGTCGTGGCATCGACGCCGGTCAGGGTCAAAGTACCGGCCGCGAACGCCGTAGTAAGAGTTGTATTGCCAGTTAATACGACACGCGGCTCCAGAGATTGACTCAGGGATCCTAGAGTCCAGGTCTTGCGGAGAGGCCGACGGCGGCTCTTCTTTGTACCAGTCACGCTGGAAAAACGATTTAGAAACGACGCCCAGACCGACCGACCCAAAATGTTCTTCGACATAAAGCCCCCAAAGAGTTTCCTCATCCGTATTTCCGCGTTCCACAGACGTTGAATCCAGCCAATCAAGGGTGCCGGATAGTCAGCGCACACCTTCGGCTACCGGCAACGTCGGGGAACGGATGCAACCTCGCCCCGCCTCAACTCAGCAAGTTGTGTCAGCAACTTTCAGAGCTGCGGAAGCATTCGAGGACCGCCGGGGGAAATAGGGGGTCGATCAAATGACACTTGTCCTGAGAACGATCGAAATAAAAAGCAATGCCTTGCGTGTCTTGGCCGAATTCCGAAAGAAATGGAGCAAGATTCCCACAGGTGCGTCGAACAGTTTGTCACATACCTCCGATCTTGGTTTGTTCGAGCAGATGCAAACACCTCAGTTCCAGCCGTTGCAGAACTTTGAGTTTTGAGGCAAGTGAGTGAAAGCAGGTGACAGCCGCTGTCGTCACGTCATTCCGTTCCGAGGCAGAGTGCGTGCATATCAGCCGCGAACTCAAGGTGTCGGTACCCAGCAAAAGTACGACTAACGATCCTCAGAACTCCGATTAGCAGTTCAGTCCCGTCAATCGTTGCGACTCGGTACTACGGCATCACCGCTGTTGGCAGGCACGAAGTTAAGTCGGAGGGCACTAGGGCGAACGGCGAGTTCAGGCGAGAACTTCGAACGGTCGATCATCAGCCTCGTGGGTAGCGATCTCATTGTCGGTTCGTTTGATCTCACACAGCGTCCCGTTTCGGCTGAGCCGGTTGCGCACAATGGCCAATTCGCTTCACCTTCCAGTCAGCACTGAACGTCGTTCGTCCAACCCTCACGATTGGATTAATTGCTTGTGCGACCAGTTTTCCGAGGCCAGCGGCTGGTCTCTGGGATTTGTGGAATTGGAGACTCACGCCGAAACGCGAACCGAACAGCTGACCTGGGCGTGGCATTCCGATGTGTCAGATGGCGAACAGCGATTAGGGTCTCTGTTCCTAAATCCTCCCCAGAGCGAATCAACCACCGTCACATTTCCGACTGCGTATCAACTCGCGGAACTGTTTTCATCACAACTCAACCGCAGCCTGCGATTCCAAAGATTATTGCGGCAGCAGTCACACGAGATCGGTGCATTCGTTAATCCCGAAGAAGGGTTTGGGCCGCAGTCGTTCGGCAACCGGCTGAGAGGGCTGTTGCGGGCGAGTGTCACACTCACAAACTTCCGAAGCGCGGCTTTGTTCGTCTTAGATCCAGTTGGTAGCGGTGTGAGATTGAGGTTTACTCATCCGCAGAATCAGGCTTCGATGCCCAGTCCGCTGCGAGATTTTGCGATTTCCCCACCAGACTTCGATGCCTTGCAACATGGCCACGCGATTGTGAGGCGCGGAGAGTTTGATCGGTATGAAGACTGGCTGCCGCGCGAGGCCACGATCGGAGTCTGTGTCGCGATTCAAAATGACTCCGGTCCTATCGGAACAATGTGGTTGTTCGATCGTCGACATCATGAGCCCGATGCCAAGGAACTCGCTTTATTGCGAGGCTTCGGACGCCAGATCGCAGACGCCTTTGAGCGACTCGTCTTGCTGCGCGACAGCGAAACTAAAGAACGCATGTCACGAGAACTCGACATCGTCGCAAGCGCGACCCCGTGCTATCTGGACTCGTCGACGAGTTACCCTGGTTGCGAAGTCGCGGTTCGCCTGTGTTCTCATCACGAAGTTGGTGGAGACCTGTGCGAAGCCATTCAAATTGATGACGACCGTACGGTAATTGTTTTGGGAGATGCGTCTGGAGATAGCTTGCCTGCGGCTGTCGTCATGCAAACGACTCGCGGTGGAATGCATGCCTTGCTCGCCGAGCATGGCACGGACTTGCCGCCAGTCAACGAGCTGATTTCCACACTGAATGAAGCAATTACGCGAGTCACGGCGACCCAACAATTCATCAGTTTCATCTTCGGTATTTATGACCGACGGACCAGTCAGTTCACTTACACAAACGCCGGGCACCCACCACCGCTCTTAGTAAGAAATGGTGAGATCACGCAGTTCCGGTCTCATGGCTTGCTGTTGGGAGTTTTGGACTCTGCCACTTATGGCGCTGAGGACGTTCAACTTCAGCCGGGCGACTTGTTGGTCTTCTTCACCGACGGGATCACCGAGGCTCGCGGTCTTGACGAAGCGATGTTCCAGCACGCGGGTGTCAAGAAGTCGTTATCAGCAGCTGGTGGTTCGTCGGCTCGTGAGGTGCTCGAAGCAATCTGGTCCGATTACGAACGGCACACTGGCGGAGAGAACAACGACGACCGAACGCTGATGGTCATGCGAGTCGTCGAGAGCTGATTCAATCTTGGCAGTCGGTCTTTCACGGCTCTCAAAACAAAAGGGAGCGCAGCTCTGTGAGTCCTTCGCAACGTTGTCGTTGCCATTCTCGGACAGAGCTGCGCCCCCTTTGCTGTTGTTAGAGCCCCCTACGCCACGCGGCTGTATGTCCCCGGCTTTGGTGGCTCTTGTTTCGGAGTTGGTTTGTCTCGATCGAAGGCTTTGAGGAACTCTTCAGGCATCGACCGAATATGAATGTCTTGCTGCGGGAAGGCGATCTCGATGCCATTCGCATTCAGCGACTTGTAGATCTGAGTATGCAGATCGTTGATCGTCTCCAAACGCTGTTGCATGTCAGGCAAGAAGCATCGGAGTTTGAAGACCAACGCGCTGTCGCCAAAGCTTTCAAAGGTCACGGTCGGAGCAGGATCAGGCAGCACATGCGGATGTCGCTGCACGATTTCCATGATGAGTCGACGCACTTGATCGACATCGCTGCCGTAAGCCACTCCGGTCTCAATCGAGATGCGATTTACTTGATCAGAGAGCGTCCAATTCAAGAGTCGACCGGTGATGAACTCCTTGTTGGGAACGATGAATTCTTGACGCTCCCAGTTGGTGATCGTGGTGGCTCGCATGCGGATGTTCGACACGACACCGGTCACTTCGCCAATCGTTACGACGTCGCCAATTCGAAGCGGTCGTTCGAAGAGAATGATCAATCCACTGACAAAGTTGGCGAAGACTTCTTGCAAGCCGAAGGCCAGTCCGAAGGTCAGTGCAGTCGCCAGCCATTGGACCTTCGACCAACTCACACCCAATGAGCCAAACACAGCAACCATGCCACCGAGCGTCACGCAATAACCAGCCAACGACTTAATCGCGTAGCGGGATGACTTATCGATCGGCAGTCGCTCCAGCAGTAAGAAGTCCAGCAGACCACCAAGATTCTTCACCGCCATCCAAGTCGTAGCGGCGAGGAATGTCGCGAAAGCTACATGCAGGATTGTGATTGGTTCGCGAGTGAGCGGAGTCGTGCCGTCCGCAACAACGTTCGTGACTTCGACGGTCCACAAGGCCCAACCATCAAACGATCGCAGTGCCGGAGCGATATCGCCCCAGATCATCCAGCAACCGGCGATAAAGCCGAAGACACCCAAGGCCTGAATGAACTGAGCCGTCTGAGCCATCATGCGATTCAGCTCGATGGCGCGGCTGTCGTAGCGAGCCTGCACCGTCAGCTCAGCCGAGCTGTAGTACTTGCGCGAGAGATCGTCGGCACCCACCGGTCGCTCGTAACTGCCGAGCACATGAGCACTCAACTTGCGGTGCCGCAATCCGATCTGACGAATCATCACGCCGTGCAACACGAGCAAGCTGAAAGCCAGCCAACCAGTTGCATACAACCGCCAAGCCAGTTGCCGAGCGGTGTAGTCGTAACCCAACACCGACATGACCACGAAGGCCAGTGGAACCGCGAGGCCGCTGTAATAGGCCAGAGCCTGAAGCTTCTCGATCCACAGCTTTTGCTCGGACTCGGCGTACTCCTGCAACACACCACTGAAGGGTCGGAAGACACGGCGGAAGAAGCCGGCCAGCACGAGCATCCCACAGATGAAGAGGATTCGTTCGAGTGGCGAGTACGACGCATCACGAGTCGTCTCATGCATGACAACATTCACGAAGAGCAACGTCAGCGCTGTCGGCATCAACCAGCGGAGCTGTCGACGAATCACATCGCACGAATGACGCGGCCAACTGAGATGAGACTCAGCGAGTCCCTCGCGCTTACACATCAACGAGACGAACCGCAGCGGCCAACCCACGAAGGCCACGGCCAACAGTCCATTGGCAACTGCCGTCGTAAAGCCCGTATCGGTCGGAGCATTCATCATGCGCCAGCCGAGATATGCCGGAACAACGGGGAACAGCAGTGATCGAACAAAGGTCAGTGCGAGGACTCGCGATGTCAGCCACAAGTCTTGGCACGTTGGCCGTCGGGCTTCGTCACTGGCGTGTCGCAAACGACGTCCCACCGAGCGGTTGATTCGCAAGCCCACGAAGAACGCGACCAACGCGAACAGTGCGGTTTCAGGATAGAGCCGGAAGTCGTTCCGCAAGGCTCGCAAGGCGCTGGTCCAACTGGAGCCTTTAAGCACCGAGAGATCTCGCAACGACGCTTCGTTCATCGACCAAGGCGTGAGTGCCTGACCGCTCCGAATCCACAACACTCGCTCGTCGATGTATTGAGTGAACTCGTCGACTGAGCGAATCAGATTCCGCTCTTCGGCATCGAGTTCCCACATCAACTTATAGACCTGATTGTGCTTCTTCTTCAGGTCTTCCAACGTCTTGCGTTGACGAGCAACAGCATAGGTCGCGGCATCGGTTAGCTCTTGCTGAGGATCCTTCTGCTGAGTCATTCGACGATGACGATTGCCGAACTCATCGACGACGAATTCGATCCGCTCAGGTTCTTCTTCAAAGCCCACTTGCTGAATCGGGGACGTCGCATTGACCTCAGCGACAATGCGCTGAACCAGCCCATTGGTGTTGGCTAGCAGCTTCAGTTGTTCGTCGTAGCTCAACAGCTTGAAGCTGATCTCATCGATCTGCTCACGACGCGTTGAAACGTTGCCGCGCAACTGAGTCACGTCTGGCAACTCTGCGCGAGTCTTGCGAAGCAACAATCCCACGGCTCCCGAATGGCCAATGAGCTTCGACTTATCGTCGACGTACTTTCGCTTTTGATCGACTTCCTCGTTGAGCGTCTTCGTCTTCCGAACAGCTTCTTCGAGCGTCGAGATATCCGTCGTCAGTTTTTGAGCTTGCTTGGCCAGTTCCAGATTGCGTTCGGCATAAGGCCGGAGCTTTGGATGTGATGTAATAAATTCATCACGAGCTCGAGCGACGGCGACTTCCGATTGCTCGGCAAGCACCTTCTTCAAACGCTCGTCCAAGTGCTTACGTTCGCCCTCTGAAAGCTCGATGCGGCGATTGAGCACTAACTTCTGCAAGCGCGGCAAATCGAAAGACTCTTCGGCGTCGTATGCATCCAGTTCCAGTTCACAGCGACCAATTTGATATTCGATCAATCGCTTGCGAGTTCGCATTTCGGTCTTGCGCGCCAACGTCATCAGAGGATGCTCGGCAGCATCTGGAGCAAGATCGAGATCGTTCGCCAATTGATCGAGTTGCGATCTCAGAACGGGAATGATGCGATGCAGTTCCGCTCGACGCTCCGTGCGATTCGCAGTCTCGTTCTCGATGCTGGCCAGTTGCGATTTGAGTTTGGCGAGATCGGCATCGACTTCTTTGAGTAACGACTCCAGTCGAGTTCGTTCCCGAGTCGTCGTTTGCCACGGCTCAGCCGTTCGCAGTCGCTCCCAATCCTGACGCTTTTCCGCGACGAGATTACGAAGCCGCTGCTGATCGGCTCGAAGTTGATAAGCCCGCGCGTCGCGAGCCTCTCCATCACCGCGCGCCAGATGAGTTAGGGCGGATTGATAGAGGTCATGAATCGTCCCGCGCGACACATCGTCCAACTCTTTGGATCGATTGGCCTCTTCGGCACGAGAACGAATCACCGCTGAAGTGATTTCGTTCGTCGCTAGACGATTCGAGCGCGGCAGAACGTCATCCGCAGCAGCGGAATTCGCCACCGGCAACGCGTTCGCCAAAAACAAAGCGACTACCAACGAGCGGATGAAACCGCTCGCGCAGAATCCAAAACGCATGATCTTTCCCCTCCCTGAGTCACCTGCGGCGTCTCTCGTCCCTGAGAGAGAGCGCAATCCTCCCTTGGCGCAGGCTGTCAGATCATGAAGCGGCGGGGTGATAGCGAAGCATCGCAAAACGGTCCTAGACCAATTCCGGGAAAACTTTGGTGCTCAACGCAAAATTTGCTGAAGTTCTTTAGCAGTTCGTAGCTCACCGCAACGACTTGAACGGCCTATTGAATGGCCTCGATCTTGCGAACCACCTCTTCGGGCAAGAGCCGATCCAAGTGGCCTGCTTGTTGATTGATCGCTTGAAGCTCCAACGTCTGCCGAACGACTTCTTTGGCGTTTGAGAGCTCACCAGCATCGCGCAGCGCTACAGCAAGTTCAGCAGTCCAGAAACTATTGGTCGGATAAAGAGCGACGGCCTTTCGCAGCCATTCAACGGCTTGCCGCGCATCGTCTGGCGAGTGAGTACGTAGGAAACGCCGACTAAACCATCTCCCAACTTCTGTCGCCATGTTGCCGCTAAAGGGATCAAGCGACTCTGCTTTCATCGCCATCTCAAGCGCCGTTCGAAAGCGAGACTCGTCGCTACTGCTTTCCGAAATCGCGAACTCGATCTGAGCCAGATTGCTGAGTGGTCGCGGATTCAAAGGATCGGCTTGATGAGCCAAGAAGAAGAACTCACGAGCGGCTTCAACTTGTCCTCGCGCTTGCCCGGCGAGATTGCCTTGCATCAATAACGCATCGACTTGCAGCATCGGCAACCAACCAAGCTTGGCCACTGCCAATGCCAGAAACGCGTAGCTCACGGATGCAATCTGCAAGGCGCGCGGCGATGCCGAGTAACGCTGCTGCGCAAGATCCTCTCCTGCTGAATTCGACAGCTGATCGATCTGCGGAAACGACACGACCGCCATCAACGCGAGCAGCCAACCCAAGATCGCTGGAGAAGCGATGCCACCTGCTCCCAGCAAATGCACGAGCAAAGCCACGACAGCCAACGTCGCTCCCACACGTAGAGAGTTGTCATTCACGAACTCAAGACTGAGGACGCGACTGGTACGTTGCATTAACGAGATCACCACCGCGATGCCGCCGACAACGAGCACCTCTTCATTCAATTGAGCATGAATCAAGAACTCATACACAACGACCAGCCCGATCGAAGTCAGGATGGCGAATGGTCCCATTGGTTCGGCTGAAGAAGATGGACCGACAGACGTCGCCAGAGCCACCGAATCGGTGTCGCGCAAAGTCCGCCAGGCAACGATCGCGAAACCGATCAACAGAGCAGCAAACGCAACGCCTCCAACCAAGCCAGCGTTCGTCAAAATGTCGAAGACGAACGAATGCGGATCTGCAATTTCCTCACTCGCGTTCGCCAGTTTGTGCCGCAAGTAGTGAGATCGAAAATTGCCCGGACCGACTCCACACCAAGGATGCTCGGCAATGATTTTCGACGAGCCAATCCAATACTGAAGGCGGTAACTCAGAGACTTTGAAGACTCGGTAAGTACCTGTTGATCAAGCCCACCAAGCTTCCAAACGACTCCCGCCAACACGGCAACAACGACGACTCCGCTGCTGACCCAAGCCACCAAATTCACACGCAACATCGATGACGCTGTTCCACCATCTGTCGATTGATTGACTCGTTGAATCCACTTGAATCGTCGAGCGAACTCAATGGCACCCCACAGTCCGATTGCAGCGAAACTCGCAGCCCAAGCAGTTCGTCCCTTCGTCAACAACAAGCACAACAAGATGAGCAAGCCAGCCACAACCGGGACCGCAATGGCTGACAGTTGATTGGTCTTCGTTGTCAAAACTCGGCCCGCGACCATAGCCACGAGCAGCATCAAACTGCTGGCCAACATCCCCGACAGTGAATTGGCCAAAGCAAAAAACGCCATCGGTTCTCGACTGTCGCGCAAGCGGCGTTCAAACAATCCTTGAGCGGGACCATCTAACGGAACTCCCTGCGAAACCCATTCGTTGCGGATCTCTTCGATGCGAGCCAATCGTCGCTGCGCATCAGCTTGGTTCGTAGCTCGCTCGCGATGTAGTTCATCAAACTCAGCCCGGGTCGCTTCGTACTCGGCCGACTGTCCAGGCAAGAACACGTAGTGCTGCCAAACTCCAAACCCAGCCAGAGCGGACCACAACAAGATCGCTGCTTGTAAGAAAGCTCGACGTCGATCACTCGTCAGTAACGTCTGCCGCAGCAAGCTGAATTGAAGCCCGACTCCAGTCCATTCCCAAAGCATGTTGAGCGCAAGTCGCTTCTGCCCAACCCCCACAATGACCAGCGTCGCGGACAAGACATGCGCGATCACAACAGCCCAGACCAGACGATCCCAGCGATCTCGATAGAAGAATGGACGATCCGACCGACTCAGGCTCAACGCCCCCACCGCCGCAGTGATGGCCGTGACGAGCACCAGCCACAAGGTTCCACCTTCGGCAGTGCTCTCCGCAGGAGTGAGCCACCGAGCAAACAACAAGGCCCAAATCAGCCCGGTCAATTTGAGACCCGGATGGCCTTCGTTGCTGTCTGATGCGATTCGGTGGCTTGACATTTCACGTGCTTCTTGATGACCACGGAGCTGCCGGCGGGGTTGTTGAGGAAGCTTTCAAAAAATGAAAAACCGCGACACTCTAAAGAACTGGCCGCTTAGACCGAGCAACTCGGCAACGGGCACGTTCTTCAAAGAATCGCGGTTCTACGCTAACTGCTCATGGCCAATGCTGGCTTAAGAGCCAACGTCTGCAACCGCCTCATCGACGCTTGGAAAAAGCTTCCACAAACGGTCCAAATGCGTCACTTCCAAGACCTCTTCGCAGTATGGACTCAGGCCAGCGATCGCAAACTTTCCACCCGGAGTCGCGTTGATTCGATTCCAGATTCGGAACAGCACTTCGATAAACGAAGATCCGAAAAATGCAGTGAATTGCAAGTCGATGACGACTCGAGCGGGGTTCGCAGCGGCAGCAGCATCCAACAGTTGCTGACGAATTGTGTCCAGTCGTTGCTCGTCCAAAGTTTCGAATTCGGGGCCGAGCAGAATGCAGGTCACTACGCCTCGCTTCTCAACGCGGGGATTCTTATCAGCCATGGGAAGTCTCGACCGGGCGGCAGGTGAAAAAGGCGACGGATAGCTTCGAAGTCGAATCAATCTACTTCGAAATTTCCGGCGGATGCTAACGTCGCGCGTCCACAACTAAAAGTTGTTCTTGCCGTCGATCTGTTTGGCAAGTGCGTGCCCGAGCAACTTGATGAATCCATTCTCAACTTGAACGCGAATTCGCACTCCGTTCTCGATCGGGCGCGAGTCGAATCGCAAGGTATCGCTGCCGGGCTGGGTGAAGGACTTCTTGGCGAATTCGTTGAACGGTCCAGGTTTGCCTTTGTTTTCGCGCTGCTTCACCCAATGGTTCATATTGAAGACCAACTCAAACGGCACCAAGTTGTCCGACTTGGGTGCATGCTGCTTGGACTCTTCCACCTTATCGATCGTCGCCTTCAACTTCGGGAAGGCTTCTTTGCCGCCAAACGCGAACCACATCGCATCGTTATCGGCACCGAAAAGGAACGACGGATTCTCACCGTATCCAATTTCAACGTCTGAAGAGACCTTGTTCGGCGTTAAGCGATGGAAGACCGCTTCTCCGTGCGAAGCCGCCGATAGCTCTAGCTGAAGCTCTTTGGGGAACGAATCTTTTGAGCGATTCAAAACATCAGAAAGACCAGTGAAGAACTTCCGCCCCTCCATCATGCGAATACCGCCCACGACGACGAAGTTGTCCGATGGGTCTCCGTAAAACTGAGCGAAGGCGTCCAAGTAGCCGTAGTTAAGAGTTGCCTTCAGGGATTCGAAGATCAGCTTGGTCGAATCGAGCTGCGGGATATCTTCGGGCTTGACATCGAGTGGCAGTTTGGCGAGCCCCCGATTGGCTTCTCGCTCGCCAACTTTGAACATCTCACCAAACTGCTTCTTCTGGAAGTCATTAAATGGCCCCGAAATCGACACTGATAAAGGCACATCATGATCAATCGCCGACCAGAAATAGCTCGGCTTCACGTTGCCGGTCAGTTCCTTCGCAAACGTAGTATCAGCCTTCGCGCGGATAATGGCTTCGAGATATGCCTTCTTATTATCTTGCTCGATTTTCACGCCAATCGTCAGTTCTTCGCCATCCAGCAACACACTTTCGAGGAAGTGCAAATTGCCTTCAGTTTGAGACTTCCGAATTTGATAGGCACCATCAGGCTCGTCGTCGCGCTGTTGCATACCAGCCTGAGTCGACGATCGCAGCATATTCGTTAGCAATTGCTTCACTGGTTGAGACACAACTTTCAGATTTGCCGACACGGCGAAGTCGTAGCGATTGCTTAACGAGGCCGTGAATTCCGCGATGTCGACGAAGTTGCGATCGAGCTGTTCCTGACTCATGGCGATCATCGCGTAGCCATTCACCAATCGCATGGCGAGCTTTTGACCGTTGCGTGGCACGAGTTCGTAGCGATCTTCCCCGTCTTCAGACTTCTGCAACTTCAACGGCGTGGCCGACATCGTTTGCTCGAACTCTTTGACGTCCGAAATCGGGACATACGCGACCGGCACTGGCTGAGGAAAAATGCCATCCGCCAAGAAGATCGCGAGTCCGCCAGCCTTCGCACGATCAACTCCCTTGAAGTCGCGAATGTTGGCGAGTTGGACGCCTACCAAATCCATGAGCTCGGGACGATCAATCTCCTTGAAGAGAAAGTTGGCATGTCCCAGCACTCGATCAATGCTCGCCAAATTGAAGACGACGACCGGCTTGGCGATCTCTTTGGGCTTCTCGTTCTGAGCCAACGACGAGGCGCTGTTAGCAACGAATACCACCAAAGCCATTAGCACTGCTGCAACCAATCGCATGGAGGTCGCCGTCCGCGAAAGAAGAAGTCGCACGAGTATGTCCTTCTGAAGAGTCATGAAAACGAGGCCGTGAATAGTTCTGGCACCCGTCAGATTAAATCAATCGAGACACGATTCCGTTTCTCTGAGAACGAGACTTCAGCCGCAGCGAAATAACAATGCTGGAGACGCCGAGCGACTCGTACCCACTGACCGGCCTGTTTGTTTCGCGTCGCAAGTATGGTTGTCGGCATGCCACTCAACCAGCAATGCCTCGCTCGCGAGAGCATGCAGCCAGTGCTATAGTCCCGCCCCCAAGCTTCTAAGTTCGAACGGATTCGCTTCATTCAAAGCTCGTTCTTGCCCACCACTGTCCTATGACGCAACGCACCTGCCGACTGCTGACGCTCGGCTGCAAGGTCAACCAATACGAAACGCAATTGGTGCGAGAAGCGTTGCTCGGCAATGGCTTCCGTGAAGCCGCTGAAGATGAACCCGCCGATCTCTGTGTCGTAAATACTTGCACGGTTACAAACGACGCGGATTCACAGGGGCGGCAATTAATCCGGCAGTTGGCTCGGAAGAACCCGCACGCAAAGACCGTCGTGATGGGTTGCTATGCGACGCGCGAACCCGAGGCGATTAAAGAATTGCCCAACGTCTTCGAAGTCGTCAGCGACAAACGAGAACTACCCGACGTCCTTGATCGGTTGGGTATTGACGATATGCCGACTGGGATCAGTCACTTTCAAGGCCGCAAGCGAGCCTATGTCAAAGTGCAAGACGGCTGCATTTTAAATTGCACTTACTGCATCATCCCGTCGGTCCGACCAAACTTGCAGAGCCGCTCACCAGACGACATCGAAGCCGAAGTCAGACGACTGATCGACAACGGCCATCACGAAATCATTCTCACCGGAATTCATGTCGGTCATTTTGGTGTTGATACCACGCGCGGCAGATCAGGACTGCCGCCGTTTCGGTTATGGCATCTGTTTCGACGACTCGATCGCATCCCCGGCAACTGGCGCATGAGGCTTTCAAGTATCGAGGCCGTTGAGGTCAACGACGACTTCATCAAGGCGGCTGCGGACTGCGAACATCTCTGCCCTCAGTTTCATCCCGCATTGCAAAGTGGCTCCGAATCGGTGCTGCTCCGCATGAAGCGGCGATACTCGGTCAAGCGGTTCTTGGAGAAGCTCGAACGCATGCGCGAGCTGATCCCAAATCCTGCCTTCACCACGGATGTCATTGTCGGTTTCCCTGGAGAGACCGACGAAGAATTCGAGGCAACCCTCGAAACCTGCCGGCGAGCGCGTTTCATGAAGGTGCACGTCTTTCCGTATAGCCAACGAAGGGGTACGCCGGCGGCAACATTCCCCAATCAAGTGCCACCAGAAATTCGCAAGGAGCGAGTTCGTGTGCTTGGGGAACTCGAACGTCAGTTAGCCGAAGACTACTATCGGGCGTTGACGGATACTGAGTTAGAGGTGCTCGTCGAGCGGGAGTCAGACGAGCGTGAAGGATGGGTTCATGGCACGGACCGCCGCTATGTTCCCGTCGAGCTTCCGGGCAGTGAAGCCGACGTCGGACGAGTCATTGCAGCGCGGGGCGAGTTCGCAACTCGTCACTATCTTGAAGCCAGCCGTGCAGAGTTGTGGGACGGTGTGCGATCTGGCGAGCAGCTTTCCATCGGGCAAAGGAACTAGGAATGGGCCAGTTGTCGGGCTTCCAACCGCGATACTTTTCATTCGCTGAGCAGGGCGATGTCGTCGTTGTTACATTCTCGATGTCGCACATCAGTGATGAAGACAACATCGAGGATCTTGGTCATGAATTGTTTGGACTGGTCGAACAATTCAATTGCCGGAAGGTCGTGCTCAACATGGGAGCCGTGGAGTACGTGACAAGTTCAGTCATCGGTAAACTCATCACGTTGCATCGCAAGCTCCATCGTTCCGAGGGCCAGCTTGTGATCTCTGACCTCACTCCCGGAGTCAGCGAAGTTCTGCAAGCCGCTCGGCTGTTGAACTACTTTAATGTCGTCGCACATCAGTCAGACGCGTTCAACACGTTGAGTGTATAGCCCGCCTCTGCGATGCTCGGTTAACTGGATCGACTCGCATTCGTAGTTCGCTGGACCCAGTCCAGATCGTGCCGCGTTCCTCTCCCACCAACTTGCTAGGAAAGTTTCGCAAGTGCTCATCGCGATCGAAGGGATTGACGGTTCGGGCAAAGGCACACAAGCCAAACTACTGCTCGATCGACTGTTAGCAGCCAACGTGTCTGCGGCTCTTGTCAGCTTTCCGCGATATAGCCTGACACATTTCGGTCGCACGATTGGCCGCTTTCTCAATGGAGAATTCGGAGCACTTAACGATGTCGATCCACATCTCGCTGCGACGCTTTATGCCTCGGACCGTTTCGAATCGAAGTCGTTTCTGCTCGAGCAGCTTCAGCAATTCGAAGTTGTGATTTGCGATCGCTACGTCGCTTCGAACACTGCCCACCAAGGAGCCAAGCGAAACGGTGCTGAGCGTCGTGCTCTGCAAGACTGGATTGCCCAGACCGAATACGGAGTCTTTGCTCTGCCGAGAGCAGACCTCACGATCTTGCTCGACCTCAGTGCCGAACTCGCTCAATCGCTGATCGCTAAGAAAGCTCAACGCGATTACACGGACAAGAAGGCCGACATCCAAGAAGCGGACGTTAGCTATCTGAGTTCAGTCCGCGAGGTCTATCTAGACGTGGCCGCAGCCGAGGTAAATTGGCAGCGAGTCCCTGTTGAACTTGATGGTCAAATTCGCTCGATTGATGACATCAGCCATGACATCTGGCGCATAGTCAGCCTAAAGCGGGGCTCGTAAATCACCCCCAGTGAGGTCCGCGAACCCGAACAAGCTCGTCTGAAATGCGGACGGGACATCCGAGTTCATTCGAGATTTACAAACTCGGCGGCTCGTTTCTTCAACCTACAAGTTCTTTAGTCGACTGCTAACATCGGGGAAAATTCCCACTGCGATGGAGCCTCTTGCTGCGGATTGACATCAATGTCGAAGAACATCATCTGCGTGATTTTGGGTGGCGGTCAGGGCACACGTCTGTTTCCACTGACTGAACTGCGATCAAAGCCAGCCGTCCCACTGGCCGGAAATTACCGTTTGATCGACGTTCCGATTTCGAACTGTTTGAACTCGGGCATCAATCGAATCTATCTCCTGACACAGTTCAACTCGGTGAGTTTGCACCGACATGTGCGTCAGACTTATGCCTTCGATCGCTTCGGTGGTGGGTTTGTCGAAATCTTGGCTGCTCAGCAAACGGTTGATGGCGGTCGTTGGTATCAAGGCACAGCAGACGCCGTTCGACAACAGTTGCGTTACTTGCAACAGCCCGGAATTGACTATGTGCTGATCCTCTCTGGCGACCAGCTCTATCGCATGGACTTCCGGGACATGCTCACAACTCACATCAACGCCGGAGCTGACGCGACGATCGCCGCGCTTCCTGTCACAGACAAGGACGCCAGTGGCTTTGGTGTCATGCGATTTGATGACTCTGGTCGTGTGCATGGCTTTTTGGAAAAGCCTCAGTCCATCGCCGACATGGACATGATGCGAACCGATCCGGGATGGATCGACTCACGCGGTATCGACAGTAAAGGTCGAAGTCTTGTCGCCAGCATGGGAATCTATCTCTTCAAGAGAGACACCCTCGTCGAGTTGCTGGATGGTTCGCCGTACAAGGACTTCGGCAAAGAAGTCTTTCCGTTGTCTATCCGTGCTCGAAAGGTTCACGTCCATCTGTTTGATGGCTACTGGGAAGACATCGGAACCATCCGCGCGTTCTTTGATGCAAACTTGGCGCTTGCCAGCGAGAACCCGCCATTCGAACTCACTAACGAAGCCTGCCCTCTCTTTACTCGTGCAAGGTCGTTGCCGCCAACGCGGCTAAGCGGCGTACATGTCAAGAACAGCATCATCACCGACGGATGCCAAGTTCAGGACGGCTCGCGACTTGAGAACTGTGTGATCGGTGTCCGTAGTCGGATCGGAGCCAACGTGACGATTCGTAATGCGATCCTCATGGGCTCCGACATGTTCGACCGCGAAGCTTCGGATGGAACGCGACCAGCACTGGGCATCGGAGAAGGGTCCGTTATTGAGAACGCTATCGTCGATAAGAACTGCCGCATTGGGCGAAACGTTCGCATCGTCCATCGTCCCGGACTCGATGCGAATTGCGATGTGAACGGCGTCTATATCCGAGACGGGATCATTGTCGTCCCGAAGGAGAGCGTTCTGCCCGACGGTTGGACACTGTAGTAAGCACTACTTTTCGAGCAGGGTTCTCGGGGTTGATGTCCCGAGAGCTCCTAACGAAGTACAGCCTCTCTGCGTGCGACATTATTTTGGCCGGTGACGCGAATGAAGTAGATCCGCTGATCCGGCTCATCAAGCAAGTAGAAGTCGCGCCTTTCTCGACCGGGCATCATCTTTTGCAGGCGGATATCGCTGAAAGTGATCCAGCGATTCTCGGTCACTCCTGTGTTCGAAACGATTCGATACTCCCCAGGCACGATACCGACCGGCAGCTTCACATTCTTGAAGACCGAAATCGCTTCGACCGCTTGCTTGACCTCGTGGATTGGCACGTTGGCTTTACGCTGAGCGATTTGGACTTGCCGCTGTTGAGTTTCGCGAGCAGCAACTGCCCGATGATGACGTCCGTCAGATTCCCAGATCGCGACAAATAGCGCCATGACGAGAATCAGAAGACCAATTTGTGTGGTGCCGTGTGGCTGCTCAATCGAATGCGAGTGGTCCATGATGTTCTGAGCGTCAACTTAATTGGTTGGAGCCCGCTGATGCCTCGCCGCTCTCCCGGTGAGATCGGAGTTGGATCGCGATCGGTTGTGCTCGAAGCCATCTGATGAGACTGACTCAAGCCGTTGAGTTATCGGACTCGTCTGCGTGTCGATTCGCACGAAAGAACTGAGACTGCTCATTCCACACAACCTGCATTGGACCGGAAGGTTTGTAACGAGCATGCCGACGTCTTCTGTTTAGGCCTCCGCAACTTCAAGTGAGTCTTGATGCAGAGCTTCTACTTCGCGCCGTGACAGCAAGTTGGGAGAGTTGCCATCGCGCGTCGACAATTCACGATGCGCCAACCACATCTCTGAGAGGCAACATGAAGCAAACTCAACTCGCTTGGCTAATCGTCGCGCTGCTAGTTCCTGTTGCGCTACTCAACTACCTCGACCGACAAATGTTGGCTGCGATGAAAACCTCGATGATGGCGGACATCTCCGGCATCGAAACAAAGGCGAATTGGGGCATCGTCCTTGGTGTTTTCAAATGGGTTTACGCCGGCCTAAGTCCAATTGGCGGATACGTCGCTGATCGAGTCAGCAAGCGCTACGTCATCGCCGGTAGTCTCTTTGTTTGGTCAGCCGTAACTTGGGTGACAGGACGTGTCGACACTTACGACGAGCTGCTTTGGGCTCGCGCGATCATGGGCGTCAGCGAGGCATTCTATATTCCCGCAGCGTTAGCTTTGATCTCTGAAATGCATCTTGGTTCCACTCGTTCGAGGGCCATCGGGATGCATCAGATGGGGATCTATGCGGGCATCATTCTTGGTGGCTTTTCGGGTTATGTGGCCGAGAACGAAAGCTATGGCTGGCGGTTCGCGTTCTCCGTTTGTGGCTGTATTGGAGTGCTTTATGCGTTTCCCCTCTTCATCGCCCTGAAGAGTGTTGGAAGCGTCCGCCACCCGATCATGAGATCGTCTGACGTTTCGAATCCGACGAGCGTCGAAACCTCGATCACGCCGAAAGCGGCCGCGAAAGAGCTGCTCCGCAATCGCAACTTTGTGTTGCTCGTGTTGTGCTTCACTCTGCCCGCATTAGCTGGCTGGGTTGTGAAGGATTGGATGCCAGACATCTTGAGAGAGAAGTTCGGCCTCGGCCAAGGCAAGGCCGGCATGTCAGCAGTGCTCTACGTGAATATCGCTTCGATCATCGGCGTAGGCATCGGCGGATGGCTGGCCGACCACTGGATGAAACGCTCAATTCGAGGCCGAATCTACGTCAGTTCCGCGGGAATGCTGCTATTTCTGCCAGCACTTTTCGGAGTCGGCAACGCATCTAGTTTGGCCGTCGCAATCGGCTTCCTGATTCTGTTTGGTCTCGGCTGGGGCTTCTTTGATTGCAACAACATGCCGATCCTATGTCAGATTGCCCGACCCGAACTCCGCGCTACCGGCTACGGACTAATGAACCTCGTTAGCATCAGTTGTGGAGGATACGCGGACTGGATGTTCGGCAAGCTTCGCGACCAGCAAGTTCCACTCAATCTGATCTTCGGAGTATTCGCAGCAGTCGCTCTGCTCTCAGCGAGGCTGATGTGGATGATCCGTCCCCAACCTCAGCCGTAGAGCGTCTTCATGAATGCAGCGAGACCAGAAACTTCCTCTGGCAAATGCCACATTGAGGATGCTTCTGGTCTCGCGAAAGACTCTCGGAATAGCCGAGGTCACACTATTGCGCTGCCGCAGCAGGCTTGAGGCTAGTTCGAGGCTTCGCTGGAGAGATGACTCGCAAAGTCGTGCCGGTCTTCTTCGCGTACATTTCCTTGCGACCGTCAGCCAAGTAGCGATAGCCAATTCGAGTAGGCTTGTTGGTCGAAGGGTCGATCAATGCCACGTTTGATCCGTGAATTGGTCGCTCTACTTCGACGCGCCCACCTTGAGGAATCTGAGGATTCGCCCCTCGCTTGATGTGCTTCTTGACCTTGTTGATGCCTTCAACAAGGACCAAACCCTTCTTGCGATTGATGGAAACAATCTTGCCGCGCTTACCCTTGTCGTCACCAGAGATGACCTGCACATAGTCGCCGCTACGGACATAGAGGCTTGGTGCTTTCTTCTGCATGTTCGCAATCTCCTGCCAACAAACTAACCAAATATTCTTTCGGACCGAAGATGCCGACCGTGGCCGGAGCAGAGTCGCTGAGACTCGTCCGCATTCATCCGATCCTGTCATGACCTGGGGGAATCGCTGACGACCGGTCCCGGAAAGGGGCGGGAAGATATCGAGCGATACCGACCCCAGCAACAGAGCGTCGAAGGGGTTCGTTGAAACCCGCGACTCCGCGTTTCTTCTCCATCGTTGACCGACTCGCCGATCAACTTACTCCTTAGCGCTTGGGAGCACCTTGGAGTCGAGCCAATTCCAATGGCGACAACTTCTTGCCATCGGCACCAGTCGTAGGAACTGGCTTCTTTTCAGCAGCGGGCGCCGGTGCGACTGCAGGTGCTTCCTCGGCCGCAACTGCTGCGGGCTTCTTTCCACCAGCACCTTGCAAACGAGCCATTTCTAATGGCGAAAGTTTCTTTCCAGCGTCTCCAGCGGGAGCAGCAGCAGGTGCCGCAGCTGTAGCCTTGCCAGCCCCTTGTTGACGGGCCAGTTCCAGAGGAGACAACTTCTTACCCGCCTCAGGTGCGGCTGCAGGAGCTCCGCCAGCTTTGGCTGCTCCCTGCTGACGAGCCAACTCCAACGGAGAGAGTTTCTTACCGCCACCACCATCAGCAGCGGGAGCGGGTGCTGCCGGAGCAGCTTTTGCGGCCTTCGGAGCGTGCTCTTCTTTGGCTTTAGGAGCCGGAGCCTCGACGACTCGCAGAAAAGTCGGTTCGATGTCGTACCAAGCAATGTCCGGCGTATCCTGGAACTGCACCAAGGCGCGACAGTTCATATTCACTGTCTGCACCTTGCCAGTCAGACCCGAAAAGCGACGCAGTTCGGGAATCTTGGGGTCAACAATGACCCACTTCGAGGACAAGTCCGCTTTCAACTGCTCAGCGCGTTCAATGCTCATGACAACACATCGGAAGTGGAAAGGAGGCTGCGAAACCGGAACCACCGCTTTCATCGCAGCCGAAATCTTCGGCAAACCGCGGAGCTGCGTTCCTTGGATCCCCACAATTGTCGAACTCCAACCAACAAGGGGCTGAGCATCCTAGTAGCAGCATTTGGCGAATGGAATTCAAGCTTCGAGTTCAACGCGTTCAGTCCAACAGCCTCCAGACGGGAGGCATTCCATTTCACCTGACCTCCAATCGATCAACTCAGACCATTTCAGACAAGCTCAAGCTGAATGCGAGCTAGCTTTGGACTGACTCGGGCGGCGACAGCGGAGACCGCCAGAGGCCAAATCGCACACAACTCTGATGCGGGCAAACGGAGCGAGGGTCTTAATGGACGTTTCATTCATCAATCACTTCATTGAGTCGGCTGCCAACGTGTTCAACACGATGTTGGAGTGCCCTCTGAAACGCACATCGTTGCGTCTCAAGACGGAAGCCGAACCAGCTCATGAAGTGTCAGCCCTGATTGGGCTGTCGGGAACCCACGTGGGCAGTCTGGTACTCAGTCTGTCTCGAGAGGTGGCACTCAAAGCGACCGAGCGACTGCTGCTCGTCGAGTTTGATGATGTGACACCCGATGTCGTGGATGCGGTCGGCGAGCTGAGCAACATGATCGCTGGCGGGGCAAAGGCCGCGATGGCACATCTCAATCTGTCTTTGGGCTTACCCAACGTCATCGTCGGCAAAGCGCAGAAGATCTACTTCCCCGGCGATGTCTCACCAATCACTGTCAGTTTTACGACACCGTGGGGTGAACTCGCGATTGAAGTCGGCTTCGATACACGTTTGGAAGGCAACATCTCGCAAGTTGACCAACGTGCGACGGTGAGTTGCTAACTACTGCCATCTGTTCTTGTTTCTTGCTCATACCAAATTCTCTCGCTCTCGGTTGATGAGGGCTGCCCACTTAGGGCCAATTCCAGGAGTAAACACGGCCATGAAGATTCTCTTAGTCGATGATTCGGGAACCATGCGAACAATTCAAAAGCGGTGCCTCTTGAAGTTGGGCGTATCTGAAGACGGCATCGTCGAAGCCGAGAATGGACAAGTTGCATTCGAGAGCTTCAGTTCCCAGTCATTCGACATCGTGATGACCGACTGGAACATGCCAGTGATGGATGGCCTTTCGTTGCTCAAGAAAGTCCGAGAAGTCAATAAGCAGATCCCAGTGATCATGATCACCACCGAAGCCGAACGATCGCGCGTTGTGACTGCGATTGAAGCCGGCGTGTCCGACTACCTCGTGAAGCCGTTCACGGCCGACACACTCAACGCCAAACTGGAGAAGTGGGTTCCAGCCATGGTCTGATCCACCGGACTCATAAGCTTCAACAACGCCGCTCACTTAGGTTGAGTGGCGTTTTCATTTTCAGGGAGTGGCAACGCTCTACGAACAAACTTCGCTCGCTGTCTAAGCTCAAGTCTTCCAGAATCACCGCAGCCCTGTTTGCCATTTGCAGGGCACCCGATGAAGTGCGGAATTGGAATAGGAACTGGGCTTATGGATCTGCGACTTTGCAGCAACATCGCGGCAGAAGACTTTGCCGAGTCACGCTTCACCCTGCCGGATGACGGCCGTTGGTGTGAGTTGGTTGACGGTCGAGTGCTGGTGCATACGCCGCCTTCAACCGAGCACGGCACTGTTGTGCTCAACTTCGCGAAGGCCCTTGCGAGATACCTGGAGTTGAACCCAGAAGGTTACGCCTGCTTTGAATTGGGCTTGGCAGCCGTTCGCAATCCCGACTCGGCGTTCTTCCCGGCGATCAGCTACTTCGTCGGCGGCAATCGCTTTGCTGAAATGGATAAGGTCATCACGGACACCTGCCCGGCACTCGTCATCGAGATTGCATCCACAGCAGATCGCCGCCGAGTCCTCCGCCGTCGAGTCGCTCAATACATCGAGTGGGGCGTGTCGGTCGTCATCGTGATTGATCCGGATGAACGTCGTGGCATGGTTCATCTTTCGAACCACACGGGGATCGTGCTGAAGCAAGACAGCACAATTGCTTGCACGCCCGATTGGTGGCTCAATCGACCCGATCGACAATTCCTCGAAGAGTTCGAACTCCCGGTTTCAACCCTGTTGCACGAGCCCAGCGCGGCCCACAACTGAGAAGCCATCGTGGCTCGTCGAAGAGCGAGCCTGGATGCTGCCGACTACTTGATGCTGTGTAAGAGCGATAACAGTTGCTTGACCGACTTCTCTGATGCGTCCACTTCCAAATAGCTGCTGCGAGCTCGCCAGGTTTCGTAGCCTCCGAGTTGGTGTTGCTCAGCGGTGGGCATGTAGCCGTTGTAGCCGTTCGCCAATGAGATGGTGCAATGGCCTGCGAACGGGGACTTCTGCTTCAACTCGAGTCCAATCGCTGTGAAGACTTCGCACGGGATCGTCGCGATGCTGAGGTCACCAATGCGATGCACTTGCAGCTTGACGGGAACCTCGTCGGGGAAGTCGTTGAGCAACACGGTCTCGCGAGCATAGACCGCAGGCATGCCGCTGAATTGCCCGTCCTTATCGCGCGGCGTGGTTTCAATGAGCCGCTTGGCGGTTGCGAGTTCTTCTGGGTTCGCTTTGCGAACCTTCAAACGCACGTCGGTTTCGGCGCTGGCTAATGTGAGATGCGAACGAAAAGTCAACTTCTCATACGCCTTCAGTGTAGCTTCTGCGACACTGCGTGCGACGACCTGCAGTTGCTCACCAGGTTTACGACCCATCGGTGGTGGACCAGCAAAGTTCACGTTGTTGACGTCGCCGCTGGTCCCATTCGACATGATGCCAACAAAGCTGGGCTTGCCTTGGTAACGCTGATCGTTGGCTTTCAGCAGTTGAGTGATCTGGTCGGCATAAGCAGCGAAGTAGTCTGCCGAGATCGCCGGGTTGCCACCGACATAATGCAAGCTGTAGTTGGCCAGCAGTGCGAGCGGCCGTTGATCACTCTTCGCTCGGGCTGTGATGATCGTGATTTCGGGGTCAGTCGGTCCCGAGGGGCGGCTTACCTGCGGGTTCTGATAACCCGGATTCATTCTCACTCGATCGTTCATGCCGCCGAACGGGTTCGAGTACTGCTGATCGTCCTTCATCAGCCAGCGACGGTTGAAAAGCTGCGACGGATCCGAACCCTTGCCCCAGGCCACTTCAGCCGGTTCCAGATTGCGATGAGCCTTCACTATTCCTTGAGCGATGCGGCCCGGAAGTTCGGCTAAGTAGGCAGGATCAGGATCGCTTTGAAACACCGGCACCATCGTCGCTGCCGAGTGCGTGTGAGTCGCGGAGATCAGCAGATGGCTGGTCGGCACGCCCGTCTCTTTCGACGCCAGTTCTTTGGCTCGTTCGCAGGTCTCACGCGAGATCATGCATGAATCGACGACGCAGAAGATCAATTCATGCTGACCATCATGCAGTGCGAAGCAGCGAGCATGCAGGGGATCATGTACCGAGTTCGCGAAGCCACCCTTCATGTTGCCGTTGACCGGAATAGGAAACTTCTCGGGCGTGATCGGCTCGGCGTGCGCACCGGCACGAAACTCAGCTGCCCAGAGGAACGAAGTACTCAGCCCCAACACATACGCGAGTGACAGCAGCAACTTCATAGCAGTCCTCTCCGACCTGTAAGCCGAATTCCACGTCGCAATCAGCAAGCTCGTCTTGCTGGCGGCAACACTACTCTAAAACAAACGAGAACACGGATCCTCGCTGATCGTAGCCGCCCGACAAGCGGTGCTGATCAATGAAGATCCGTGTTCTCAGCTTTAAGGCACAGTGATGACTTCAGCCGCACTGCGGCCAAGGAAGACTACTTCTTCAACGGCGTCTCAATGGCAGCAAGCGGTTGCGAGCAAACCGGTTGAGGGTGCCCGTAATTCACCAGCCACACATTGCGATAACGAACTGGGTTGCCGTGATTTTGCAGCTTCGTGACGAGGTGCGACGGACCTTCTTGAGCACCACCGCCGGTCTTCGCGATCACGTCGACGTTGTTCTGCACGGGGACGCCGTTATGCAGAACAGTGATCCTCGCGTTCTGAGCTTTCTTGCCTTCGCTATCAAAGCGCGGACCGAAGAAGGTGATGTCATAAGTCTGCCATGCTAGCGGCGGCAGGCACATGTTGAGGTCCGGGCGACGCTGCGTGTAGAGCGACCCGCATTCATTGATCGCACCTTCGAGTCCGAAGGAATCGAGCACCTGCACTTCGTAGCGGCTTTGAATGTAGACGCCGCTGTTCGCTCGACCTTGCCCGCGCGCGTTCGGCATGTAGGGCAGCATGAATTCGAGATGCAGTTGGAAGTCACCGAACGCTTCTTTGGTTTCAGTGCCTTCCTTGAGCAGGTCGCCGTCGAGCTTGCCGTCCTTCCATTGATCGGTGTTGGTGCCGTCAAACAGCACGGTCGCATTGCAAGGAGCACGCAGTCCCAGCGTTGGACTTTGACGCGTAACCTTCGCTGCTTGACCAACGGACCACTCGCCCTTTTCGCCTGCAGTAATGCTGGCCTGGCCGCCCGTCAGCAATAACTGCCGACCTTCGCTCGTTAAGCGAATCGCGTCGCCATCGCGCTGGCCCTGATACTTGATGCGCTCACCGCCAATCGGCCAGCCATAGCCTGGCAAACCGCCGCGGTACTCGACCGCATGAAACTCGCCCTTGCCCATCGCAATGACTTGCAACCCGATCGACTCGCAGCGACCGCACGCATTTCGCGCCGTGCCCAAGTACTCGCCCTGCACCGCGAAGTCTGCATCGGCTTCCGCCACGGTGGTCACGGCTTTAGGACTGTTGCCCTCGGCAGCAGATAGCAACGACGTTTGAGGAATGGCGGTTAGGAACAAAGCCCAGAAAGCGAGTCGGCGCATAACGGTCTCCGGCGAGTCGATGGAAAAGATGGATCTGAGAACTATTCCACGCGCCACTCGTCAGCACAGGCGTGCTCGGCGCGTTGGATGTGCTCGCTCATGCGTCCGATCGCATCCAGCGACAGCTTGGCCGTCATGGCCAGCGGCAGCAGACAGTGCTCCTCGAAATAGCGACTGTTTTCGTCGTGCCATTTCTCGGTGGCGTGGCCCCAAGCAATCTGCAAGTCCTTGATCGCGGTGTGAATTTTTCCGGCAGGGCTTGAGAGATCTATGAAGGCCATCGCGAGTGTCTCCTGATTCAAGAGCGGGCCGGATTACAGCAACCCCTTAGGGCGGGCTCCAGTAGCAGACTGAGAGAATTACAAGCTGTTCGACAGACACCGCCGAATTGACGATCAGAACTCGCCCGATGCGACCATCGGGACATTTCCAACTCAGGCCAAACTGGCGAGTTCTCTTTCACTCACTTGAGAGGCGAACGTCACAGCCCGCACTACGTCACCAGTGATTCGCAAAAAACTTGCAGCAGTCGCAAGAAAACGGTGCGAAGCGTCGCTAACTTCTCCCGCCCCCGCCGCCTCTCAATGGAATCTGGTCGACGCACGGTTCATTGTGTTGAGCCTCACTGCAACAACGCGACTCGAAGAGTTGCGCTGCGATCACAGAACGATTGAGGCGACGGCGGATTGCTGGCGATGGGTGAGGAAGCCCGTCTGGGCTCATGGAGAATGCTCCCCGTCCCTTCCCGTTGACCTAGTTCGAACTCGTCGAGGTTTTGACACATGCATCGACCGTTGCTGAGCCGCCCGTTGGGCCGAACTCTGAGTTTCCTCATCTGCTTGTTGCTCTCGTGGGCCGTCATCCCAACGACAATGCCGAGCATTTCCTACGCTCAAGAAGGCGAAGCAGTCGAAGGCGAGACCGCAGCCGCTGACGAAGGTGGCACCGCGACAGAAGGTGCTGGCGAGCAGAACTTCCTGGTGTGGTTGATTCACACGTCAGGCTGGATCGGGGCGATCATCCTCTTGATCTCGTTCTACTTCGTGCATGTCGTCGTGCTGTCCTTCATGACGTTTAAGCTCGACGAGGCTGTTCCGCCTCTGTTGGTGGAGAGCGTGGAAGAAGCACTCAAGAAGCGCGACATCGTCGGCGCATACAACCTCGTTAAAGAGAACGAGACCTTCTACGGCAGCGTGATGCAGGCGGGCATTTCGTCGTTGCCCTATGGCTTGTCTCACTCGCGCGAGTCGATGGAACGAGCCGGTGAATCATCGACCGGAGACATGGACCGCCAAATCAGCATGCTGGCTGTCATTGGTTCGCTGGGCCCCATGATCGGTCTGCTGGGAACGCTCAAAGGCATGATCGGCGCCTTCAGCGTGATCGCGATTTCGGGCACGCAGTTGAAGGCCAGCCAAGTGGCCGGTGAGATCTCGGAAGCTCTCGTTCTAACGTTTGAAGGTGTGGCGCTGTCGGTGCCCGCGATTTACTTCTTCGCTTTGTTCAAGAACAAGATCGCTCACATCTCCTCGCACGTGATGTCCGTGACCGACGACCAAGTGCTGCGAATTCACGCGATTCAACAGCGTCAACGCGCCGAGAAGGCTTAGTCCACATGGCTCGTTCTTAAGCCCCGCTTGAGGACGCGTTTCCCGACGAGAGTTCATCCCGAGTGCCATGCCTGAGGAGTCGTCATCGTGAGCGGATCACTCGCTGCCGAAGACAATGTCGAACCTAACATGACGCCGATCCTGGACATGGTTTTCCAGTTGATCACGTTCTTCATGCTCGTGATCAATTTCAAAGGCGCGGCGCTGGATCAATCTCTGCAACTCCCCATTCTCGGTTCGGCCAAGCCGATCGAGTCCGCAGAGGGTGAATCGTTGTTGGTGCTCAACGTCAACCCAGATGGAAAGCTGAAGGTCGATGGCATCGAGCAAAAAGATCCGACGGCTTACATCCATCAAGAAGCCAAAGCCTGCTTGAAGACCGCTCAAGCCGAGAACCCCAAGCTCTCCAGCAGCGACGAATTGCCGACGATTGTGGTCATTCGAGCTGACGTCAACACGCACGTGGATGCCGTCAACACCATCGTGACGCTTTGCCAAAAGCAACGCTTCAAACGCTTCTCATTCCGAGCCCTCAGCCGGAAGGGAGACAACTAGCGATGCGTAAGAAAAAGAAGTCCAGCAACGAGGTCCAACTGAACCTCGCGGCAATGCTCGACATGGCGTTTCAGTTGCTCGCCTTCTTCATCCTCACCTTCAAACCGGCGGCGGTTGAAGTTGAGCTGCGGATGAATCTGCCGATGCAACAAGGTGTCGCGGTCTACAAAGAAGAGAAGACCGAGACTCCTCAAAACTCGCGACCGCCAGACGGCGTGGTTGCCATCTACGAAGCCATTCCCGTTCACGTCGACGCCGAAGGCGATGGCAAGATCAGCGGCATCAAGCTGGGCCAACGCAGCATCGTGACTGGTCCGGCCAGCGAAGGTTCATTGGCTTTGCTGGGACAAGAACTCGGCAAGCTGATCTCGCAGCCGAACGCGGTCGATCGAGTCGAAATCGTGATGTCGAGCAAGCTGAACTACGCCGAGTTCATCCGCGTGATGGAGACTTGCACGAAGCAAAAGCTGGCCAATGGGAAGCCGTTGTCGAACATCAACTTCAAGGTGAAGTAGCTAGGTCGGCTCGACGACCGCAGCCCTTCGCCGATTAACGCTCTCGCAGCCGATTCAAGCTCCGCATTCCAAGTTTGGGTGAGTCACTCTGGAGCCCTTTATGTCTCGCTATCGTCGCAGTTCGATCGGGCGGCCTTATGGTTCTGGAAGCAAGCCTCGACTGCTGACTTCGGTGTTGCTGCTGATCATCGTTTCGATGATCTACACCCAGGCCAAAGATGCTCGCAATTGGCGGTGGCTCGAAGCTCAAGAAGTCGATTCCGAAAAGCCTGCGCCGACAGCTAAGCCCAAGGAGTGGAAAGAAGTCGTCATTGAGGCTCCTCATGATGGCAACCCCGAAGAGCTGGCAACGTGCCGCATGCAGTTGCAGGCGGTCCAAGACAAGCGGCCGCTCGAAGGGCTCGAAATGCCGAGCTATTACCGGCTGCTGAAGTGGGCTCGAGCTCAACCCTTCGATGCGTTGGAAGTGCGAGCCAACCGCAAGGTGACCTACAACCAATTCTTCCAAACTGCAGACAAGCACCGCGGCAAGCTGGTCCGACTGAGGCTGCATGTGCGTCGCATCGAAGAGCACGAAGACCTGCCACAGAACTCGGCGGAAGCTCGCAAGGTTTACGAACTGTGGGGCTTCACCGACGAATCGAAGGACCATCCTTATTCCGTCGTCGTGCCCGAGATCCCGAGCTGGTTCAATCTCGGCGGAGAAGTGGAAGAAGAGTGCGTCTTCGTGGGCTACTTCTTCAAGGTTTTGGCCTATGAAGCGTTTCACACAAACCGAGCCGCACCGTTGTTGATGGGTCGCATTCGACCGGTATCAGGCCCGCCCAAGAAAGCCGCGCCCACGTCATCTGGATTAGAGCTCGCTCTGGGAGCCGTCATCTTGGTACTCGTCGCTGGCATGATCTGGTACGCCATGAAGACACGCAGCCCCGGTCCGAAACAACGCTTCAACAAAGGAGCCACCGAAGGCGTCGACGACTGGTTGAATCCCGAGCTGCCAGCAGCGGCTCCCGAATCGCCATCGACTGCGACGTTCGAGATCACTCCCAACGCGACGCCATCAGCAACACCCCAAGGGAGCGCTAACGAGTGAAGTTCGCGACGGCAGAATCGCCACTCATTAACTTCGGAATGCAGTCGCACGATGTCGGTGCAGTTCTGAAAGACTTCGACTCATCAGGACCTGAGAGATGCCATCGCCGACGACTATCAACCTGCCTCGCAGCTACACCGCTAAGTTCCCCCCGCGCTGCGTTGTCTGTCGAGCTCATTCGCCTGACTCAACGGTTTCTGTGTGGACATGGTCGATCGGCTGGTGGACTTGGGTCTTGCTATGGTGGGGAATGCCCGTCCGAGTGAAAGCCCCTGCGTGTTACAGATGTGCCTGGCGTCTCCAATTCTCACGGTTCGCCGGAGTGGTCATTTCCGGGTTGCTCATCTGGATCATGTTTCAGTTTTGTTTTGAGCCAATTAAGGCACGCGTTCCGCGCGGACTTCTCAAATACGCGATGCTCATCCCAGGCCTAATCGCAGTCTTACCCTACATCGTCTTTCAAACTTTCTTTCCGCCGCCGTTTGAAACCACCGCGATGTCTGACAGCATCGATTACGCATTTCGAGATGAAGACGACGCGATTGACTTTGCCATGATCAATTCGGATGCAGCATGGGTTAAGGTCGAAGGGACTCCGATCTGATGTTTGCCGAGCCCAGATTGATCGCGTTGGCGATGGGTAGCCTGATGGCGAGCCTGCTGTTGGCGACGGCGTTTCAACAGTATCGCCGCGTCGCGATCACGAGTTCATGTCTGGTCTGCGCGGCGGCCTTCGGATTGATCTGGCCGATGTCAGCGTCGTCCACTGCGGCGCTCGATTGGCTGCAACGCGACTGGTTCCATTCTGGTGATGGATTGCCCGTCGTAATCGAACTGCGACAGACCGCGAGTTGGCCGGTGTCTCTTTTGCTGACCGCGATGTTTGCCAGTTGGGCCTTGGCTGCTCGCAAGTTGGCCGTCGCTCCCACTCGAATCATCGTCAGTTGGTTGGGACTGCAATTCGCCGTGACATTGGCTGCAACTGCCAACGATCTGTTGGTCGTGCTGTTGAGCTGGCTTGTGATCGAAGAGCTGAGCGAGTTCTTAGCGACGACCAATTCGCCGCACGACCTCGCGGTGGAACGAACAACTGCCGGTCCGCGTCTCTTGATGCCGTTAAGACTTTCATCGCTGCTGCTATTGGGAGCGATGGGGTTGTTGCAGGCGCGGTATCACTCCACATCGATCGACGAACTGCTGTCGACAGCTCTGCGAGACCAGCGTGTTGATGCCGCCGTCGCTCGGGGAGGCTGTGCTTCGATGCTGGCCGGCGCGATCATCCTGCGTTTGGGACTATTCCCGTTTTCGCTCTGGCTGAAGCGCTTGGTGGAAAGTCGGTCTCCGCTGCGAGTCCCTCTGCTCACCGCGATCATCGTCCCGGCGTTTTCATTGGGACTGCGATTGATCCCGCTGTGGCGAGCCACCGACGAAACTCCGCTGCTCTTTGTGATGTTGGGATTGCTGGGACTCTTGCCGCTGACATTGACCGCCGCGCTTCATCACGGAACGGCAAGTCGCTGCTGTGTGGCAATTGTGACACTCAGCGGCCTCGCAGGCATGAGCTTCGGCACGTCGTCCGACATCGGACCTCAAGCCGCTGTGGGAGTATTGGCGATCGCACTCTTGATGGTGACTCGGCTTGATCGAGATGCTCCCGCCGAATCGACCGCAAACGAATCCGCTTCAGCAAGTTCGACCGACCCAAAGTCAGCTCTGACTGATTTGCTTTCAGAGCTACTGCGAGTGCCCCGACGTTGGTGGTACATCGAAGAAGTGACGACGTGGTTGTGGGCCATCCCGCTCAAAGTCATTGCCGCGATCTTGGAGTTCTTTGATCGAGTGGTGCTCTGCGGCTCGAAAGAGACGGCGTGGACTCGGAAGTTCGTCGCCGCCGCTGAGTTTCTAGACGCGATCCGGCTCGGCAAACCGAAGTACTACGCCCTCGTGGTCGTCTGGGTCGCAACGGGTTTGATCGCCGTCGCTGTGTTGGGTCGATCTTGAATCACAGAGTCCCCGACGATCGTGACTAGGAGCCTATCCCACGGTCGACTCGGGCAGCCTCCCAGGCAGCAGAAGGTCTCACGCAGAGACGCAGGGGTCGCGGAGAAGATCGAGGATCTAGCTGAACTCTGCGAACCCTGCGCCTCTGCGTGAAACTTCTTTCGCATATCTGAATCGAGATCAAACAGAGCCGCATCAAACCTGATGATTCGGGCTAGTCCGCAAATTCTTCTCGGTCGTCTGTGCGTGCTGAAACTCGCCGGCTCAGCAATCTTGGCTATCTTCAGGATCGATGCTCTCGCCTTTTCATAGAAGACTTTCTCTAACGGCCCGGCCCGAATGGTTGCTGCATGGCGACGCTGAATGCACTCGGTCGACGAATCACAGATGCAGCGATGCGACCGATTGATGTCGCTTCGCTGGCGGTGTTTCGTATTGGGCTGGGAGTCATCCTCGTTTGGGAGGTGTGGCGATACTTCCACTTCGGTTGGATCCGCGATTTCTATGTCGAGACGCACTTCAACTTCACTTACCCCGGCTTCGACTGGTTGAGGCCGTGGCCGGGCATTGGGATGTATGCCCACTTTCTCGCGCTGGGTGCGGCGGGAATGTTGGTTGCCGTCGGGCGTCACTATCGCGCGGCAATGGCTGCGTTGGCAGTCGGTCTGACCTATGTGCTGCTGCTCGATCAAACGGCGTTTCTGAATCACCTCTATTTGGTGTGCTTGTTGTGCTCGCTGATGGTCTTTGTTCCCGCAGACCGCGAGTGGACTTGGAGACGTGGCGAGCAACTCCAGGTATCTCCCACTGTTCCTGCCTGGTGTCTTTGGATGATCCGATTTCAGATCGGCATCGCGTACTTCTATGGCGGGATCGTGAAGCTCAATCCCGACTGGTTGCAGGGGCAGCCGTTGCAAATCTGGATGATGCAGATGACCGGCCTGAGGGAATGGTTTCCGGTTTATGGCGAGCGTTGGCTAGCCGTTGTCATGTCCTGGTCGGGACTGATCATCGACTTGTTTGTCGTCCCGGCTTTGCTGTGGAAGTCGACTCAAAAGATCGCACTGACCATCGCCGTGACGTTCCATTTGTGGAACTCGACCATGTTCCAAATCGGGATCTTCCCTTGGTTCATGATCGTGGCGACAACGCTCTTTCTCTCACCAGATTGGCCCCGTCGCTTTGTTCGAGCTTTGTCCAAAAAGACGACCAGCAGCACATCGCCGGCAGGTGTCAGGACTATTCCAGCACTTACAGTTTCAGCATCGCGAGGCAAGTTGGCGCTGCCCTGCCTCGCTGTTTGGTTTGCCGTGCAATTGATCGTCCCTTGGCGTCATCTCCTCTATGAAGGCAACGTCGATTGGACCGAAGAGGGGACACGATTCGCGTGGCGCATGATGTTGCACGAGAAATGGTCGGCACTGCGTTTCACGTTAGTTGATCCGGTCACAAAGAAGACGCGCCCGTTCAACCCGCGAGCACTCTTAACACAGAAGCAGCTCGACAAGATGAGCTACGAACCCGAACTGTTGCGACAGTTCAGCCGACACATAGCAGACCTGGCCGCTCAAGACGCACTCGGTCGGCAAGAGGTGCATGTCGAAGTCTGGTGCTCGCTCAATGGACGACGACCACAGCTCATGATTGATCCTCGTATAGACCTGGCGGCCGAGCCGTTTCGATGGCGACGCCAACCCTGGATTCTGCCGCTCACGGAATCGCTGCCCGCGAAACCGTGGACACCGGCAGAAGGCTTGCCGGGCATCAACTTGCCGTCGAACGATGATGGCAAGAAGCGGTGAACAGCGAAGTCGGCACCATGTAAGACGTCGCACATGCGAGCCAGGACGCGACGAGGCTTATTGCTGTTGTTGCTCTTGGTCCCCCTCGCCCTTTGGGGGAGAGGGGTCAGGGGTGAG
>OMIV01000043.1 GCA_900299185.1 Planctomycetaceae bacterium
CAGACGGCGCGCCGATCCGAGCTTACTCTGGCTTCGATGGCCCGGTGCTTTCTGTCACCTTCAGTGCGAACTCACAACAGATCGCTGCCGGTGGCAAAGACAAGACGATCCGTACTTGGAACCCCAACAACGGGCAAGCTCACTTCCGCTTCCCAGCCACCGCTGAAGTCGTCGGTCTCTCGTATTGCCCCGATGGCTCGAAACTCATCGCCTCATTGAGCGACAAGACGTTGCCTTGCTTCGATCCGACTCCGTTGAATCCACAGCCAGCAGAACCGCCAAGCCGCGACCCATCGCAAACGTTGAGCGGTCACGAAGACAAAGTCAGTGGTTGGGGCTGGGCTCCAGATAACCGCACGTTGTGGACCGCAGCGGATAGGACGTTGAAGAGTTGGTCGGTTGCGGCCGCAAGTTCCACAGCCACGCTCTCTGGTCACGGAGCTCCGATTTACGGCGTTACTTTCGCACCAAATGGCAAGACGTTGGCGTCTTGTTCCAGCGATAAAACAATTCGCACCTGGGACATCGAAAAGAAGCAACCTCTCAAGACGCTGGCCACGATGCCTGTAGGAGTAAATGCAGTCGCTTACATGCCCGATGGAAACACACTCGTGGCTGCGATCGCAGACAACACAGTGAGATTGTACGACGCCACAAGCGGTGCCGAGATTCGCAAGCTGACCGGCCCCGAACATCCGGTTTACTCCATCGCCATCAGCCAAGATGGAAATCTTATTGCAGGAGCTGGCATGGGTATTGGTGCCAAGCGACCGGTCTACATTTGGCAGAAGGACAACCCGACTCCGCAAGCCGTGTTGACCGGCCACAAAGACGACATCTATCGCGTTCGCTTCAACGCTGCGGGCAATCGACTTTGGTCGATTGGCTATGCCGGCAACTTAAAAGTGTGGGATCTGGGAACCAAGCAACCGATTCTCGAAATGACTACTGGAGTCGTATCGTATTCGGTCGCACTGTCACCCGATGGCAATCGCGCCATCATCTCATCGAACGATCGCGTCGCTCGCATCATCGACGTACCTGCCAATGCCAAGTAACGCTCAAGATCTCGCGGTCTAAGCGATCGTTGCTCTCAACTAATCTCACCTCACGCAGAGATCGAAGGCAACCAAGTTAGTGGGCATCGCCGTTTGCTTCGCTTAAAAGACGCATTGCTGCATTCACCGCAGAAAACACCAGCACGCATCCAGCGTGTCATTCAAAATCCATCAGGAGTTCACAATGACTGGCTACACCGTCAACACTGGGTCGAACAAGAAGTTCTCAACGGGTTGGGACCAGGTCTTTACCAAGAGCAACAAGAAGTCTGCCGAGAAGAAAGACTCTAAGAAGAAGGACGTCATTGAATACGTCGACAAGACGAAGTCGAGCGGTCCCAAGCTCGGACGGTAGTTTGTGATCTTAAGTCAAAGTTGCGGAGCATCTCGGCCTAATGTTTGAGCTGCTCCGCAACTCCAAGTAATGCCTTGGTCGGCCAAACGGTCGCAAGAGATCATCCCATCTGATCCCCCTGTTGAGATCCATCATGTCTGTCAGCGAGGCGGTCACCATCGGCGATCGAACCACTCCGGTGAGCGGTTTGTTTCGTTGGATGAGCGACGCGGCTTAGGTGATCTCATTGCCTGATCTAGAAGTAATCGCTGCAAACCCGGCCTCAGAGACATTGATCGGTTTGCCCGAGTCTCAACTACGAGGCCAGTCCGTTTTGGACTTGTTGACGGGATTGCCGTCGCATTGCTTGCCTGAAGCCTGCCTAGGTGACCATCCGCCGGTACCGATCGACGCATTTCTTCAAACGGTCGACTCGAAGCACTGTCCAATCTCGATGCTCGTAGTGAGTGACGAGTCGTGCGTGGATTCGGTCATCATCATCCTCAGAAAGCAAACAGCCGCAGAGGATGTTGACCTCGCTCAAACCCTGCTCGATGAGGCACAAGCCGTCGCAGGAGTTGGCTGGTGGTCATGGCGCGACGACCTTCAGGACTTCCGTTGTTCGAAGTCCATGTTGGATCTCTTCAACATTCCCAAAGACGAGCGTCGCAAGATCACACTCGACACTCTGAAGAGACAACTGGTACCGGCAGACCACCCGCGGATCGAAGCGTGTTGGCATCGGGCCACATCGATCGGCATGACGACATCGTCCGAGTACCGAGTGATCTTGCCAGACAACGAATTGCGGTACTTACAGTCGTCGGCGCGACCAGTTTCGTTTGATGAAGACGGGCACCCCAAGATCGTCGTGGGGATGGTGCGAGATGTCACCGTCTATGCCCGCAACAGAGACCTCGAAGCTGCTGCCCGCAAACAACTGGATAAGCTCAACGAAGTCTTAGCGGCGGCAGATGGCTTCGTTTGGGAGTGGAACGTTGACACGCAGCTCTTCGAATTCGTCTCACCCGAAGTTGAACGGATCTTCGGCTACCCTCTCGACCGCTGGCTCACCGAGCCAGAATTCTTCGCCAAGGTCATCTTCGAGGAAGACCGAGATCGAGTCCTCACGTTCTGCGCTGACCGCACTCAAATGGGGCTGCATCATACGATGGAATATCGGGTGGTCGACGCTCGAGGCGATCATCACTGGGTGCGAGATTATTGCTTCGTGAAGCGTGATGCCTTGGGCCGAATCACCCACTTGCACGGCATGATGATCGACATCACCGAGCGGATCCGAGCTTCCGAACTTATGCGTCGGGGCGATGAGCGTTACCAACGGCTGTTTTACGAATCGCCAATTTCGTTATGGGAACTCGACTGTTCGGTAGCCAAGACTCTACTCACCAAATTGCAAGAAACCGGTGTCGAAAACGTCGAAGCATGGCTTCTCGATCATCCCCAGCAGGCTTTTGAAATCGCGAACACGATCAAAGTGCTCGACATCAATCGCGGCACGGTAACGATGTTCGAAGCCGATAGTGCCAACGACTTCCTGAACAACGTCGGCAGCATCTTCCGCGAAGAGTCACTTCCGCCTTACATCGGCTGGTTAGCGTCACTCGCGCGAGGCGACGAAGCATATGACTTCGAAAACACGCTGTATTCCTTGAAGACCGGTCGGCGGATGATCTGCAGCATCCGCTCGCGTGTCGCTCGAGGTCACGAAGGGTCTTATTCGCGCACTTACTCCGCGGTCGACAATATCACTGAGCGACGACACACCGAGCACCTGCAGGACGCCCAATGCCGCATACTAGAACTCATCGCCGCGCGACGCCCACTTTCGCAGGTCATCGAAGCGCTACTCAGAGAAATCGAACTTCTTTCGCCCTATCTGCATGCGACATTGATCCTGCCTGATTGGGACGAAGACAGCCCTGCGGTCTCGTTCTCAGGTGCACGTTATGAGCGAGTCATTCGTAGCGTCGTAGGAGATGTTAATCCCGCTTTCATGCCGAGCGTTTCGGAAGAAGTTGGGATCCTTCAACTGCATGACCTCACGGTCGCAGACCAAAATCCTGAAGCTAGCACAAGCGTCGCCAGTTTCGCCGTCTCACATGCGCTCGTGAATTGTGGCATGTATCAATGCGCTACGATTCGCGTCGGTTCATCGGACAAGTCCTGTGTCGGCATCCTCTTGGTGATGTCAACGTCGTCCGAGTTCACGAACAGCCTCCAAGATGCAGTGATGAGTTTCTCGCATCTGACTGGAGTCGCTCTCGAGCACGCACAGGCCGTCGGCGAACTCATGTTGCGAACAGCCGAGCTTCAGTCCGTCTTCGGTGCTTATCCGGATAAACTTCTCCGAGTCAGTTCGGATGGGGAGATCATCGAACGGTTTGGCTCAGACTACATGCGATCGTTGCTGTATCAGTCGGGAAGCCCAACCTCGAATCTTTGGAGCGCCGTTGAGCCGCATGTTGCCAATCGATTTCGTGACGCGATGGGATTGGTTGCTCTTGGCAGCCCGGTTGAGTGCGTCGAATTCACTTGCGAACGTGACGGCAAGAAATACAGCCTCGAATCACGTTTCGTTCCTTTGCCGAACTCGCACGACCAAATGGTTGTGATTCGCGACATCTCGCGACTGAAAGAGACCGAAGCCGCTCTGCTTCAAGCGAATCACCATTTCCAGCGACTCTTCGATCAATCACCAGATGCCATCTTCGTGGAAACGTTTGGCGGCATCGTGCTCGACGCCAACCGAGCTGCTTGCGATCTCCATCAGATGGATCGGGGTGAGCTCATCGGTCGTCATGTTTTCGAATTAGTTCCCGACGACGAACGTGACCGCGTCGTGCGAGCGACGGCCGACATGACGGGAGAACGGATTACAGAATTCGAAGGATCCAGCCTTCGCAAAAATGGAGAGTCTGTTCCCATCAGTGGGCGAGCCTCGAAGATTGAGTTTGGAGGCCGGCCCGCGTTGCTGCTGCACGTCCGCGACATATCAGAGCAACGACGTCAGCAACAATTGAAGTACGAGCAAGACCGCCGCATGTCGCACGTCTCGCGGCTCACCATGATGGGGCAACTCGTGGCCGGCATCGCGCATGAAATTCGGCAACCGCTGTGGTCGACCAACACGTTTGCAGATGTGTGCATCGAACTGCTCAATCAACCGAATGCTGTCGACAACATCGACCGCATTCGCGAACTGATGACAAAGCTGTCGTCAGCCGCGCGACGAGCCAGCGAAATCACAACTCATATGTTGTCGTTTGCTCGTAAAGGACAGCCGGAACGTGCCAAAGAGCATCTCGGTAACTTGATCTCCGCAGCTGTCGAACTCGCAGCTCCACGCATTCGCAGCAACAATGTCGAGCTGCATATCGACTCGCTCGATCACCTCCCCGAGATCCAATGCGATCGAGTCCTGATCGAACAGACGATCGTCAACCTGATAAACAACGCGTGCCAGGCCCTCTCCAACCAACAACATGGCATCCGCGAAATTCGTATTTCAGCCATCATCGACGATCACGAAGCAGTGATCGGCGTGGCGGACAATGGCCCCGGCCTGCCGTCTGGAGTGGAAGTCGAGCAACTCTTCGAGAGTTTCTTCACAACCGAACGCAGCGGCACGGGCATTGGACTCGCATTGAGTCGTTCGTTTGTGGAAGAGCACGGCGGTCGTATTCGAGCCAAGATCAATTCGTCTGGTGGAATGACCTTCGAGTTCACCTTGAAGCTTCAGTAAAGGGATCCCAATCCATGCCGTCAGGAACCGTCTTCATTGTCGATGATGATCCCGCAGTGCGCGAGTCCGTGGCTGCGCTGGCCGAAATTCGAGGTGTGAAAGTCAGAGCGTTTCCATCGGCTGAAGCATTCTTGTCAGCGTTTGACCCGCGCGAGTCCGGCTGCCTGGTGACCGATATTCGCATGGAGCCCGGCATGTCGGGAATCCAGTTGCAATCGACCCTGCGACAGCGCGGTATTGATATCCCTGTGATTGTGATCTCGGCTTATGCAAACGTCTCAAACGCCGTGCAGGCCATGCATGAAGGCGCTGTCACCTTGCTAGAGAAAGGCTGCTCTTCCGAGCAACTCTGGTCTGCAATCTCGACAGGACTCGAACGCGACGAAGCCAATCGCCAAAAGCGACGCAACCACGTAGAAATGCTTAGTCGCTTCCGTGAACTCACAGCGGAAGAAGTGCATGTCATGGAAAGGATCGTGGAAGGCGCACTCAATAAAGTTATCGCTCGCGATATGGGCCTCAGTCTTCGCACTGTCGAAGGTCGTCGAGCAAGCGTGCTCAAAAAAGTCGGAGCAGCCTCTGTCCCCGAACTCGTTCGGCAGTACGTAGAGATCGAAACTGTTTACGGTCGACGCCCATCCGAACTGTTGCTTGAACCTCAGCCATAGCCATATGAGCAAATTCATCACCATCAGGTTCCAGAGCAATCGCCGTCGACAACTCTTTGAGCCAATCGCGTTGATGAAACAAAAGCGGTACTCATCGGTAGATGACTTGTTACTCAATCATTCGAGCCATTTAGGACTCATTGCATGTTCGACTTCGCGACCAAGTTTGCATCTGGCCTGAGCTACTCTGAGTTCCTCGATCGCTACGGCAGCGCGGAGCAGCGGGCTCGTTGGGATGTCATACATCGCAAAGTAGAACTGACTGACACACAACGAACGCTGCTCGGCAACTTCACGCGTGAGATGAAATTGTTTGTGCTCGCCGGCGCATGGTGCGGTGACTGCGTCAATCAATGTCCGATCTTCGACCACATCGCGGCCGCGTCTCCGAAGATTCAAATTCGCTACTTCGACCGCGATGCCGATTCGGACCTTGCCGCCGCCATCTCGATCTGTGGCGGCCACCGAGTGCCTACTGTTGTCTTCTTAAGTGAAGACAACTTCTTCTGCGGGATCTACGGCGACCGCACGTTGGCCAAGTATCGACAAATGGCGGCCTCGCAACTCGGAGCAGCCTGCCCAACTGGCATTGGTGCTCCGGACCAAACTCTGCAGCAGCAAGTCGTCGCCGAATGGATTGCCGAGATCGAACGCGTACAACTCATGCTGCGACTCTCAGCCAGACTTCGTCAAAAGCACGGCGACTGAAACCATCACTCACTCGATGGTTTGGCGACGGCATCCGTCGGGATGTACTTGTTGTAAAGCTCGGCATAGTCCTCTCGCACCGGACTGAAGATGTCGAGAATCAGTGCCGGTCCATCGACGGCCACGGCCATATGCGGAGTGTTCGGCGGGATGATGAACATCGACCCGGCTTCGCACGTCCGAGTCTCCTCGCCAATCGTTAGTCGCATACGCCCCTTCAACAGCATCCCCGCTTGCTCATGCGGATGGTGATGCAGCGGCACCACAGCCCCCTCTTCCATCTCCAAATAGGACATCATGATGTTCTGCCCATAAGGTGTCCTTAAGCGACAACCAGGCAGAGGATTGATGGGTGTGATGGTGTTGATGTCGATGAATGGCATGGCAGAACTCCGGCAAAAGAAATGAAACCGCAGCAAGTCTGGAGTGCCGCCAACCAAAGTTCAATTTGCTCAGCGCTGCTGAAGCCTCTGAGAGCAACACTGGTGTCGGTATTCTTCAGCAAAGTCAGCACGCCAACTCCCGCACCTTCGCGAGCAACCAAGCGAGTCGCACAAGCTCGTCATCCCAAGACACTCCCGCTGAACCGAGCCCCGAACACCGGAGCCATACATGGCACGTCCCACAGCGCAGCAAGTCGCCAATGCGGTGCGTCACTATTCGTCTTGCTTGCTGTGTGAACGACGCTGCGCAGTCAATCGCCATGCAGGTGAAAGAGGCGACTGTAAAGCTGGAACCGAAGCGCGAGTCTTTCGACATCGGATCGAATATGGCGAGGAACTGGAACTCGTCCCGTCTCAGTTGTTCTATCTCTCAGGCTGCGACTTGCGCTGTGCCTTTTGTGTCGCCGAAGCCAATGCCTTCGATCCCAGTCGAGGTCGTTCACTGACTCGTGAGTCACTTCGCAACGCCATCGACTGGGGACGCACCCAAGCCGTGCGGACACTTCAGTGGGTTGGAGGAGAACCCACGATTCACTTGCCTGCGATCCTCGATGCATTGCAGGGCTGCGAAGGGTTACCACCGATCGTGTGGAAATCAGACTTTCATAACACTCCTGAAGTTTTCGATTTGCTCGAAGGAGTCGTTGAGGTCTATGTCGCGGACTTCAAGTTCGGCAACGATGACTGCGCCAAGCGCATCGCACGAGTCCCGAACTATGTATCAATCGTCACACGCAATCTGAAACTGGCCGCTCAACAGACTGACCTTATTGTTCGGCACTTGCTCATGCCTGGGCACTTTGATTGCTGCCTTCGACCAGTCGTCGATTGGATGAGTCAGCACTTACCGACGGCCAAATTCAGTTTGCGAGATGGTTACCTTCCCAAATGGCAAGCCGGACAACATCCAGAGCTCTCGAATTACATCGCCAGCGACGATGTGGCCTCCGCCAGAGACCTGATTCGCAAGACCGGGTTGAACCTCATCCAATAACCACGATCGACTCAGTCACCGCAGTTAGAGAATGAACAAGGTCATCATGAGCCCAGAACATCCCGCCGAAGTTATTGAATTCGGAGACGAAGACCACGTAACCGACATCACCATTGGAGCGGACGGGCGACTCTATGTATTCGGCGCGTCGCGCCTATTCCTGGAGATGCTGGACGATTTAGGAATGAGTACTCGATCATTGCCAGATCGAGTTGCAGAACAAAGCATCAAATTGGATGACTGACGCGGCCTCGCTCGAAGTCGACTCCTTGGTCTCTGACGAAACTAAAGGCTTGCGATCCAGAGTACGACTCGCCTACACACCGTTTCAGACCGTTCGCCAGCACACATCTCTGCCGGGTCTCGGCAAACATCGAACGTCGCACAGCCCATCTCCGACAATCATCATGCCAGAATCAGCAAGGTCCGCTGCCGCCAATAAAGGTGTTGCGAAGCCCGATCGTCGCTCGCAAGCGATGAAAAAGCTGACCGCAGAAGAAGAGCTCGAAGTCCTGATCCGCGCTCGCTACCCGTTGATTTACGTGGTGAGTTGGGAAGAAGAACGTGTGGAGCAAGCGTTACAGCAAATCGCGTCGAAGCGCAACAAGAAGCTCTTCACTTGGACTGTGACTCAAGGAATCGTGAAGTCAGGAACCGAAGTTCAAAGGTCTCGCCCCGGCAGCACCAACACGACTGATCCGCTGATGGCGCTGGATGCGGTCATCGATCAGATCGAACCGGCCATCTATCTCTTCAAAGACTTTCATCCGTTTATGGCTGGAGAGCGCTGCAACTTATCGATCATCCGAAAGCTGCGAGATGTTTCCTACCACTTGAGGGACACCTACAAGTCGATCGTGATTGTGGCGCCGTGCATTCAGATGGCCCCAGAACTCGCCAAAGACGTGACGATGGTTGAGTTCGGCCTACCTCGCCCAGAGCACTTCGGAGCACTGCTCGATCGAATTATCGACGACGTCAAAGACAACCCCGATGTGCAAATCAATTTGGACGCCGAATCGCGGGAGCGACTCTTACACGCGGCGCGCGGTCTCACGCTTAAAGAAGCGGAGAATGTCTTCGCGAAGACGTTGGTGCTGGATGGGAAGATCGACGGCGACGATATCGGCATCGTCTTCAGCGAGAAGCAGCAGATCATTCGTAAGAGCGGCTTGCTGGAGTACTACGAAGCCACCGAACGGATGGGGCACATTGCAGGCTTAGAGAACTTGAAACACTGGTTTCAAAAGCGGCGTATCGCCTTCACTGAGCGGGCCGTGAAGTTTGGATTACCAGCGCCGCGCGGCGTGATGCTTCTGGGCGTGCAAGGTTGTGGTAAGAGCCTCTGCGCCAAAGCCGTCTCCAGTATGTGGAAATTACCGCTATTGCGGTTTGACGTCGGTCGCATGTTTAGCAGCTTGGTGGGATCGAGTGAGGAAAACATCCGTCGCGCGCTGCAAGTTGCCGAGAGTGTTGCCCCGGCGATCTTGTGGATTGACGAAATCGATAAGGCACTCGCTGGCTCCACGAATTCAGGTGGCAGTGACGGCGGCACAGCCTCTCGCGTCTTCGGCACCTTGCTCACCTGGCTGTCAGAGAAAACGGCTTCTGTCTTCGTGATTGCAACCGCCAACGACATCAGCCATTTGCCGCCAGAACTACTGCGCAAAGGACGGCTCGATGAGATCTTCTTCGTGGACTTACCCGTGGAAGCCGATCGCATCGACATCCTCAAGATTCACCTTCTGAAACGTGGTCGTGATCCCAAAAACTTCGACCTCGCGGAACTCGCTCGCTGGTGCGACGGCTTTAGCGGCGCTGAGATTGAGGAAGCCATTATCTCGGCGCTGTTCGACGCATTCAGTCGGCAAACCGATTTGACGACTGACATCGTGAAGAACTCACTGATAGAGACGGTCCCGCTATCGAAAACGATGAGCGAAGAACTTAGTAACCTTCGCAATTGGGCAGCCGGTCGAGCACGTCCCGCAACTGGCACCGGCCCCAAGCAACTCGAAGAAGCACGTCGCAAGATCGAACTCTGATTTAACCAGCCGTCTCACAGGAGAGTCGTTGATGAGTACTGTGTTTGTTGTCACACCGATCGTCGTTGCGCACTGGCCAGTCATCACGGCAGCCATCACCGCCGCCGTTAGCTCGATGGGCTACGCGATCGCACGAGACGGAGTTGAAGCCGTGCGACGAGTCTCGACGACCGAAACAAATCGCACTGAGATTGAAGTCGAAAACTCCGAGATCTTGTCCGACTCCGCCGGAACGAGTGAGGAGATGGTCGTCGAGAAAGACGGCATCAAAGCCACGTTCAGCCGAGACGCGCGAGGTCAACTTCGCGTGTGCATGGAAGGCAAGGGCTACTCGAAAAGTGAGCTGAAGCGTATTGGCGAGGAACTCATAGGCCGCGTCACGCAGCAGTATGTCTATCACCGCGTCGTGACCGAATTGAAGCAACGACAAATGGCGATTGTGCATGAAGAAGTCGCAGCGGATCGGACCGTGCGCATTCGAGTCCGCAACTCTTAATTAGGGACGTGCAACATGGCTCAAGAAGAACTTGAGATTGAGATCAATCCAAACGGCCAAGTCACCGTTCGGACGATCGGCATCAAAGGTCCGAAGTGCATCGACTACGCCGAATTAGTTGCGCGAATCGTGGGCCAAGAAGAATCTCGCCAACTCACTAGCGAGTACTACGAAGCTGAAGTCCAAGCCCACTCGCACCAACACTCACATCAGCGGCGATACTAACTTAATTCAACGCGACTCGTTCGAGACGGCGCAAAATGCAATGTCCTAACTGCCAATTCGAAAACATGCCGGGCCTCAACCAGTGCGGACGATGTGGCGGTTCATTGCGTTTGACGAGTGCGACCATCGACATCAACCCGCCTCGAGCGAGTGATCGTGGTGCCAAATGGCGACACGGCAATTGGATGATGCGGCGCTGGCGTTACTCAATCGAGACTCTGGCGGCGCCGTTCATTCGGCTGTGGGATGAAGTTTTTGCAACGTCCAACTCGGCAGCGTTGTATGACGTGAACTGGTTCACGATCTGGGTTCCAGGTCTTCCACAATGGCTCGCAGAGAAGCGGCGATTAGCTCGCTGCTTGTTCGTGATCTACACCATCTCATTCGTCGTAGGGCTACTACTTTGGGGCACCTCGCCCGGTGCAGTCTGTTGGGGCATCGCGTTCTCATGTCATATCGCCACGATCATTGATGTCATCTACTCCCTGGAGACATCAAGTTCGGCTCGAATCACAGGAACGCTCACCGGCATCAGTCTGCTGACTGTGGGAGCCCTCGTACTTCACAGCATGACGACACGCTGGTTGCTGAATGCTCGAGTCATGACGTTCGCTCAATCCCCCTTAGAGCAAGGAGACCCCCTACTGCTTCAGCCGTATTGGTCGACCGCCAATCCCCGGCGCGGAGACGTGGTGCTTTGGACGATGCCAACATTCCACATCAATGAGCCTCAGTTCCATCGCATCATTCAGTTTGGGGGTGAGCAAATCGATCGAGTGTTAGCAGTGGCTGGTGACGTGGTTGAGTTTCAGCCCAATCAACTGCTCATCAACGATCAACCGGCGGAGCATTTGCCCTTGAATCCCTTGGCCATCCAGCGATTCAACGCGACCAAATTCACGGTTCCAACTGATTGCAGCGTGGTGATCCCATCGACGAATCCAACACTGCCTCAAAACCTATCAGCTCAGAGCACCAACTTGGCCATCGTTTCGAACGAATTCATTCGCTCGAGAGTGATGTTTCGTAATTTCCCACTGACTCGTATGGGTCGCATTCGATAAGGCACAGCCGCCTCATGGCACGGTTCGACAAACTCGAAATCCAAAACTCATCTGGCGGCAACGACGAAGAAGTTCGCATCGCACGCGACGACGGCGATTGGCTGGCTCAAGCCGACCAACAACGGCGTGTCGGTCACTATGAATCCGCGTTACGGCTCTATTCGCGAGCCCTGGAAGATGACAAAGCACTGGTCGTGGGATGGCTTGGGCAAATTCAAATGCTCGTCCAACTGGAGGAGTACCCTGAAGCGGAACTGTGGGCACGCAAGGCTCTGGAATTGTTCCCCAACAATGGCGACCTTCTCGCAGGCCGCGCGCAAGCCATCATTCGACTTGGAGATCAGAAGCAAGCCATCCTGTTGTGCGATGGCTCGCTTAAGCAATCGGGGCAAAGTGCCTATCGCTGGATGGTGCGTGGCGAGGTGCAACTCGCCATACAACAAACTGCCGACGAACACTGTTTCGCCAAAGCGATGCAAGCCGATCGCGACTGGCTCGTCCCATTAGAGTCAGCGCTGATCAATTTGCATTACGGCGCAGCCAGCAAGGGATTGCGATTGGCACTTAAGGCCGCCGAAGCCTCTCCGGATTCTCACTACACGTGGCTGATTGTCGGTCGGTGCCAAACGGAGTTGGGGTTTCGAGCGAACGCCATTAAGAGCTTCAAACGATGTCTCGAACTGAACCCCGGACATATTGATGCGGAGCGAGCATTGACCCGCGTTACTCAGCGGGGATGGTCATTGAGTGGATTCGTCCGTGGACTCTTTTCAAAGGACGATCAATGAGTTGGACCATCGAAAAAATCCTCAAGGGTGCTCGCAAGTTGGGAGCCAGCGACGTGCATTTCGTCCGCGGTATGGCTCCACTTCTGCGAGTGACGGGTGACATACATCCGCTCGATGGTGACGCCCTTGATGAAGTCTGCTTGCAGCAAATGGTTCAAGGGATGTTGACGGACAAGTTACGCCAACAATTGGAAGAAGAGTGGCAACTGTGCTTCTCCAGAAACTGGGCGGACATTGGGCGTTTTCGAGTCAGCGTTTATATGCACTCGGGCTGCCCCGAGATGTCGATTCGCCTCTGCGAAACAATCGTCCGAACCGCAGACATGTTGGGATTGCCATCGATCATTGACGACCTCACCCGACGCCCTTCAGGGCTAATCTTGGTGACCGGTCCCACGGGAGTAGGAAAAACGACAACTCTGAATTTCATGATCGACTCCATCAACCGCACTCGTCGCGCCAAGATTGTGACGATCGAAGACCCCATTGAGTTTGTGCATGAGAACCATCGCAGCGTCGTCATTCAGCAGGAAGTCGCGACCGACGTTCGCAGCTTCCGCAGTGCGTTGATTCATGTGCTTCGACAAGACCCGGACGTCATTGTCGTCGGCGAGATGAGAGATCTGGAGACCATCGAAACAGCACTCGTTGGAGCCGAGACCGGCCACCTTGTGCTGGCCACGCTTCACACGCCGGATGCCGTCCAAACAATCCAACGCATCTTCAGCGTCTTCCCGGCAGAGCAACAAAACTCGATCATCAGTCAGCTCTCGAACAGCCTGCAGGCCATCATTTCCCAAAAGCTTGTGCCTCGCGCTGATGGCACCGGACGAGTGTTGGCGTGCGAGATCTGCATTGCGACGCCTGCCGTTCGAAATCACATCCGAGAGCGCGAAACGCACAAGCTCTACAGCGAACTTCAGACGGGCAAGAAACACCAAATGCAAGTGATGGACCAAGTGCTACTTGAACTCTACCAACGCGGAGACATCACCTACGACGCAGCTTTAAGCAACGCTCGCGAACCCGACTACATCCGCAACCGTACCAACAAGTCGAATTAGAACTATCACCCGCAACTCTGTTTTAACGGTTCCGACAGAAGTCGGTTTTCGCTGTGGGGCAGGTTTCTAACCAGCCTTGTCCATAGGAACGGGGGCGCAATTCCTTTCCGATGTGCGTCGCGTAAGTTGGACGCATACGTTCGACGGCGACGCACGGACCTGGGGGGCCAAGCTACGAACTCGGGAAGTTATTGCGTCCCCGTTCCTTAGCGGATTCGCAGGTTGACAACCTGCGCCACGGACTTATGTCGGGAACCTCAGTTCGTTCTGCGGCACTGTGTTACTTCGAAGCACCGATCAGAACGATTGGAATTCATCAGTCAGCTTTCGCTTACAGCGTGTCGATCCAGCCTGGCAAGGATGCAAAGGCGTTAGCGACCGCTCCGAAGTCGGAGACGTCGGTTACTCGAGTGTCGGCGGGATCGTTGTCGAAAGTGTCGGCTCCAAGACCACCAGTCAATGAGTCCGTTCCCAGCGATGGGTTTGTGCGATTGCCGCCTACCAATACGTCGGCACCGCTGCCGCCTGTTAGGGTGTCGTTGTTAGCTCCGCCCAGCAGAATGACCGGCAACGTTGCAGCCGACGCGTTCAAGGTGTTGGCACTATTGCCACCCACGATGACGACGAACTCAAACCCTGTCAGCGTCTCTGTGCCGGTTGGAGTCGATGAAACCTGAGTGGCGTTGATGGTGAAGTTCGCATCACCCTTCTCGTAGAAGTAGTCGCTCCCCAGACCTCCATCGATCACGTCGCTGCCAGCGCCGCCGAGGATCACATCGTTTCCATTGCCTCCAAACAGTTGGTCGATGAAGGCCGAGCCCAACAACGAATCGTTGCCATCCAGACCGTTCAGAATGACCTTCACGCTCGCTTGCCGCGCATCGATCAAATCATCGCCAGCCGTACCACTTAGTTGGATGCGGTCGATGTTGAGCACGGTCTCGGTGCCGGTAAATGTCGATGAAACCGTGAAGCCGTTGACGACAAAGTTATTGCCATCTTGCTCGGACAGTTTGTCGAGAGCCCCCGTGCCTCCATCGATGACATCCGTGCCTTCGTACCCACGCAACAAGTCATCGCCAGCACCGCCTAGGACGGTGTCGTTACCGAAGTCACCGAAAAGACTGTCAGCATCATCGCCGCCGTTCAACGAATCTGCCGGTGATATCCAACAACGTCAGTCAACCACGGCGAAAGAGGCCATATGGCTGCACGGCGCGTCCAATGACGTTGCCTTTACCTCTTCAGCATCAGACGCATGTCATGTGCCGACGACTTGCCAAGGTCGATGACAATGGACGCGTGCGCGGCATCCTGCGGGCGGATGAGAATAGGCGAGGGTTCAGCCTTTGAAGTGATCCGCTCGTCATCTCAGACACGTCGTCATTCGAACGGCCAACATCTGAAATCCACACATGGGGGAGTTTGAATTGACCTGACGTTGCCGACAAAAAATTCCCCACCAGGGGCCGCCGCGATGTGCAAGGAACACCGGTGCAACGGACTTGTAGTCCGTCGCACCCCAAGACTGACTGCGTTCCTCTGGAGTCGCGTTTTGTCGTGGGGCAGGTTTTCAACCTGCCGATTTCTAAGCAGTTTTGCAGGTTGAAAACCTACACCACAGACTCTTGTCGGCTCCGTCAGACCTTCGCAACGTCGTGCGAGCGTCCGAGGTCTACCTCGCAGAATCTGGTCGCAGTTCTCACGGCGAACCAATCTATCAATCAGTTGAGTGTTGATTGTTTCGAATCTCACACACGACGGCCTATTTGATACTCAAACGGCCTCGTCACTGAGCCGCCGCAGGCGCGGCGACTGACGCGGAGATCGTTTCCGACACAACTCGTGGAACACGTTCTTAGCGTGCTCGATTCAATGGGAATTAGGCACGCTGGAAACGTGCCCCACGGGAATCTCACTTCAAGATGTCCGCCGTGAAGGTGACTTCGTAGACGTCGCGGTCGCAGGTTTTGGGGTTGGGGATCAGGACGAAGTCGTCGGTGATGACGGGCTGTAGGTCGGCGCCTTTGGTCAACTTCACGTTGCGGATGCGCTGTGGGAGGTACTCGATGATGGGGCGGCCTCCGCGCTGTGAGCCGTTGCGACTGACGGGCTCGAAGGTCTTAGCTCCCAACTTGGGTTTGATGGTCAGCGTGAAGACTCCGCCTTGCGATGTCAGCGTTTGATCCCACGCGCACTCGGCAGTTGCCAAGCGAGCGTCCCAAGCGGGATCTCCGTAGAAGGCCAAGACGTCTCGATCGTGCAACAATCCGAGCCCATCCATGCTCGTTAGCTTTTCGGCTTTGGCGGTGTCAGTAAGCACCATGTTGCGACGCGCGACTTGTCCTGGCGGCGGAGTCTCCGACATCAGCTCGGGAAAGTACGTCTGCAGGCGATGCACCAAAGCATGTTGGTTGGCCAGGAAGGCTTCGTTGAGCGAATAACGTCCGGGCTGTTCGACGAAGTAATCCAAGCAACCCCAACCGGCGTAGCCATACCAAGTCAGCACGGTATAGCCCGCCATCTGCCGCATGCCCGCCGAGTTCATGAAGGCCAACGCCATCGCATCCGGTCCGTCGATATGACCCATCAAACAATTGCCCACAGCCAAGTACACCTTCGGCGAGTCCGACCGAATCTCTGTCCGCTTCCGCTGCGTGTCGACTCCGAACAACTTCCCCGCTTGAGACTGAAACGATCCATTGCGATAGCGAAAGCCAATCTGCCAGTCGCGTTCGGTGGCATGGCCCGATGTGACGAACAAGTCCGCCTTGTAGTCCGTTAGCGTGGCCGCGAGCGCTGCCGTGGTGTCCGCTGGTCCGACCTCTTGCTTCACGACTCCGCCCGGTGCCTTGCGAACCATCCGCTGTTGCTGCAGTTCGCAGTACCACAAACCTTCTTGGCACTTCTCAAGCGCGACGTCGGTGCCCGCAGCCACCTTCTTCACCACCAACAGCTGAGTCTCGGCAGCAATCGTGCGAGCGTTGGCGGCATCAAAGCCGGTCAGCACTCCCCAGCGAGTATCGGTGTAAGGGTCGTCGTCCAACTTACGAGTTAGCCGATGCACCTCGGCCACGAATTCGCGAGTAGCTTCCGATGGTGTCGCGACGAAGCACGTGAAGCGCGGCATCTGCTGGCTCAATCGAGGCAACGCTTCGGCAATCGAGCGGTCGTAAGCCACGACCTCGGCGGAGTGTTTCTTTTCGAGCGTTGCGACGACCTCGCGCCAGCCTGCATCGGACTGGGTCGCCTTCGAAACCACGATCACGTAATCGGCGGCGTTGGCCCAACCACACACCAAACACAGCCAAGCCAGTCCCAGAATTCGCAGCGTCATGAATCACTCCGGTAAGAGTCCGCGATGAGCAAGTCGATCTTGCATACTTACCGGCAATCAGTTTCCAACAACAGCCTCACGCCACCGACATGCCGCAGAGACTTAGGCACCACAGCCTTGAATGAGTGGCCCGAGTCAGTCGTGGGATCGGCATCCTGCCTGTCAGCCTTATTACAACTCAATTCGACCAAGACGACAGGCAGGATGCCTATCCCACGGCTCGAACAACACCAAGACGAACTCACGAACGCGCGGCGAACTATTGAAAGATCCAAACGCTCTCGGGAACGCGAGTGTCAGCCACAGCTTCGGACTTCTCGGTTTGCGACTGCTCGGTCGGCGACACGACGCGGACCGGTGCAGTCGCGGTGACTGTTGGTACGAGCGAAGGCACGTCGGTACGAACTCGCTCGATGAAGAACGACGAGTCGCCGTAAGTGTTCCAGTCCGACCAAACTTGGACATAGCCATAAGGCCTCGCGACCATGCAACCAGGCAAGGCTGCAACCGCCGTCAACCCGACGATCAACAGGAGTCGCCGCTCCCACGCAGTTTTGGAATACATCGCACCATCCCTCTTGCTCCGCCGTCCTTCGCCCCTCCGCGAGTGACTCGTTGCGAAGATGTGATCGTCGCAAAGAGCATGACGATCAGAGGACTTCTGACGCGGCGCGGGAAAGACTCCCGCAAGGGAGGCGGAAACCTGCCCTTGCGTTTGCGATACGACCGGTTTGCCCTAGCTTCAAGCCTCAACGTCGACTCACACATTTCCGCCAGCGAGCAGAAGCGAGTCGCAACTCTCCCCATCGAAAGAGTGCCCATGCCCCGATTGTTCTTCGTAATTCTGGCCGTACTGGCCGCGAGTGCCGCAACGTTGCCAGCGGATGAGTTGACGGTCTCTGCTCCGCCGCCCGACGCCAAAGTGCCGTCGTTCTATTCGAAGTATCTCAGTGCCAACGGCTATCCGATCGTCGCTTCGCCGACGGTCAACGACTACGCCCTGAAGGAAGCCGGATATCTCGTCAATCAGATGCTGGCTCATCGTCCTGACGTGCGTCAGGCCATGATCGCGAGCGGCTCGCGGCTCTGTATTATTGGTTACAACGAGTTCACCACCGACTTGCCCGAGTTCGCCAAGCTCGGCGCACCTCGCGGCTTCGGCAACCTGCCCGCCAAGGACTATTGGGACGCTCGGGCTCGCGGCACCGGTGGCAGCACGACAGATCCGTATTGCTCGTGTGGAGAAGAGAACTTGCTGGGCTATCCCGGCGATCCTTACGCCGCCGAGTGCATCCTGATTCACGAGTTCGCTCACAACATTCATCTGCGAGGAATGGCCACGGTCGATCCGAAATTCGACGAGCGAGTGAAAGCCACATACGACAAGGCCATGTCCGCCGGATTGTGGAAGGGAAAGTACGCGGCCGTGAATCATCACGAGTACTTCGCCGAGGGCGTGCAGTCGTGGTTTGATGACAATCGCGAAAATGATCATGACCACAACCACGTCAATACGCGGGAGGAACTGCTGGAGTACGACCCCGGACTGGCAGCTCTTTGCCGCGAAGTTTTTGGAGAAACCAAGCTGACGTACCCCAAGCCCGCCACTCGGCTTACACGCCATCTCGCGGGGTACGATCCGCAGCTCGCCCCCGAGTTCGTGTGGCCAGAGCGACTCAAGACCGCACACGACGTCATTCGTCGTCAAGCCGTCGAACGATCTGAAAATGGTAAGTCTCACGCGACGCGGCAGATCGAAGGCTGGACCGTTCACATCGATAAAAAGCTGCTGAATGAACAACCTCAAGAGACGCGCATCGCCCTCGAACTCTTAACCAAGCAACTGCAAGAGATCGTGCGAGTCGTGCCAGCTAAGCCCGTGGCGGAACTTAAAAAAGTGCCGCTGTGGTTCTCTCCGAAGTACCCGAATGTTGGCGAACGAGCGGAGTACCATCCTGGAGCTGGTTGGCTGAAGAACAATGGCCGAAATCCCGAGATGGCGAAGGCCGTCGAGTTCACGAACATTGCGAAGTTCGAAGCGGAGACTCGCCGCATGCCGAACTTCACGCTGCACGAGTTGGCTCATGCGTATCACGACCGCGTGCTGAACTTCGAACATCGAGACATCAAAGCCGCTTACGAACGAGCCAAAGCCAGCGGCACATACGACCGCGTTGATCGCAAAGACTCGGAAGGTCGAGTTCGCAAAGACCGTTCTTACGCGCTCACCAATCAGATGGAGTACTTCGCGGAAGGTACGGAAGCGTTCTTTGCCAAGAACGACTTCTATCCCTTCAATCGCGAAGAACTGGAGCAGCACGATCCCGAGTTCTTCAAACTGCTCAAAGTGATTTGGGAGCAACCTTAGTTAGCCTCGGCGATGAATCAACACTGAAGCTTCCGACGGATGCTCTGTCTTCATGTGGGGCGCGTTTTCAATCTGCGAAACGGAAACGCGATCGGCAGGTTGAAAACTTGCCCCACATCAGAAGGCGACTATTAGCGGAAGGCTTAGGCTTGCCCCTCTGGCTTGGCGGTCTTCTTATGTGGGATGAACCCGATGCAGAAGCAGACCACCATCGAAATCCAGAAGATCCAGAAAGCCGGGCTGTGGTGGTCGTGGAAGTCGATGGCGTGAGGGTGCTCTTCGGAGTTCAAGCCCCAATCAGCGAGCAACTTGCCACCGATCACAATCACCAACAAATAAGCTGCCGCTTCGAAACGTGGGAACCGTTCCAGCAACTTGATGAAGAGCGCGGCAGCCACTCGCATCAGCATCACACCCAGCATGCCGCCGGTCACGACGACCCACAATTTGGGATGCAAGCTGTTCTGGTCAGGCGGAGGACCAACCAACGCAATTGCCGCCAGAATTGAATCGACCGCAAAGGCGATATCTGTAAGTTCGATGACAGCAACCGTATGCCAGAAGCTCATCCCCGTGAATGGCTTGCCCTTCGGCGGATCGGTGATATCGACTGGCACAGGAACGCGAGCCTTGATCTCGTCCGCCGCTTCCTCGGGACCAACTGGAACTCCCGTCGCTTCATGGACGAGGACCGGTTCACCTTCAGCATCGACTCGCACGACTTCTTCATCCTCTTCCTTGGACTCAAAGAAGAAGTGCTTGAGCGAGATGTAGACCAGGTAACCGCCACCGATGAGTTTGACGATCCGCCATTTCAGCAAGTACGTCGCAGTGGCGATTGAAATAAACCGAAACACAAACGCGCCGACGAGGCCGTAGGTCAGAGCACGTGCTTGTTGGTCTTTGGGAACTCGACGAGCGAGCAAACCCAAGACGAGGGCATTGTCGATCGACAGGACGCCTTCCAAAACCACCAAGATGCCGATTGTGGCGAGATCCTTGCCATCAAACGTTTGCCCGTACATTCCCAGCATGAAAACAGCCTCGTTAGATCGAATCAAAAGCGCAAAAGGGGCCGTTTTTTAGGGGCCGTCAGCAGTGCCGACAACCCGCTGCACACTCAACAAAAAAGCCGTCGATATGCTGCACAACTCGACGGCATTCAGCTTCGCGATCATCCAATAATTAGACGTCGCACAACTTCGTCGCCTGACGCAGGCCAGCCAATGGGTCGCGAGTCGGGATGAACTCTTGGCCGACATAACCTTGATAACCCACTTCGATCAGCTTGCGCATGATCGGCGGGTAGTTGATCTCTTGATTGTCATCCAATTCGCCACGGCCAGGATTACCGGCGGTATGCACGTGACCGATGATGTCCTTGTGCTGATCGATACGACGAATGACGTCGCCGTTCATCATCTCGACGTGATAGATATCGAACAGCACCTTCATCCGCGGCGAACCAACGCGCCGAGCGATGTCGCAGACGTAATCAATGTCGTCGCCTTGATAGCCAGGATGTCCCTTCATGGGGTGCGAGCCATCGCGTGAGTTGAGGTGCTCGATGCAGATCGTCACGCCCTTCTTCTCGGCGTGGCCAATGATCTTCTTCAAGCCCTTCACGCAGTTGTCGCGTCCTTCTTCGAGCGAAATCTCGCCGCTCTTGGGATCGTCGGCATTACGCCACTTGTAGCCCGTGAAGGCGATGACATTGGGAGCACCGAAGTCGGCACAGTCATCAATCATCTTGGTCGTGCGAGCGATCACTTCATCGTGATACACCGGGTTGTTGAAGCCCTTCATAAACGGTGCCCCCGGCATGCCATTCGGAGCGATGGCACACGTCAGCCCGTACTTCTTCAAAGTGGGCCAATCCTCTGGACCGCAGATCTCAACCGACAAGCAGCCCAACTGCTTGGCCACTTGGCAGATCTTGTCGGTGTCCCACTTGTCGCCCGCGACGTTGAAGCACCAATGCACGATGGACTGCTTGATGCGACCTTTGGTGATGGTCTTTTCTTCGGCAGCGAAGGCATCTCCCGCAGCCAAACCAGCAGCACCGAGCGCGACCGCTCCACCCAAGAGTTCGCGGCGATTGAGTTCACTTGATTCTGGAGTCTGAGACATCGTGGTTTGCTCTCTGTGAAAAAGGGACAACGGACTGACCGACGGCCAGCCCCTGGATTTCTTTCTTCAAGGCACGTTTCTCAGCGGTGAATTAACCCCAAGCAACGGCGTTCGCGACGACCCGTGCTCCCCAAAATCGTTGGCAACTTCATCGAGTAGCCCGGTGAGCAGGATCCAACGCACGGTAAGCGAAACGAGGGCTCGCCTTCCACGCAGAGAGATTTCGTCACGGTTCAACGTCAGGCAATTCAGCCGGAATCGTCAGCGTCAGAATCAAAGTCACAAACTCCGTCGGCAGCTGTTGGGCGCTGGCGGTCAGTCTTGCAAGAATGCTTGCCCCAAATCATCAGCGTCGACGATCGGCAGCATGGCGCTGACTTCGCTCGCCGCAGAATTTCAGACGAAACTTGCCCCGCATCGTTATCGACGATGCCGAGTCTCCTTGATCCGAGTCCCCAACGTGCTGATTTCCGAGGTCTATGTCGCTCCGCAGGGTGAAGGCGAATTCGCCCGAACTCCGTCCGTCTTCGTGAGGACGACGGGCTGCAACCTGCGTTGTTGGTATTGCGACACCCCCTTCACGTCATGGAACCCGGAAGGTCAACACGTCTCGCTCGACGATCTCGTCAACCAGATCACCGCCTTTGAAACCGAGCACGTGGTCCTCACAGGCGGCGAGCCGATGCTGCCGTTGGAGATCTCGGAACTCACACATCGACTGCGCGAACGCAAGCACTTCATCACCATTGAAACGGCAGGCACGATCTATCGCCCCGTCGCGGTCGACTTGATGTCGATCAGCCCCAAGCTGGCGAACTCAACGCCCAGCCCCGAACGCTCTCAGCTTTGGGCGACCAAGCACGAAGCCTTACGCGATCGCCCTGACGTCATTCGTCAGCTCATCGAACATGCTCCCCGTTACCAATTCAAATTTGTGATCAATGAGCCCACTGACCTTGCCGACGTGGAAAGCTACCTCAGCCGCTTTCCAAGCATTGATCGGCAACGAGTCTGGCTCATGCCACAAGCGATCTCGCAAGCAGCCTTGGCCGAGCGAACGGCTTGGCTGGAACCTCAAGCCCACAGCGCTGGCCTCCGATTTTCCTCGCGGCTACACATTGCCCAACACGGCAACCGTCGAGGTACGTGAAGCTGGTGGTGACACAAATAACCAACCGAGTCCAATATCAATTCAGAAAGACAAGACATGCTTCAGCTCGGCTTCGCATCAGCCATTCTTCCTGATCTGTCCTTGAGCGACGTCATGCAGTTCGCAGCTCAGACGGGCTTCTCGTGCGTCGAGCTGATGTGTTGGCCCGTCAGCAAGGCCGAGCGTCGCTATGCCGGAGTGACTCACATCGACGTTACGACTTTCGATAAGTCCAAAGCCGCCGACGTGAAAGCACAGATCGAGGCCTCGGGAGCATTCGCCAGCGGACTGGGCTACTACCCCAACGCCCTCTCACCCAATGCCGATGAAGCCAAAGCTGCCGTCGAGCACATCAAGAAGGTCATTCGAGCCGCGTCGCTACTCGGGATCGGTCGCATGAATACCTTCATCGGTCGAGATTGGACCAAATCCGTCGACGACAACTGGCCGCGGTTCCTGAAGACCTGGAAGCCCATCATTAAGTTTGCCGAAGACCAAGGAGTCAAAGTCGGCATCGAAAACTGCCCGATGCTCTTCACCCGCGACGAATGGCCGGGAGGCAAGAACTTGGGGACCACGCCCGCCATTTGGACGCGCATGTTTAGCGACATCCCCAGCGACAACTTCGGCCTGAATTACGACCCATCACACATGGTCTGGCAGCAAATGGACTACCTGCAGCCCATGAAGGATTTCGCCAGCAAGCTCTTTCATGTGCATGCCAAAGACGTGCGGATCGATCGCGACCGCCTGAACCAAGTCGGCATCATGGCTCATCCACTGGAGTACCACACACCGAAGCTGCCGGGCCTGGGCGAAGTGAATTGGGGCCGCTTCTGCTCGGTGTTGACCGACGCTGGCTATCGAGGGCCAGTGTGCGTCGAAGTGGAAGATCGAGCCTACGAAGGTTCGCTCGACACACGCAAAGACTCGCTGCGTCAGAGCCATCGCTACTTGCGAAACTTCATCAGCGGTTGAACGACGGAGCCAGACTCACTCCCCGATTGGTTTTGGGTGGCACGCCCTGACCAACTGGAAGGGCGTGGTCGAGCTACGTGAGCACACGCCCTTCGAGTACTCAGGGCGTGCCACCCACTTCGGGAAGTTATTGCGGCCTCGTTCCCACGGCAGCGCAATGGCGACGCTCTAAGGGCCACGATGTGAGCGGCGTTGAACACTCAATGGATCAATCACTCTCGGTCGTGTCTTCAGCGGAATCGAACTGGCGATGAATTGAAGTGGGAGCCACACTCGCTCGGCAGTGACATGAATGCGGCTCTCGTCGGAGCCTGTTCGAGTAGGCTGTCCTAAAGGCCAAGAATTCGAAGTGCCCGTCTCAGTCGCGGAGCGACTGAGCTACGTAGGCGAGTCGCTCCGCGACTCGCTGAACCCGAAATCCAAAGCTCGATGACGCACGAAGTCACTGAGGACTCAAGCGAGGACGCTTGAGCGAACTTAAGTTTTCAACTTGGAGTCACGACGCCATGCGCACGCTCTTGTTGCTTGTCCTGAGTGCATTGAGTCTCAGCGTGCTCTCGCAACCGGCAGCGGCGGCCAAACGCTCGAAAGATCCGCGAGTCGTAGCCTCGGTAACTCGAGCCCTCGATTACCTCGCTCGAACGCAGACTCGACAAGGCTATTGGGAAGCAGAAGGCGGCCAATACAAAGTCGCCATGACGGCCTTAGCCGGAAACGCCCTGCTCTGCGAAGGCTCGACGACCACGCGCGGCAAGTACGCTCAGAACGTTCGCCGCGCCGTCGACTTCTTGGTCGAGAACGCTCAGCCCAGCGGACTAATCGGGTATCGCGAGGACTACCACTACACCTACGGGCACGGCTTCGCGATGCTCTTCTTGTCGCAAGTCTTTGGCGAAGAGGAAGACTCGGACCGTCGAGCAGAACTCAAGAAGGTGCTCACGAAGGCGGTCGAATTCAGTGCCCAAGCTCAGACCAATCGCGGCGGCTGGGGTTATGTGAGTGCCAAAGATCAGCCCGACTTCGATGAAGGTTCGACCTGTGTGACTCAGGTCCAAGGCTTACGAGCCTGCCGCAATGCGGGTATCTCGGTGCCATTGGAGATCATCGACAAGGCCAAGAAGTACATCAAAGACTGCACGACCCCGGACGGCGGCGTGATGTATTCCATTCGCACTCAAGGCGGCGGACGCCCCCCAATCACAGCAGCCGCGGTGGCCTCGATGTTTAATGCTGGCGAGTACGACTCGGGCCACGTCAAGAAATTGATGGAATACTGCGACCGCAACGTTTCCGTGAATGACAACCAAGGCCAGACCTTCGGACATTGGCATTACACGCATTACTACATGGCTCAGGTGAAGTACCGCTTGGGCGACGACGTGTGGAATAAGTACTTCGATCAAGTTCGAGACAAGCTCTTACCCGGCCAATCAGCATCAGGCGCTTGGAAGGAAGGCCACGTCGGCGAGGTCTATGTGACCGCCATCAACGCCACGATCTTGCAGCTCGATAACGGCTATCTGCCGATCTATCAGCGATAAGCTGAGGATGCGGCCTTCTCTTCGACCACCGCATACTCAGCCAGTGCATTTCGCCTTACACATCACAGACTTTGGCCGCGTGCCGCAAAGCTTCGATCTTGTCCGGCCAAGTGGGAATGAATTCTTGAGCAACGAAGCCCGTGTAGCCCGTCTCTAGAATGGCTCTCATGATCGGCGGGTAGTTGATCTCTTGAGTGTCATCGATCTCGCCTCGCCCAGGATTGCCGGCCGTGTGATAGTGGCCAATGACGTCCTTGAGTTGCCTCAACCGACGGATCACATCGCCGTGCATGATCTGCACGTGGTAAATGTCGAACAGCAGTTTCATGCGCGGCGAACCGACCTTCTTGATGAGGTCCACGCACAAATCCACGTCGTCACCGAAATAGCCCGGATGTCCCTTCATGGGATGGCTGCTATCGCGAGTGTTGAGATGTTCGAGGCACAAGTTGATCTTCTTCTCTTCGGCGTAGTCGATCACCTGCTTCCAACACTCCACACAATTCTTAGCGCCCTGCTCGTCCGAAATTCCCTTCTCGCGCATGCCAGTAAAAGTGATGACGCTCGAGCATTCGTATTGCACCGCCAGATCGATGCCAGCCTTCAGCTTCGAGATACAGAACTCAAAGTTCTCTCTGTTAAACGGCCCTTTCGCAAAACCGTGGCTGCCGACCAACGAGATCTTCAGCCCCGCTTGTCGAGCCGCCGGGTAATGCTCGGCCCCAACACCCTCGATGGCCACGAGCCCCATCGCTGCGCAGTGCTTCGCCAATTCGGGAGCGGGCATTGGATTGAAACACCAGCCCATCACCGACTGTTTGATGCGTCCGTTGCGAACTTTGAAATCTGGTTCGACGCGCGGCTCAGCAGCTTGTGTAGCAAGTGCTCCGAGCCCAACCGTCGAAACGGCTGTAGCAATTAATTCACGACGCGAGAGTGAAACAGACACAGCCATGTCCTTTCGGTTTATCGACAATCAACCGCAAGCCGCATCGAGCCGCGATGTCGAAGATTAAGTTCACTTTACCTGGCGGGATGCAACTTCGGGTTACTCCAGCGCCTTCGCCCACTGCGACTTGTCCTTCAGCATCATCTGTCGCAGCAGCGGAATCTGCGGCATGCCTTGCCCCAGCATCGTGTCGTGGAAACGCTGCATCGAGAACTTGTCGCCTTCTTGCTTGCGCCAGTCTTCGCGCAGCTTGAAGATCATCAACTTGCCCAGCGAGTAGTTGAGATAGCCAGGATCAAAGCTGCCGCGTGTCGCTTCTTGTCGAGCTGGTTGTTCGGCGTAGTAGCAGTTGTCTTGGAAGAACTTCGTCGCTTCATCAACAGTCATGTCGCCGCAGTGCATTTGGATCGCGCAGCACAGACGGCAATAACGTAGCAACGACTCGTCCGCCTGAGCCATCCGATACTTGGCTGCTTGAATCTTGTCCGTCGCTCCGAAGCCTTCATCAAGCACCATCTGCTCGGTGTAGTGAGCCCAACCTTCAACGAAGGCATAGCTGCTAAAGATCTTCCGCAGCCGGCTGGCCTTGGACGTGTTGACATGCAGATGTTGGACGTAATGGCCGGGGTACGCTTCGTGAATCGACAGCACGTCGCTGGTGTAATAATTAAATGCAGTCAGCCATTCCTTCTGTTGCACCGCCGTCCAAAGCGGATCAACCGGAGTGACGTAGTAGTACGCTTCCAGTCCCTTGGTCTCGAACGGCCCTGGCGAGTTCATCGACGCGAAGCTCGTCGCGCGGTTGTAAGACGGCGTTTCATCGACGACGGCTCGAACTTCAGACGGGATCGAGCAGATCTTCTTATCGAGAATGAACTGCCGAATGGACTCGCAATTCTTGGCGATATCCGGGATCAAGTTGGCTGCCGTGGGATGATCGTTCTGAATCGTGGCAAAGACTTCGAGCGGCGGTTTGTTGGGATCGATCACTCGACCCGCAGCCCGAAAGACTTCTTGCTCACGCCGCAGTTCCCGCATGCCAATCTTCAGGATCTCTTCCGGCGTCTCTTCAACGAGTTCCTGATCACGCACCATGCGAAAATACTTCTCGCGTCCCAAAGCAAACCGCTCCTGAGCATGCGGCAGTTGCTCGGTCTTCAGCCACTGCGAGTAGCCTCGCAATTCCTTCAGCGCAAGTTGATTGGCTTCTTCAAACTCGGCCAATAGCTTCTGGTCGGTGACATCTTTCAACGCGAGCTTCACATCCTTTTCGAGGAAGCTGGCAGCACCATCGGTGACCTTGATCGCCGTCTCGACAAACACGCGAGATAGCGGCTTCTTCAAGTTGGCTCGCGCGTTCGCAAAGAGCTGCGGAGTCTGTCGCTCCATCTGAATGATGTGCTTCAACCGAGTCTCGATGGGTGCATATGACCGAGTGAGATACATGCTGGGTTTGAACGCACGCGGATACGTCATGGGGTTTCGAATGAACGACTCGCTGCCATCGAACCAGAACAACTCTTCGCGAATCGCCGCGCGGAGAATCTGAAAGTCGATTCGCAAATCATCGCTGAGTTGCTCCACTGGAAACGCAGCCAGTCGCTTAGAGAACGACTGCAAGCGAGCGTATTCGCGATCCAGCGACTCGCGGCCAAAGATTTCCATGCGTCCGTCGTACTCGTGCATCCCCAACTTCACCGCGCTGGACGGACGAAACGCGAAGTGGCCTTCAAGGTACTCATTGGTCAATGCTTCAAACTGGCGATCCGCTTCAGCAGCCCAAGCCAATCCGGGCAACGCCGCCAACAACAAACACAGCACGCGTAGCATGAGTCATCCTTTGCTCGGAGAGTGTGAATCACGTCAAACAGCAGACAGCCTCAATCAACCCATCGATTCAACAACTTTCCACTTGGAGTTCTCCGGCTCGACGGAGCACGTCAATGTCGTGGGTTTGATCTGAAGACCTGAGGCGGTTCGCACTCTAAGAAGTCGTGCGACGATTAACAGATTCACGCTTGCTGTCGGTCCTGACGCTTCGACTTTAACTGTCTGACAGCCATCGAGCCGCAACGCCTGTTTTCAAGGTTTCGTTCGATCCGATAGAACTCCGCCCCTTGCCGGAATCGGAGCTTTGGTTTTCCGAGTGACGTTTCGCACGTCGCCCCGATTCGAGCCGGTCGATCGTCTTCATTTCCCTTTTAGAAGCAGCCGTCACAGCAATGTTCCAAGAAGTTAAAGACGCAGATTTCGTTCGCGGTGAGCACGACGTTCTCAAGCTCTGGGCCGAGCAAGACACCTTCAAACAACTGCGTCGGAAGAACGCGGGCAAGCCGCGCTGGAACTTCTTGGATGGCCCGATCACGGCCAACAATCCGATGGGTGTGCATCATGCTTGGGGCCGCACTTACAAGGATGCCTATCAACGCTACTTCGCGATGACCGGACATGACCTGCGCTATCAGAACGGCTTCGACTGTCAGGGGCTGTGGGTTGAAGTCGAGGTCGAAAAGCAGCTCGGGCTCGGGACGAAGAACGCCATCAATGACTACGGCATCGACAAGTTCGTCAACGAGTGCAAGCGCCGCGTGCTCACGTTCGCCGCGCGGCAGACGGAGCAGTCAGTCCGGCTCGGCTATTGGATGGACTGGGATGATCCCGAGCAGTTGCGAATGCTCGCGTCGAAGGTCGGCAGCGATGAGATCGTTTCTATTACAGCACCGTCGGGCAAGCAGGAGTCGGGGAAGGCTCATGAGCTGGTCGCGCGGCTCGGCAACAGCGAATGGGGCGGCAGCTACTTCACGTTCTCGACCGAGAACAACGAGACCATTTGGACGTTCCTCAAGAAGTGTTTCACGCGCGGCAAGGTCTATCGCGGCTACGACGTCATGCCGTGGAGCGGTCGCAGCGGCAGCGCCTACTCGCAGATGGAAATAAACGACGGTCGCAAGCTGGCGGTGCATCGGTCGGTGTTTGTGAGGCTGCCAATCATCGGTCGGGACAAAGAGTTCATCCTCATCTGGACGACGACTCCGTGGACGCTGACCAGCAACGTCGCGGCGGCGATCAATCCTGATTTGGATTACGTCAAGCTGCGCGCGAAGCGAGACGGCGCGGTCTATTACTTCGCGAAGGACAACCTCGAATTTCAACGGCTGGCCACTGAGTTCAAAGAAGGCTTCGGTCGTCCCGAATGGAAGTGGCCGAGCGATGTGCCGAAGCTCAAGACGCTCTCGCAGATCTTCAAAGAGCAAGGCGGCTACGAAGTCGAAGGCACGCTCAAAGGCGCCGAGATGATCGGCTGGCAGTACGCCGGGCCGTTTGATGACCTGCCCGCTCAGAACGCGGAAGGCGGCGTGCCAGAAGAGGCTCATCTCAAGCCGAAGACTGGTGTCACTTGTCACCGCGTGATCGACGGCGGACGCGACTTCAAAGGCAATCCGAATGTCGTCGCCGGAGAAGGTACCGGCATCGTGCATATCGCTCCGGGTTGCGGTGATGTTGACCATCAACTCGGCAAGGCGGCGGGCATTGTCGGAATTGCTCCACTGGGCGAAGACGGCAATTTTTTGCCGGGCTTCGGCGAGTTCACCGGGCGGTCGTCGATCGATCCGGCGACGGCGGATCTCGTGTTCAAGAAGCTCGAAGAACGCGGCATGTTGGTGATGGTGGAAAAATATCCGCACATCTACCCGCACTGCTGGCGAACCGGGGATGAGCTTGTCTTCCGGCTCGTCGATGAGTGGTTCATCAACATGGATTGGCGGCAGGAGATCATCGACGTCGTGCAGCAGATTCGCTGGCTGCCGGAGAGCATCGACGGGCAAGCGAACGAGACTCAATGGCTGACCTCGATGCGCGATTGGATGATCTCGAAGAAGCGGTTCTGGGGACTCGCGCTGCCGATCTGGGTGAACCCCGAAGATCACACCGACTTCGAAGTCATCGGCTCGTTGGCGGAGCTCAAAGAACGCGCGGTTGAAGGTTGGGAAGTCGTTGAAGGCAACACTCCGCATCGTCCGTGGATTGATGCCGTGAAGATCAAGTCGACAAAGACCGGAGCCGTGCTGACGCGCATTCAAGACGTCGGCAATCCGTGGCTCGATGCCGGCATCGTCCCGTTCTCGACGCAGGACTACCGCACCAACAACGAGCGTTGGAAGGAGCTGTATCCGGCGGATCTCGTCACTGAATGCTTCCCCGGTCAGTTCCGCAACTGGTTCTACGCCCTGCTCTCGATGAGCACGATGATGCGTTACGACGAGGCGACCGAAGCTGTCGACAAGAGGCCGTTCAAGACGTTGCTCGGGCATCGGCTGGTCATGAACGAAGAAGGCAAGCCGATGCATAAGTCAGACGGCACGGCCATTTGGTTTGAGGAAGCCGCTGAGCAGCTGGGCGTCGACACGATGCGCTGGATGTATCTGACTCAGAACCCGGCTCAGGACCTGCGCTTCGGGACGCGGCATAAAGACAAGCCTGTAACTCTTGAGACACCCGAAGGCCCGCGCTCGAAGACAAAAGAGGGCGTCGATTGCTGCATGGTGACAAGCAAGCCCGCTGACGAAGTCCGCCGCAAAGTGCTGATCCCGCTGTGGAACAGTTATGCCTTCTTCGTGAACTACGCGCGGTTGGATGAGTTCGATCCGACTCCGGTGCTGACCCAAAGTAGCCTTCACGCTCCGCGTGAGGGCAGCCAATCGCAGGACGCCGTCTCGAAGGACAATCGCCCCTCTCAATCGGACGCGGGGGCTGCTATCGGCTCTCATCACGCGGAGCGTGATGGCTACATTCCCGTTGCCGATCGGCCCGAGATCGATCGCTGGATCTTGTCGAACTTGCAGAACCTGTTGGTCGTCGCTGAGAAGGAACTTCCGAATTTCAACGCTCCCGAGTTCTGCCGAGTCGCCGAAGCGTTCCTCGACGATCTCACGAACTGGTACATCCGCCGCAACCGACGTCGCTTCTGGCGTTCGAAGGACGCGAGCGATACCGACAAGACCGCCGCCTATCAGACGCTCTATGAAGTGCTCGTCACACTGACGAAGGCACTCGCTCCGCTGATCCCGTTCTTGACCGAGCGGATGTATCAGAACTTGGTAGGGCAAGGCGGCTCGGTCCATCTATGGGATTACCCGAAGCCGAACCTCGCGCTGCTCGATCCCGAACTCAATGCCGCGACGGCGACGGCTCAAGTCGCCGTGAAGCTCGGGCACAAGATCCGAGAGGAAAAAAATCTGCGAGTCCGATTGCCGCTCGCGGAAGTGAAGGTCGCGTGCTTCGACGCTGCTCAACGAGCGGCGGTGGCTCGGCTGTCAGACGTCATTCGCGACGAGCTCAACATCAAGCAACTGACGGTCGTCGAGAGTTTGGATGACCTCGTGAAGTACTCGTTCAAGCCAAACTTGAAGACGCTCGGCCCGAAGTACGGCAAGCTGTTGAACGTCATCAAAACGGGCCTCGCGAGCATCGACGGCAAGCTGCTCTTGCCCCTGCGTCGCGGCGAGTCCGTGACCGTCACATTCGAAGGCAACTCAGTCACGCTCGCGCCGGAAGACGTGATGATCAGCACCGAGCAATCCACCGAGTGGGCCTGTGCCGACGAAGGTAATCTGCAAGTCGCGGTGTCGACAAAAACCACTCCCGAACTGGAACGAGAAGGCGCAGCTCGCGACTTCATCC
>OMIV01000044.1 GCA_900299185.1 Planctomycetaceae bacterium
ACGTCTCGTGGGCTCGGAGATGTGTATAAGAGACAGCCGTCGTGCGGGCTTATCGCGAGCTGCAAATCGAAGGCGTGTTGGAGACCGTGCGCGGTACCGGGCTGGCGGTCACAAAGTCCGCCCCCAAGTTTTGTCGCAACGATCGAGTCGACTTGATTCGAACTCGGTTGCGAGCCGTCTTGCACGAAGCCCTGAAGAGTCAGCTCGAGGTCGATGACGTGCGAGCGATCGCGGAAGAAGAGCTGAGCAAGCTCAATGAACCGCCACCGCCGGAAGAGGAAGATGACGAGCCCGACGTCCCCAAGAGTCGCGCCGCGCGATCACCACGTTCGGCGGTTTGATCTCATCACATCTGGCGCGGACTTCAGCGTCGCGCTCTCACTTCACGAGGACTGCTCATGAATCCCATGTTCGAGTTCCGCAACGTCTCGCGATCCTTCGGAGCGCAGCACGTTTTGAACAACGTCTCGTTCGCAGGCCAACCCGGATCAGTGATCGCACTGCTGGGTGAAAATGGTGCGGGCAAGACGACGACCATCCGCATCTTGTTGGGACTGCTCGAACCGGACGGCGGCTCCGCGCGAGTCTTCGGCCTGGATAGCTGGGAGTTCGGCGACACCATCCGACGTCGCGTCGGCTACGTCCCCGACCGCCCTGCTCTTTACGACTGGATGACGGTGGATGAGATCGGCTGGTTCTGCGCGGGCTTATATTCGCGTGACTTCATTCCGAACTATCGCCGCATCGTGACGCAGTTCGGCCTGCAGCTCTCGAAGAAGATCGGCACGATGTCCAAAGGCATGAAGGCCAAAGTGAATCTCGCTCTGGCCACCGCACACGAACCCGAGCTGCTCATCATGGACGAGCCCACTTCGGGCCTTGATCCGATCGTGCGGCGTGACTTCATGGAAAGCATGATCGACGTCGCGGCTCAGGGCCGGACCGTCTTTCTTTCGAGTCATCAGATCCCCGAAGTCGAGCGAGTCGCCGACGTCATCGCGATCATCAAGGACGGCGCGTTGGTGCTATGGGAGCCGATGGACGAGATCAAGCAACGAACTCGCATCCTCACGGTGAACGCCGTGAATGGCGCCACGACCGCACCGTCATTGCCCGGCCAAGTCGTGCATACCGAGCGACACGAACGGCAGTGGCGATTCTTGCTGCGCGACCTCAACGAAGATCGACTGGATGTGCTGCGATCGAACGAGCACTTCACCGCTGTGGAGATACGGCAGCCGACACTCGAAGAGATTTATGTGGGCTTCATGCAGGGACAGCCGACTGCGGAGTAAGCCGTCGCAGTATGCTGGAAGATGTCTTACTTCCCCTCGCCCCTATGGGGAGAGGGGCTAGGGGTGAGGGGCAACAGCAATCAGGGCCGTCCTGACTGAGCCCCTCACTCCATAGGGGCGAAGGGAGATGTGGCACTTCACCTTCAACGATGCGTTGGCCGATCACCGCAGAACCACAAGTCAAACCGCTCGCCCTCGAATGAATGTCGGTGAAACGCTGGGAGCACAATGTCCGCTGCCCTTCGTCATGTGAAGGTTCCCTTACATTCCACGGAGCAACTCAATCATGAACTCGCTTTCCTCGCTATTGGTGCTTGTCTCGGGTTTGCTGATCTTTAGCGGAGCGTGCTACTTGGTTGGCACCAAACGGCGGCCCTCTGTCTTGGCGGCATACTTGGTCCTGTTACCGCTGCCTGTGCTCATCAGCGTTTGTGCTGGGACGAGAGTACTGATTTCGTCGCTCACAATCATTGCGGCCTCGCCGAATGTGTCCGTGACTACTGCGGATATCGCGGCGGCCGCAGCGGACTCATTACTCAGCCTGTTCGTTGCACTGCTGGTATCCGCCCCAACTTATTTCGTGCTCGCCATTGGCTTGCTGCTTCGGACACTGCGGTCCCCGACAGACTCGGCGACTCCCATTCCAACTCGCTCTGAGCGTCCCGCTCCATTGCTGAGTTCAAATGGGCCGGTTCCGGCGACCTCATAATCAAATCGGTCGTTGATCGCGACGACAAGAACAACACCACGTTCAGCACGAGTGTCGGTCGGCTCAGCGGATATCGCTGGGCGATCCGCTGGTTTCAGAGTTCAGGTCTTTAGACGCTTGGCAGAGGGTTCTCGATCATGACATCAGCAATCTTTGGGCGGTTGATGTGGAAAGAGTTTCGCGTGCAGCGGTCGCTGTGGTTCGCGCTGCTGGCAGCGACTCTGCTGCTGCAGATCTTGGTCTCTCAACTGTGGATGGGTCCCGCGTCAGAAGTCTGGCCGGGGTTGGTCTCGCTGGGTGTGGGGCTGGGCTGGTTCTATGCGTTGGGATCTGGCGCGGTGTCGTTCGCCGCGGAACGTGAAGACGACACTCAAATCCGCATGGTCGCGATGGCTTGCCCGCCGGCTGTGACCGTGTCTGCCAAGGTCGTGTATGGAGCTATTACGACACTGTTTTTCTTGTTGGTGTCGACTGCGTTTGCCACATGGCTCCGCCCGCCATCACTCGCAATCTTAGAGGGTGCGCAACAAATCGTTCTCATAGAGACATCCATCCTGGCGATCGTGAGTCTGTGGTTCGCGTTATTGGTTGCCGTCGGTTGCTCGCTTATGGCTCAGCGTGTGCTGTTGGCATTGTTGATGGCCGGAATTGTGACGAGCGTTCTTGAGACCATTCTCTTCAGCGTCACTCTTGGCCAAGCGTCGTCGATTCACGATGCCTGGAGAGCCATGCAGTGGGGCGTGGCGATCAAAGTCTTCGCGATTGGAATTCTGTGCTTGCTCGCATATGGACTCGCTCGTCGTTGGCTCAATCGAGACTTCCCGGTGGGGACTCTTTCGCGCCGCAGGTTCTGGTTTCCGAGTATTCGTGTCGTGCGCATCAGAGCCGATGGAACGATCGTCGTGCCGGTTGATCTCGGCGACTCCGAATGCGGCCCAGTGCCTAGTATCAAAGAGGCGTAGCAGACTCCGCCGCCCCGCCGACTTCGCTGGTGGTCAGGTTGGTTGTTGGGCAGTCGGCATCGCCATGAGTGGCGGTTCTTGGTTTGGCACGAGTTAGTCGGCACTCGCTTTTGGTTCTTCCTCATGCTGAGCTTGGTTTGGCTCTGCACGTTGCCCGCCATGTTTCGAACTCCCAACGGTCCGTTGGTTCGCGAGTGGGTCTTTGGCCCCGGCATTCTCTTCAGTGTTATTGCGGCGTGGGCCTGTGGCTTCATGACGTTTCGGCAAGAGCAAACCCAACGGCAGTTCTTATTCGCGACTCATCACGGAGTGTCGCCATTCACGGTTTGGGCCGCGAAGCAAATTGCTTGGTCATGGAGATTCTGCCTGGCGTTTGTGGTCATCAACTCGGTGCCTCTTCTCTCGCGACCACTGGAGTTCTTCACCGAGCTGATTCAGGTCATGGGAATCAGCTTGCCGTTTCATGAACTGGTGAAAGCGCCGCCGCATGCAACTCGACCGCTGGTGAATCTGTACTTCACAGACTTCTTTCGAGTGCCCTCGGCGTTGCTGACGTTCTATGCGATCGGACAAGCCGCATCGTTGGTGATTCGACGAACGGTGCTGGCCTGGTTCGTGGCAGCCATCAGCAGCGTCGCTCTTTTCATTTGGTTGTCAGTTCTGTTCGGGCTGAGAGTGAATCCGCTGACGAGCACAGTCCCGATCTCTGCTTCGCTGTTCTTCGTCACGCTGCTGTATTGCCGACCGTGGATGATGGAGCGTTCGAGTCGTTGGCTGACGGCCAAACTCGTCAGCGTGGTGATGCTTGGTCTGATGGGCACAGCAGGACTGGTCTCTGCGTACCGCATCCATGAAATCCCTGTTGGAGAAATTCCATCCGAGCGAGCCGCCCATTACGGCTCTTGGCATGACTCTCGTCCTGTTCGAGCCAGCGTTGATCATCAGCGGACCGAACTGTTGAAACCGATCACAACGTCTGAAGAGCAGAACGGTGCCGAACTCCTAAGGCTGTGCGAACAACTACAACAGACATGGACTGCAGCCGGAGTTAAGGCAACCGATGCCGATGTGCTGAATGGTGTCGAACAGGTCCAGCTAGAAGCCGTCGCACCGCTGCTCGACCAATTGGTCAGCTTGGCAGCGAGAGCCGCCTTCGCCTTCGGACATCCTGAATCCTTGCATGTGGACGACCCGCGGGCATTGCGAGTCAGCAAGCTAACGACCGTGGCGATTGACCTCTTGCGACAAAGTGCGGAACGAGACATCGCTGTCGGCCACAACGAGCAAGCATTGACGAAACTTTCGGCCGCGTTGTCCTTGGCTGCTCATGTCGAACATCGAGGCAATGTCATCTTGAACCAGACCGCACCTGGGGGGCGACCGATTGAGACGATCACCCCGACGAACTCGTATATGCAACGATTTTCGTCCGCCAGGTTTCAACCGCGTCATCTGGGCTCGCGATCGGTCGGGACTGTCCTAGAGCAACTCATACGCTGGGCCGGTCATCCGCAGACGACCACAGCCATGATCGACCGCGCTTTGACGGTGTTGTCCGAGCACCGTCGCAACATGGTAACTCCTGAGGCTTGGCTGATCGCGAAGATGGCATTTCACCGAGCGACTCTCGAACGTGGCCTCGACCTTGAAGTCGAGAATCAATTCAAGCAGCACGGCGTCGACAACTTTGAAATCACATTCGAACGATTCGCGGCGCGACTACCGGGCGAGCATGCGCGAGCGCTGCGCTATCTCGATTGGTTCGAAGCCAACGAAGCTCTCTTCAATAACGAATGGGGGCTGGCCAGAAACAGTCAGGGGTACGGCGGTCGAATCAACTTTATTCCGGCGAAAGAAATCCTCTACGCACAGCAAATCGCGTACGTCGCCTCGACCACTCCGATCGTGCGATTTCTGCATTCGACTCATCTCGATCTCTTGCGGTACGAATACTCCGAACGAGATTCGAATCTCAAAGCCACCATCATCGCGTTGGCCCTAATCGCCGAGTATCGAGGTCAGCCGGCGCCCCGTGAGCTTACGTTGAAGCGTGATCTGGGCTTCGATCTCACTGATCCGTGGACCAATCGCCCGTTCGATTGGTGGCCGGATGGCTTTCCTGAAACGATGACCGGAGCGAACTGGATACAAGGTGGCTATTCTACGATCCCTGCCGGAACACCGCTGCTGCTTAGCCCCGGACAAGGTCGACTGCGCTGGGGCTTGCAGCAAGTCTTACACATCCCCGAGGAACAAACGGCCGCAGGGACAATGGGCGGTCCCCCTGGCATGATGCCGCCGGATGCGCTGCACCCTGGCAACGTGCCCGGCACGTTTAAGGGCGAGTACGCCTTGAGCTACGCAGCCGAAGACCGGCATACGTTCTTATCGCTTCCGCTGCGAATCCACTTACCGCGTGACGCATTCGCCCCTCGCCCCGCCGACACCGAACCAGCCTGGCGTTCTCGCATCGGAACATCACCCGAATTCGTCAGCCCGTGATGCGTCAGAGACAGGAAGATTGGTGACAGACAGATGCGGACCCAATGGCGACTTCTGTCACCAGGAACTCCATCACGTGAGCGATTGCAGTCGCTGCAGAATCAAGTTCGAGATCTCTTCGGCTGAGCGTGTTCCGATCTTCGCGTAACCGTCGCCCGACAAGATGCCCATGTCGCTGAGGTCACCGGGGTCATCAAACGACGTCAGCATGATGCGACCTTCGTCGACGGTGGTGATCAGGTTTTTGATATGCCGCCACTCCAACTGGCACCAACGCTTCGACCGGTAGTCAGGGCATAAGAAGACGACGACCAGTTCGGCTTCTTCGCGATAGAGCCGAGGTAAGTAGGTATCGAGATTCAGGCGCGAGAACTCGGCTTCGTAGTATTGGTCGTAGAGCACTCGTTGCTGGCCGACTTCTTCCGAGAGCTGCTCAGCAACGACTTTGACGAAGTCGCGATTCTCTCCCGCGAAGGACAACGCCACGCGGAAGCGTTTCTGCGTTGGAAGCATTTCCTTTGAAAGAGGGCCAGGCTCGATGCCTTCCAGCAGCTTCAACACTTCCACGTCGTCATACGGCTCACGACGACATTCGATCGTCCGTTTGCCTTTCGCGCGTCGTTCGATGAGTTCCTTCTGGCGGTACATCTCGGGCTCGATCGTCTGACTACACACGTTGCAGATGCAGGGCACGAGCTTGTCGACTCGATCCTTCAGACCTTTGAACGAGTTGTTCAAGGCTTCGAGGTCTCCGGCCAGCACGCTGAGCAGTTCTTTGCGTTCCGGGCCGCGAGCGCGGAATTCGATTTCACTCCGGTTGTCGCACTTGGTTTCTTCGACCAGCACCTGCGTGCCTTCGTGTTCGAAGAAGGCTCCGTGGCGCCAGGACCAATCCCACTGCTTCACGAAGCGATGCTGCCGGACCATCAAGCGGCTGACCAATCTTCGGGGTAAGAATTGATACTTGAACCGCACGACGAGGTCCGACGGCTTGGCCCAACCATCGAATAGCGCGGGCTTCGAGACCGGCAGCAATTGCGGTGCGAGCCACTGTTCGGGCTGCTGATCGGGAAGCTGATAGCAGAGCTCGAACTTCCGCATCAGGCCGATCAGTTCCGCGTGCATGTCGGCGTACTTGTCTTCGTGCCACAGCCGCGAGCAATCCGCCAGCGTGAAGTGCCCCAGCTTGCCTTTGGTCTCTTCATCATCGAGCACGCGAAAGACGGCATCGGTCGCCCAGCGGTTTTGCAGGATGACCGTCTTCTTGAGCGTGAGGTCATCCTGAAAGTGCAAGAAGACGCCGAGGTCATGCAGGTAGCGGCTAAGGAACAGCGTTTTCATGCGATCGGCTTCGAGATGCTCGCCATAGATCGCGAAGTACTCGTCCTGCGAAATGAACGGCTTCGATTTGCCGAGCTCTTCGACGGCATCACGAATGGCGAGCCACTTGGCGGGCACTTCGCTGCCGACGTGTGGTAATTGTTGCACCTGATGTTGGATGGCCTGCCGCAGCTTGTCAGCAGCGTCGGAGTGCTCGAGGTCTCCAGCAAAAAACTCTTTGACGTTCTCAAACCGACCTCGAATGCCCGGCTGATCGAGCGCCTTGCTGCGTCCGCATTTCTCATTTTGAAAGATCAACAGCGGGCTCTTTTCACTGAGCGTCTCGACGACATTCAGCCAGAAGCGGAAGGACTCGTCGTGAATCGACTTGTCGTCTTTGCGAGTGTCATCGACGAGCACATACAGCGACCGCTTGGTGAGGAAGAACTGATGCGTGGCGTGATAGATCTGCTGCCCGCCGAAGTCCCACAGATTGAGCCGAAACTCGCCGCCATGTTGGCCAGCAAAGTCCTGCCGATGAATCTCGATGCCATGCGTCGTCTCGTCCTCTTGCGGCATCTTTAAGTCAGGCTGATAGAGCCGTCGTAACAACGTCGTCTTCCCCGCACCGCCTTCGCCGACGATCAAGACTTTGGCCTCATACAACCGGACGGTGCTCTGTCGATCGCGCTCGATGAAGTAATTGCGAACGGCCTCTGGGCCTTGCTTCACAATCTCCAACGGCGGCGTCTCCAGCGGGCAGTCATTGACGATGAGCCCATCGCTACCGCTGAAGTCCGCTCGCACCGGCCAACCGGCTTTGATCCGCTCCGCAAACGGCGACAGATCTTTGAGGTCGCTGTTCGACATGTTGAGCGAAGTGAGGTTGGTGAGTCGCTCCGCAATCGCTCGCGCGCCGCCCTCGCCGATGTGGTTGTTAGAGACGGAGAATTCGTAATGGGACAGGTCGAGCGAAGTGAGGTTGGTAAGTCGCTCTGCAATGGCTCGCGCGCCGCTTTCGCCGATGTCGTTAGCACAAACGTTGAGCGAGGTGAGGTTGGTGAGTCTTTCCGCAATGGCTCGCGCGCCGTCATCGCCGATGTGGTTGTCCCCGATGTCGAGCAAAGTGAGTTTGGTGAGTCGCTCCGCAATGACTCGAGCACCGACCTCGCCGATGAATTCAGACGAAAAGATGCTGGAAGAGACGTTGAGCGAAGTGAGGTTGGAGAGTCGCTCCGCAATCGCTCGCGCGCCGCCCTCGCCGATGTTGTTGTTGGAGACGTTGAGCGAAGTGAGGTTGGGGAGTCGCTCCGCAATCGCTCGCGCGCCGCCCTCGCCGATGTTGTTGGAGGAGACGTTGAGCGCAGTGAGGTTGCTGAGCCGCTCCGCAATCGCTCGCGCGCCGCCCTCGCCGATCTTGTTGTTTTAGACGTTGAGCGAAGTGAGGTTGGTGAGTCGCTCCGCAATGACTCGCGCGCCGTCCTCGCCAAGGTCCACAGACGACAAAAGCAAGTCACGCAATTGGCTGAGGCGTGATATTGGTGCGACGTCAGGGCGAACATCGCGAAGGCGATGAACTCGCTTGCCACGCAGAGTTTCCGGCCATTCGTTCGGATCGAGAGAAAGCCAAGTGACGATTGGTCCGACGATGGCGAGTTCGGTGATCTGCTCTTCTTGGATGCGGTCGAGAACGGCATTCAGTTCTTCGGGGGTGACGTCAATCAGCTCGCCGGGAGTGGTCATGGTGTTTGGCCCTGGGGATCAGAAACTGGTCGAGCGTGTGAGGGCAAGTTGCTCGGTAACTCGCAAGCTTGTCTGAGTCGACGTGGCCGACATGACTCGGGGAGCATGTTTCTCACGTGCTCGATTTAGTTGGTTTGAGGCACGTTGGAAACGCGCCCCACGAGATTCATCAGGCGGCTTTACTCGTTCCCAGGCTCTGCCTGGGAACGCGCACGTGGAGGCTCTGCCTCATGAATCGTCCATGTCCTTCATGTGCATGCGAAACCGCAGTTGCAGGAAGATGAGGCAGAGCCTCCGAACTTGCGTTCCCAGGCAGAGCCTGGGAACGAGTGGCTACCAATGGCTGAGCTGCGGATCGCCCAGTTACTTGCAGACTCGATGCGGTGAGCAGCCGAGCGTTGTTGCTGCTCCGGTTGGATCGGACGGGCCGGATAAAGCGGTGGCCCGGTTGCCTGATGCGGGCGATGAATTCGCTCCAGGCGGTTTGTTCGCGTTGTGACGATCAAACGATCTGCGGTCCCGACAGTTGGTAGGGATTTGCCACAAACGGCCCGTAGTCCTGTCTTATGTTTCGGATGAGGCACTCTGCGCTCATTCGAAATGTTGCGCGATCTTTGCCTCTCTGACTCCCTCGCCTTCATCGGCAGACTCGGTCAACGAGATTCGCTGAGAGGCAGATCGGCCACTTAACCGGACCACTGACATTCAGGCTCGACGTTCCACTCTCAACCGCCAAGCACGCTCGCGTGACCGCCGAGGCACTTTTGCTCCGGCTGCGATCATGGCGTTGGTGGTGGTGGTGTCGGGAGTCGCGCTGGTCCTCGACAAGCTGTGGCTCGATGCCGCTCAACTCGAACTCAACACCGCCGTCGAAGCTGCGGCCCTGAGTTCCGGTCGAGCACTCGTGTCCGATGACTTACTGCGCGGCCCCACCGACAACACGGTGAGACTGGAACAAGCTCGTCACTTCGCTGCGGACCTCGCGGCCAAGAATCGCATCGCTGGCCAACCTGTCGCGCTCGATCCGTCGCCGGAAGGCAGCATTCGGTTCGGCAAGTTGGTCTACCGCGAAGACATCCGCGAAACGGTGTTTGTAGAAACGACTGATGTTCCCACGACCGTCGTTGTGACGGGCGAGCATTCGCATACGACCAACAATCCGGTCGCTCTGTTTTGGCAAGGCATTGCCGGTGTGAACTACGGCAACGTGTTCGCTCGCAGTGAGGCTTCCATCGACAACCACGTGGCTGGCTTCCGTCCCATCGAGGGAGTGCCGGTGCCCGTGCTGCCGTTAGCGATCCTCAAGCAGCCGCATCCTGATGCCAACGGCGAGACGACCGTGGATGACTGGGAGACTCAGATTGAGAAGCGCGAAGGCGAGGACTTGTGGAGAGTTGATCCCGTCACGCATCGCTCGGTGCAGGTCGCTGATGGAATCCCCGAGATCACCTTGAGAACCATCGGCAACGACGGCGACACGCAGAACGTCAACGCGTACTTCTTTGTGCTTGATCCTCAAGCCACGCTCAGTGACTTCGAACAGCACCTCACACGAGGTTGGCTGCCCCAAGACTTCAAGTCGTTCCCGATTCCAGAGCTGCGACTCGATCAAGGTCCGCTCTCGTTCCAAACACTCAATAGCTCCGGCGGCAACTTGGCGAATGTCTTGCAGGCTCATCAGGGCGAATGCCGGATTGTGTTCCTGTTTGACCAATGCGAAGGCGGCAAGCTGGTGTGCTCGGGAGTGGTCGCCGGTCGCATTATGTCGGCCAACAGCGCGGGCGAAGGTGCCTGTCAGATCGTGTTTCAACCGGGCGTGCTCACCACACGCACCGCGATTCTGGTGAATGAAACTTTGGTTCCGCTCGCGCATGCCGCCTCGGCCAATAAGTACGTCTACAAACTCCATCTCACTTTCTAGCGAGACCATCCATGATCGCCGAAAGCCCCGTCATGAACGCCGGAGATTCCCGGCAGCAGTTTCAACGGCTGAAGACTCAGCTTCACCGTCGCATGATCGACGCGATCGACTTGTCGAAAGCCGGCAAGGTGCCCGAGGCCGAACTGCGTCAGCAGTTGCGAGCCCTGCCATCGCACTTGTGCTCGATGGATGAAGTCGCGCTGCCGGGTGAGCATCGCGAGCTGATGGTCAAAGAGATCATGGACGAGATCAATGGCTTCGGTCCGCTGGAGCCATTGATGAATGACCCGTCGGTGTCCGACGTGCTCGTCAACGGTCCCGATCGAGTGTTCGTCGAACGCGACGGTCTCTTGCAGCCCACCAACATTCGCTTTGCCGACGATGCGCACTTGATGCGACTCATTCACCGACTCGTTGGTCGAGCCGGTCGTCGTATCGACGAAGTCTCGCCGATGGTCGACGCCAAGTTGCCCGACGGCTCGCGTTTGAACCTGTCTCTTATACACATCTCC
>OMIV01000045.1 GCA_900299185.1 Planctomycetaceae bacterium
GACTGGCGGGCTTACGCACGCCGCGAAACGTGACGACTCCGGCGGGCTCGGCTTGCGGCGAAGATTTCGACTGCCACCAAAACGGGATGTCGACTCCAAAGGCAATTCCGGCAGCGCGTGCTCTGCGTTGGCTCTCGACATTCAGCGCCAAGAAGTCTTGTAAGATTTCTTCCCGCAGCTGCGGATCGCTCCAACCGAGAATCACATAGGGCTCGTTATCAAAGTGAATGCCATCCCAGCGTTCGTCGGCTGCCGACTGCTTGTTGAACTCACAAATGGCATCAACGAGTGCCAGCGGCTTCGAGTGCAGTTCACGCAAGGCGAACTCGGGATATCCATCCAAGGCTTCGACCGAGATCCCTCGCTGATGAGCGGCCTTGAGGAACTGTCGCAGTTCAGTCGTAAGTCGCAAGACGCATCGTTCGGGTGTCTGACTCGTCGCGGCTACGCGGTCATAGACGACCTGCATCCAAAGCCGCTGGATGCGATCGCGTTGGCACGCCGCAAAGAGTTCGCGGGTCTCTGAGGCCGATGTCAGAACTTGGGCCGTCGACCAAACCCACATCGCTTTGCCAGGCGCGGGTGTGACTTGATCTCGACGCACAACCGGCGACCGCATCGGGAGCTGCGAGTCTGCTCGCCGCTTCAAATGGATGTCATCGATGAAGACGGTTTGCTCCGACGTTGATTCGCTCTTGAAGCTGATAGCTGCCAGTCGCTTCAGATCGAGCTGCTTGATCTTGCTCCACGGGATCACAACTTCCTGCCAGGCCTTCGAAATGCCACCCGGTAAGAATTCTTGCACCGAGCCAATGGCGATCGAGTCTTCCTTCAACAACCACTCTTCGTCGGCCAGTTTGATCAGCAGAGTTTCTCCACCGACTTGGCCACGAATGCGGAAACTCAAGCTCTGCCAGCCAGACGTATCGAGGTACTTCGGGGCCGCCTCGCGTCGATCAACGAACTGCACCCAATAGCCGCAGAATCCTTCGTCTTGCTGCCGAGCGGTGATCTTCACACACACAAGTTGTCAGAGTCTTGAGCGTCGTAAACTCGCTTGGCTTTCACCGTCGACGGCGCTCTGACGAACGAGTTTCTCAAACCGCCCAGCTGGTTCCGAACATCGCCTTCGAAGTCATCAACAAGCAGTACCTCGGACGAAGTGGTGAGTGGTTCGCGAGCAATCGCGTTCGTCGTCAGCACGCACAACAACAGACCGATCAACCACAGTCGGTTCGTCACAATAGAATGAGAAATACGCATTATGGTTCGGCTCTCACTGACATCTGGAGTCTGAGCCAGCCGGCTCCATCAGGGCCGTCGTCATGTCGATCATGCATTGCGCCAGACCGACCAACTGTGTGTTGTCAGTATTACACAGTCGCAGTTTCAGGACGAAAGGACCGTCATGATTCAAAATCGGTCTGTCAAACCTGAACCACGTTGGCAGTGCCTTGTTCTTATGAGGATTGGCATCATGCAAATCGCGTTGAGTGTTGCGGTGTTGTTTGTGTGCGATTCACACGAGACACCTTCAGAGTCGGCGAGGTCATCGCCTGGTGGAACAGAGACACCAGGCTCGGGTGATTAGCGTTGGCGGCAGGCCAATTTGAAACTGCGACATTCGGCACGGAACCGCAAACATCTACTCAAAGTCTTTCTCTCATGAATCGCAGCACTCACGACAGTCCCAATTGGATCCATCCCATCGGTTCGCAGGTTGTCACGCGGGTTTCTGTCCAACGCCCGCATGCGGGAGGTTCTTATCCCAGTGGAGCAGTCGGAATCATCGCGAAAGCACCCACCGATCATGAGCATCACTATCGAGTGCGTTTCACTGACGGATTCGAAGTGTCGTTGCCACATGCTGACCTGGTCTTACTGGCGGACTACAAGGAAGGTCGTATCAGGAACGCGATAGCCCAACACGACCTCTTTGGTCGAGTTATCTTGAGGTGCGTCATCGGTTCGCGAGCATACGGCCTCGACAACGAGCACTCAGACATCGATCGACGTGGAGCATTCCTACCTCTGGCAACGCAACATTGGTCGCTCTTTGGTGTGCCTGAGCAGATCGAATTGGATGCGACTCAAGAGTGCTATTGGGAATTACAGAAGTTCGTCGTGTTGGCATTAAAGGCGAACCCCAACGTACTGGAGTGTCTCTACTCGCCGCTTGTCGAAACGGCCACTCCCCTGGGACAAGAATTGATTGGCTTGCGTGACGTCTTCCTGTCACGTCTCGCGTACCAGACCTACAACGGCTACGTGATGTCCCAATTCAAGAAGATGCATGCCGACATCCGAAACCAGGGGCAAGTGAAATGGAAGCACGTCATGCACTTGATCCGTTTGTTGCTGGCGGGCATCCGAGTCTTGCGTGAAGGCACAGTGCCAGTGCAGGTCGTTGAGCATCGTGACGCTCTCCTTGCCATTCGTAATGGCGATATGCCGTGGGATCAGGTCGAACGCTGGCGTCAGCAACTCCATCACGAGCTAGACTTAGCGTTTGCTCGGACTTCTCTGCCCGAACAACCGAATTACGAAGCGGCGAATGCTTTCCTTGTCAAAGCTCGTCATCGCGCACTGGAACAGGAACTCCCATGATCGACTACCCAAAACTGCAACGTCAGGTTGACCAACATTCCTACCCGTTGGTCTTCGCCACGATCAGCGGCGCGCATCTCTATGGGTTCCCGTCACCGGATTCAGACTTCGATCTGAGAGGCATCCACTTATTGCCGTTTGAAGAAGTTGTTGGACTCAACGAGCGTCACGAAACTCTTGAGAAGTCGGGCATTCATGACGGACTTGAAATTGATCTCGTCACTCACGATGCCCACAAGTTCTTCAGCTTGATGCTTAAGAAAAACGGTTATGTCCTTGAGCAAGTTCTCTCGCCATTGGTTGTTTACTCGACACCGGAATTCGAAGAGCTGCGAGCAATAGCGCCACGCTGTGTGACTCGATATCACGCGCACCACTATTTGGGATTTGCGGATACTCAATGGAAGCTCTTTCAAAAGGAGAATCCACCGCGCGTTAAGCCGCTGCTTTATGTCTACAGAGTCCTACTCACCGGCATTCATCTCATGCGCTCTGGCGAGTTAGAAGCCAACCTTCAAGTCTTGAACGAGACTTCAAGACTTCCCTATTTGCCAGAGCTCATCGCCCGAAAGTTGGCTGGTCCTGAGCAAGGAACATTGACTGTTGCGGATCTCGACTTTCATGCGCGGGAGTACCAGCGTCTGGTCACGGAATTAGAGCAGGCGGCGGGCGCAACCGATTTGCCGGAGATTTCCAACGTCAAACCTGCCTTGCATGACCTACTCGTGCGGCTGCGTCGAAAAGGAGCGGTTGGCTAACGTTCGATTCACTGTGAAACGGAACGACTACCCCAATTCTCTGCGGTTCAAATCCCGTTGCTTTGCCGAGTCATCGTCAGCTTATTCAATCGCTCAAGCTTCGATGACATGACGAGCAGCCATCCTACAAGTCGCGGAAAGGCTCGACTAAGTTCCGAGGGCATCTCTTCGCTTATGCATTCCGTAGCGGAAGGACTCTCATGCGACTCTCCATCATTGGCCACGCGGTTGTTGTGATCGCGGTGACGGCAGTAACCACTCAGGCGGCGAATCCGCCAGCTCCTGATTACTCCAAAGACATTGCTCCGATCCTCAAGAAGTACTGCCAGGGTTGCCACAACGATGGCGATCGCGAAGGCAAGCTGTCGGTCGAATCGTTCGCGGGGCTGGCCAAGGGCGGCAAGCATGGACCGTCGGTGCAAGCGGGCGACCTGAAGTCCAGCCGTCTCTATTTGATGATCACCGGCCAGGCCAAACCGGTGATGCCACCTGAAGGCGAAGAGAAGTTAAAGCCTGAGCAGATCGAGCTGATCAAGGCTTGGATCGAAGCTGGAGCCAAAGGACCAGGCGGCAGCGAACCGATGCGTCGTGAGCTGAATGTTCGCAAGGTCGCAGCGGCCAAAGTGACGGGCACACCGGTCACGTCGATCGCGACATCACCCGACGGCAAGCTGATCGCGGTGGCTCGATTCAAGATGGTCGAACTGCGTGATGCGGTTTCGTTGGAAGTGCGTCGCGTCATCACCGCGCTGCCTGGCAAGGTGAACTCGGTCGAGTTCTCTGTGGATGGGCAATGGGTCGTGACCAGCTCTGGTGTGCCGGGACTCTATGGGCAAGCTGCCATTTGGAACGTCGCCGACGGCCAGCTTGTGCGCGAGTTCGAAGGTCATCGCGATATCGCCTACGACGCCGTGCTCAGTCCCGATCGCAAGGTGCTCGCAACTGCTAGCTACGACCGCAAGATCGTGTTGTGGAATGCGGACAACGGTCAGCAACTCAGAGTGCTGGATGGTCATAACGGAGCGGTCTTCGATCTCGCATTTAGTCCCGATGGAAAGATCCTGGGCAGCGCCTCTGCGGACTCGACGATCAAGTTGTGGCAAGTCGCGACAGGAGTGCGACTCGATACTTTGAGCCAGCCGCTTAAGGAGCAATACACAGTCGCCTTCAGTCCCAATGGTGAGTTCGTGCTCGCCGGCGGGCTCGATAATCGCATCCGAGTTTGGAAGCTGGTCTCGCGCGAGAAGCCGCAGATCAACCCGCTCGTTTTTGCGAGGTTCGCTCATGAAGGCGCGGTGCTCAGAGTGTCCTTCGCGCCAGACGGTAAGTCACTGGCGTCGGTCGCTGACGATCAATCGCTGAAGCTCTGGGAGACCAGCCAATACACGCAAATCGCCGCTTACGAAAAGCAGCCCGAGAACACTCCGGCCTTGGCGGTGGGAGCTGGTAATCGAGTCTTTGTCGGTCGGGCCAATGGCGTGTTGAAGGTTTACGACCGGCCTGACGTTTTTACTCCACCGTCTAATGTGCAGCCGGTTGTGTCGCACGTGATGAGTGCCAATCAGACCTACAAAGAGATCGCCGAAGCTGAGCCCAATGACGCGGTGAATACAGCCGCCAAGATTGAATTGCCCGCCAAGATCAAAGGTCGCATTCAAGCGAGCGGCGATCAGAAGCACGACGTCGACATATACCGCTTCGATGCCAAGGCCGGTGATGTGTGGGTCTTTGAGGTCAACGCTGCGCGAGCGGGTTCACCGCTTGATTCGAAACTGGAAGTGCTCGACGGCCACGGTCAGCGCGTCACGCGAGTGTTGTTGCAGGCGGTTCGAGACTCATACGTGACCTTCCGAGGAATCGACTCCACGACGCGCGACGTGCGGTTGCAGAACTGGGAAGAGATGGACCTCGACCAGTACCTCTACATGAATGGTGAAGTCTGCAAGTTGTGGTTGTGGCCGCGCGGTCCAGACTCGGGCTTTGTGCTCTATCCCCATACCGGCTCACGGAACTTGTTCTTCGATACGACAGCCACAGCTCATGCACTCAACGAACCGGCCTACATCGTCGAGCCGCATCCGCCGGGTTCGAAGCCGTTGCCCAATGGTTTGCCGGTGTTCCCGATCTACTTCGAGAACGACGATGACTCAGAACGCGAACTGGGCAGTGACTCGCGATTGGCTTTCACGGCACCGACCGACGGTTCGTATCTCGTCCGTCTGTCTGATGTCCGCGGCTTTCAAGGTGAGAAGTTCTCGTACGAGCTAACTGCTCGCGCCGGTCAGCCGGACTTCAGTGCGAAGCTGTCCGGGGATAACCCCACAGTTGGAGCTGGCAGCGGTCGCGAGTTCAACATTTCGATTGATCGCAAGGACGGATTCGAAGGCGAGATCCGCATCGATATCGACGGCGTGCCGCCCGGTTTCTCGGTGACGACGCCGCTCATCATCGAGGCCGGTCAGCATGTGGCCTATGGGGCCATTAATGCCGTGACCGATGCTCCGAAGCCAACTGCGGAGAACGCCAAGGCCACCAAGATCACTGCGACCGCGACCATCAACGGCGTGGAAGTGAAGCACGACGTCAACAACTTTGGTGAGATCAAATTGGCCGATGCTCCGAAGGTGCGAGTGGCCATTACGCCGGATGTTGAATCGCCAGCCGAAGACGTTGCCAAGGTCTTTGGACATCAGAACGCGATCGAGATCACGATCAAACCCGGCACGACAACGACGGCCAAGGTCCGCATCGAGCGCAACAAGTTCGATGGTCGTGTGCAGTTCGAAGCGATCGCTCACAACCTGCCGCACGGAGTGATCGTCGACAACATCGGCTTGAATGGGTTGCTGATTGTGGAAGGTCAGTCCGAGCGACAGTTCTTCCTGACGGCGGCTCCGTGGGTGCCTGAGCAGACTCGAATCTTCCATCTCAAGGCGAATGAAGATGGCGGCCAAACTTCATGGCCGGTGATCTTGAAGGTTCAGCGATAGGTCTCGATTACAAAAGGGGGCAACATGCCCGTCAGAGAGGTCAGCATGCCCGCCTTCGATGCGTTGCGTCAGTTCCTCACACAGATTGGGTTCGGCCTGCCGCTCTTGCTGGCCTATCTGATCTGCTTCTTTCTGGGACTTCTCTTACGGAGTCGCAGTTCGAAGGCGTCGATGATTGTGATTCTTGCATCGCTGTGGATGGGAACGATTTTCGTCTGTGGTGCGCTCGCGCGAATGGCGATCAGTGCCTATGCCCAGGACTTGAGAGATCAAGTCATGTCCGCTCATTACTTGGTGAGCTTGGTGCAGAACACTTTGCATGGCGCCGGAGTCGTCGCATTGGCTGCGGCTAGCTTTAAGGTCGAACCCGCGCCGCAGCCTGCCGATGTCTTCGAGGCTTAGTGCGGTGTCAGAGATGCTCCACGCTAGCGGCTCTCAGTCGCGGAGCGACTGAGCTACATAGGCGAGTCGCTCCGAGACTCGCTGTTTGAGAGTGGCGGCGGTTCGTGTTCCTTCCGCAGACCTTCGCGAGCCCTTGATGTTGCCTCGTCGCATTCTGGAGGAGATCCGTCATGCGTCTTGTTGTCGCCTTACTCGTGGTGCTGGCTATGTTCGAATCCACTTCCTCAACTGAGGCGCAGACGACTCGCGCTAGTTGGACTCCCGAGTTGATGCTGCAAGTGCGCCGCATCGCGAGCGTCCGACCTTCGCCCGATGCTAAGCGTGTGGCTTACACCGTCGCCGAAGCTGTGATGACTGACGATCGCAGCGAATTCGTCTCGCAGATTTGGATCGCGAACGCTGATGGTAGCGGGGCCACTCAGATGACCTTCGCAACGAAGTCTTCAACGAATCCGATCTGGTCGCCGAACGGCAAGTGGCTCGCGTTTACGTCGGATCGATCGGGCAAATCCAATCTCTATCGTTTGCGAGTTGCGGGTGGTGAGCCCGAGCAATTGACCGACGTGAAGTCGTCCGTCGGCTTGTTTGCGTGGAGTCCTGACGGTCAGCAGATCGCCTTTGCGATGACGGATTCTCTGACTGAGGCTGACGAGAAAGCCAACAAGGCGAAGAACGATTTTCGTTGGGTCGATCGTGATTGGAAGATGGACCGGCTGTATGTCATTCCGGTCGAGAAGGACGGTCAGGGCCAACGAACTCCGCGAGTGCTCACAACGGGCAACTACACCATCGCTGCTGCGGCTCGACCCGGAGGCGGCAGTTTTGATTGGTCTCCCGACGGTAAGTCGATCGTGTTTGCTCATCGCCAGACGCCGAATGCGGACTCGTGGACGACGACCGATGTCTCGATGGTCGACGTGGCTTCGACACGAGTGTCGCCATTAGTCGCGACGGGAGCCGCTGAGTTCGCGCCGCTGTTCTCTCCCGATGGTAAGTCGGTGGCCTTGATAACGAGCGACAACCCGCCACGCTGGGCTGGCAGCTATCAATTGCAAGTCGTGACGGTGGCCGATCGATCGGTGAAGACGTTGGCCGAAACCCCTGATCGCCAACCGACCTTGATCGGCTGGTCGTCGGACAGTGCGCGGCTCTTCTTTTTGGAAACTCGCGGCACTCTGAATCGCGTGTCGGCGATGACCGTGGCTTCGGGACAGATCGAGGAACTGTTTGCGGGCCGTGAGTTAGTGCGAGCGGTTGAACTGAACTCGACCGCCACGGCCTTCGGCTGTGTCATCGAAACTCCACACGTGGCTCCCGAAGCCTATGTGTCACCGGCAGCGAAGTTCGATGCGACTCAAGTCAGCCGCGCGAATTCGCACCTGCCGAAGACGTCGCTCGGCAAGGTCGAAGTCGTGAAGTGGAAGAGTTTTGACGGGCAACTCATTGAGGGCTTGCTGACTTATCCGAGTGATTATGTGCCTGGGTCGCGTGTGCCGTTGTTGCTACAGATTCATGGAGGACCGATGGGCGTCTTCATCCAATCGTTCCTCGGAACGGCAGGCAATTATCCCAACGCTGCGTTCTCTTCGCGTGGTTTCGCACTGCTGCAACCGAACCCGCGTGGGTCGGCTGGGTACGGCAAAGCCTTTCGCTATTCGAATGATCGAGATTGGGGCGGTGGCGATTTCCGGGACATCATGGCGGGAGTTGATCGCGTCATCGAAATGGGCGTGGCTGATCCTGATCGCATGGGCGTCATGGGTTGGAGTTACGGCGGCTACATGACGTCCTGGACCATCACTCAAACGAAACGTTTTAAAGCGGCTTCGGTGGGGGCGGCTGTTACGAATCTCGTGAGCTTCACCGGTACGGCGGACATTCCTGGCTTTCTGCCGGACTACTTTGGCGGTCAACCTTGGGATGAATCTGCTGCCGCGCTTTATCGAGATCGTTCGCCGGTCATGCAGGCCAAGGGAGTAACAACTCCGACACTGGTGCAGCATGGCGAAGCCGACGTGCGAGTGCCCGTCTCGCAAGGCTACGAGTTCTACAACGCGCTGAAGCAGCAGAGCGTGCCAGCTGAGATGCTGGTCTTGCCTCGCCAGCCGCATGGACCAACCGAGCCTCGCATGATTCTGAAGATCATGCAGACCAACTTGGAGTTGTTCGAAAAGCATCTGCGGGTGAGCAAGTAACGGCTGCGATGTGGTGGAAGAAATCTGGCAATGGAGGATGCGCGCCGACTGTGGCCGAAGGCAGAGCAGCGTTTGCAATTGGTAGGGTGGGACAAGCTCGCAAGAAGACGGTGGGCCGGCGCGAGCCCGCGTTCTCTGGGGCGTCAGTCGAGGCATCGATCAAAGTATTTTCGCGAGCGCCGGCCCACCGGTTGGAAGCTCGCTGGTCCCACCCTACGTTCGAACGGAAATTGCATACGCTGTTTTGCACTCCTGCGGCCAGTGCCGATCAAGGACGTCTTAGCGCATTTAACGTCCCGACATACGCTCGGCGGTTGCTTCAGCGGAATTTGTGCTGGATCTCGCAGACGTTGGTTACGGCTGCGACCAGCTCGCACTCAGGGATGAGTTTATAGCATGGCCACCATCTTGCAGTTGCTTCCCGATTTAGATTCGGGCGGCGTTGAACGCGGAACCTTAGAGATTGCTCGGGAGTTGGTCCGTCGAGGTCACCGATCCTTGGTGATGTCGAACGGCGGACGACTGGTGGCTCAGCTTGAACGTGAAGGTAGCACCCACATTCAAAGTCCGATCGGTAAGAAGTCACCGCTCACCGTGTGGCAAGTCGGCAAGCTGCGGAGGCTTCTGCGCGAGGAGAACGTCGATCTCATACATGCTCGCTCGCGAGTACCTGCGTGGCTGAGTTGGTTGGCTTGGCGATCGCTGCCGATGGCTACTCGACCGCGATTCGTAACGACCGTGCATGGCCTTTATTCGCCGGGCGGTTACAGCCGCATCATGACGCGCGGAGAAGTTGTCGTTGCGGTGTCGCGCACGATCGAAGCCTACATCCGCAACAGCTACCCCGACGTCTCGATGTCGAAAGTGAAACGCATCGTGCGCGGAGTTGATCCCGCTGAATTCCCTCATGACTTTCAGCCGACCACTGAATTCCGTTCGTCGTTCGCTGAGCAGTTTCCGCAGACCGTTGGTCGCAAGTTGCTGACGTTACCCGGACGCATCACGCGGCTCAAAGGTCATGCGGACTTCGTCGAGTTGATGCGACGGCTCAAAGAACGCGGCGTTGATGTGCATGGTCTGATCGTGGGTGGTGAGGATCCTCGCAAGGCTCAATATGGCGCTGAGATCCGCGAGCTGATTCGAACTCAAGGGCTCGAGAACGACATCACGCTGACGGGGCATCGCAGCGACATTCGCGAAGTCTTGAGTCTCTCGCACGCATCGCTGTCGTTGTCGTCTAAGCCCGAATCATTTGGTCGCACCGTGTTGGAAAGCTTGAGCCTGGGAGTCCCGGTCATTGGCTATGCGCATGGTGGAGTGGGTGAAGTTCTTGGCGATCTCTTCCCGCCTGGAGCAGTCCCGTTAGGCGACTTAAACCGACTCACTGAGGCTGCCGAAGAACTCTTGAACGGACCGCGTATCACCGTGCCGGAGTTCTCTTCGTACCGACTAGCCACGATGCAAGATGAGGAAGTCTCGTTGTACGAAGAGCTGATTGTTGATCGTTGCATTCAATGTCGAGCGGCATGATGACTGATGCCATCAGAGCTGATCGGCTCGGCTTCGAAGGACTGTCACGGTCTTTGTTAGCCCCTGAGTAACGAGCGTGCTTAGGTACTCTTCAACGCTCTTTGCCGGACGCTTCAACCTCAGCCGATGACGTTGAAGTGTTTCGCAAATCACTTCTGGGGATGTCATGCAAAGGTCGCAAACAAAGTCGTCGGGATGCATTGCCGCGATCGAGTGTTCATCCAGAATGCTGGTCGGGAAGTCTTGAAGATTGAACGTCACGATGGCGTCTGCGTCGCACGCAATCGCCGCAGCCAAGACATGGCGATCATCGGGGTCTGGGAGCTGCAACGTCGGAATGAGCTGCTCGTATCCGGCAATCAAACAATCTCGGACCGTCGAGTCCATCAACCGGCGAGTTCGTTCCAGTTGTTCTGAAGAGAGGTCCGGGCGGTTCTTAAGCAGATTGCGAATCCATTCGTCATGTATGGCGGCAGTCCACTTCGCCTGAAAAAGCATTGTCTGAGACAAGTGCATCAAGAGGTCGCGCAACGGAGCTGGATAGAGAACGCAGGCGTCGAAAAGAACGACAGGCCGTCTCACGTTAGTAGCCCATTCCAAGTTCTTGAGCTTGCTCGCAGAGTTCGTTCAACGCTTGCTCGCTGCTTCGATCAGTACGTTCCTTGAATGCCAAGACGTCGCGATACGAGATCAACTGCTTGTTGCCTGCGGTGCGAAATGGGATGTCGCCTTGTTCGATCCGTTCCACCAAAAAATGTCGCGACACGTTGAGGACGTCGGCGGCTTCGGCAATGGAAAGTTCTGAGTCGACCGGAATCAGTGTGACCGCGTTGCCGTTCGCCATCTGAAGCAGGATGCCTTTTAAAAGTCGCAAAGCTGAAGCGGGGATTGTTGTAGCTGCATCGGGAGCGGCGGTCGGCTGAATTTGGAATTGAGCTGCGTCGAGTCCTTCTGGAATCAGCGAAAGACGTCGGCAGCACTCGCGAGCGATCACGGCATCCTCTTCCGTTGGCAGCACGGTCTGAGGCAAGTCGATCATTGAAGTTGTCATTGGTAATTCTCCTGAGTCCCATGCTCTGTCGAGTTTTGACCTATCGCAATACGGGCACTGAGAATCTCACAGTCATTTCGGCCTCTCCACACGTGCATATGCACGTTGAGCCGATGGTATGCCATCAATGAACTCAATCAACGATGCCGAAAGCATGTTGTGCTGAGCCGATGAAGGCGATTGAGCTAGCTGCGTTCACGAGCCTGAGCGCCTCGTTTTCGTTTTCGAGCGGGTACATGAAAGCATCCTCAACCGTGTCCGGGTCGAGCTTACTGAGGAGATAGATGCGAGCGCGGCGAGCAGCAGTCACCAGGCTGGCTGCCGGGATGAAGTCCAATGGCATCGCTTCCTTCAAGGCTGGCATGCACTCGTCTGCGTGTTCGAACTTTCGCAGCAATCGAATGCCATCACCGGGCTGCTCTTTGATCTCCGACAGAACGATGATCTTGCCGCCAACTTCAACGAGCCGTTGAGCGCAGTTCAAAGCTGCTCCGAGCTGAAGCCAACCATGCCCGGCCACGTCGTCCGTGATCGCGACGACCACCGTTTGCACTCGCTCTGGCATGCTGATGAACCAGTTGTGATGCAGCTCGGACTTGCACTCTTCGTAAACCGATTCGGTATTGCCCGCCACGATTCGAAACGGCTCTCGATTCGAAGCTGGCGTGACCTGCACGGTGAATTGAATGCCCATCAGCCACGCGATTTCGTCGACAAGTTGTCGCAGTGGTCGCGAGTGGCTCGGAGTGAGTTCTTGATGGCTGATACCTAACGAACGCCGAATCGCGTCGACATTGGAGAGGCCGGGATAGAGCACGCTGCTGGTGCCTCGAATGCCCAGCACGGGATCGAAGGCCGTCATGCCGACGAGCACGACTAAGCCTGCATCGATGATGTCGCGAGCTAGATAGACCTCTTCGCCGGTCGACGCCTTGGTCAAGAAGCCGCAGCTCGCGGGATTGGTCGGATCATGAATCTTGAGCGTGATCGTCTCGCGTACGTCGTCGGGCAGCAGCGAGCGCGGGTCGGGTTCAGGCAACTTCGACAACGCCGCCGGTTGGATGATCGTGACGTTGGCTGGCTGAACGCGGCGCGAGGCCAGGATCTTCCAGATCTCGGCGATGATGCTGGGTGAACCAGGGGTTTGGCGATCGAGTGCAATCGCGATGCGGTCGTCTTCGAGCACAGCCTTGTCGAGCGTCGGGAAGTCCAGCGGTGATTGCAGTGCTTGGCGAGCGGCTTCCGAGACATCGCCACAACAGTGCGGCCCTTGCCGAACTAGGGCGACCTTTTCGGAATCGAGTTCGCACGCAAAGTGGCCGGACTGACCAAACTTCAGAGAGACAGAAACAGGTGGCTGTGGCGACACGCTAAGACCTAACACATAGAAGAGCACGATTGCCTATTCGACGGGGCGGCATGTTATAGAATCGGGTTCGACCGACTAGTGGGTCGGAATGTCCCTGACTTCGAGCCGCCCTGACTCTCGGCTGGTTGGGGAAGACGAACCTTTCTGAAAGCACATCTGTGACCGACACCGTCGACGAAGACGATCGCTTGATGATCCGGCTCCAATCGGGAGACCGGACGGCGTTCGATGAAATCGTCGAACGGAATCGAGGTCCGCTATATGGCTTCTTCGTCAAGAACTGCCGCGACCCGCATCTCGCAGAAGACCTCACTCAAGAAGTCTTGCTGCGAGTTCACAACATGTTTTGGGACTACTTGCCCGTCGGGAAGTTTCGGAGTTGGATCTTTCGCATCGCTCGCAACTTGATGATCGACACCGTTCGCAAGCAGTCGCACGACGCGTTGGTCAAAGCCGTTCGTAGCAAAGACGAAGACGAGCCTGATCTGATTTCGATGGTCGCCGGGGACGTGCTCAGTGCCCAACACAACGTGCATCATTCGGAGTTGAAGGAACTGCTCGACGAGTTACTCGATCATCTTCCGGAAGAGCAGCGTCTGACTTTCACGATGTTTCACTTCGCCGAGCTGTCGCTGCCTGAGCTGGCCGAAATCATGGAGACGTCGGTGCCGACAACCAAAAGCCGACTCAGATTGGCTCGCGAGAAACTCAGCGAATGGATGCTGGAGCGAGGCATCATCGATCCTCACGCCACGGACGAATGATCGAATCGTTCAGACGATTGGTTGGGACATGGTTCTTATGAAGATTGATCGGTCCGTCTCATGCGTGTTCAACGCTCGGGAAGTCTCAGTCGCGGAGTGACTGAGCTACGTAGGCGAGTCGCTCCGCGACTCGCTGAACCCGAAGTTCAAGACTTAAGGCATCTAGACAATCTTCTTCAGCAGTCGCACGGCTTCGGTCGCTCCGGCTGTCGGGGCGAGTGCTGTTGTCGCGATGCCTGAAACAACCTTGGTGATGTTGTGGTCGACTTGGTTGGCTCGGCCCCAAACCTCGCCCTTCGGTGCGGTGATGTAGACCGAGAAGGTGTGATGACCGCTGCCAGGTCGCTCGCCAATCACATGCATAATGGCTCGTGGTCCCGGCAGGTCGGCGAACATCAATTCGCCGATGCGATAGCCGGCTCGCACTCGACCCGATGTCAGCACGAGGTGCTCGGGAGCCGGTCGAAATCCTTCGCGAACTAACTCAACTCGCAGATGCTTTAGGAACGGTGCCAGTTGATCGCGATCCGAGATCGACAATGCATTGAGCCCATCTGACACAATGATCTGTACGTCGTATTGACCGTCGTGCTGTTGCCGAATCGCCTTCAATTGGGCGACCGCATTAAGCGACAACTTCTCTCCCGACTCGGGATGCAGGATGTAATCCGTGCGATTGGCCGACTGAGTTGCCAAGGGTTGCGCATCGGGAATCGTCGCGACGAAGGTGCTGTCGAGTTCGGCCCAGATGCACTTCTTCGAGTCGTCATAGATCTGCCGGATGCTTCGCGCGAGCTGCGGTTCAAGATCCCACGTTTGCTGTCCGTGACCGCTTGCCAAGAACACTCCACGAGCTCGAACTTCGGCCATCTTCTGGCGACCTTCAGCCAAGATCTCGGCGTCTGTTCGAGTGTCAGACTTCTTACGGCAATACTGCAGATAGACCCACAAGGGATCTCCAATGTGCGAGGTCGGTCGCTTGCGATCGTCGAGGATCCTGAGTCGTTGGAAGAAGGCTTCCATGCGATCGTCGCACCGATATCCGAACTTCTCTCGCAGTCGAACATGATCCTGATAGCCCGTCGTCAGATACCCGAGCATGGGATCGATCTTTGTCGGCAGCGCCATCAAGTAAGCCGGGTTCGCGGGCATGATTTGGTCGAGACACCAATCGAGATCGTCGAGCGACACGTCCATGTGCAAGGTCGAGCAAACATCGAGGCCAATACAGAGTCCGTGCAACTTGCCCATCGCGATGTCTTCGAGACAGCACCGCACCAACTGCTCGCGTGACCGAAACACTTCCGGTCCGATGAAGCCTGCGACGTCGTTGAGATGCACCCACGGTTGAAGGTTTGAGTTTGCTCGACGTTGAGCAGCCGCGACTTTCTGAGTCAGCGCGCGAGCGAAACCATACTTTCGCGATTCGTGAATCAGCATGTCGTAACCATGCGCGTGCCCGTTCGTGAAATCGGCACCTTGCCCCGTTTCGAAATAGAGGCCGAATCGCCCGGATCGCTCGCTGGCGTACTTCGTCATCTTCTCGACGCTGATGTCGAACGTTGCATTGGCGGTGTCGCTGCCAGCAATGCTTTGAAACCACAAGGCCGTTGTTCCCGGCTGAGTGCGTTCGACTTCCGCTTGCACGTCGATGTGGGACAGCACGCAATGCGGCAGCACGTCTTGCAGCTCAAACGTCTCAATCGCGTCGCGAAGTGTAATTTCTATGGCAGCGACGGACTGCGGATCACTCGACACCGGATTGTTACCGAGCACGACATCACCGACGGCATACGACCAGCCCGAGAGCACTTGCCAGAAGATGTCGTCGACATTGTCCGTCGGAGAGTTCGGCTGAATGCGGGCGCCGAGATAACCCTTTGCTCCAATGCGACTGCCAGGCAAGGGGTTGAAGATCTTCTGTCCGATCTCGATGAGTTGCGAATTCGACATCAGCTTGACCACGCCGGCGATCACGTCGCTCGACAACCCGGCCATGACGGATTTGATCTCGGCTTCATCACGAGTCAGCAGGAACTTCTGGAGTTCTCCCAGCGTAAGCTCAGCCGACTTCTTCACAACGGCGGGATCGCGGGCAGCTTCAATGAGCTCAAAGAGATCATCGCGATACACAGGCCAGGCATCGAAGTCTTTGAGCTTCGTTCGCGCGAGCAAGGTCCGAGCATTCTCGCGCGAACGCTGATCGGCGGCAGCGACACCGACGATCTCGTCGCCTTCTTTGAACTCGTTGGCTGCGCCAAGCACTCGCTTGAAGAGTCCGTCATCAAACCTGCCGGACATACGACGAACGTAGGCGAAGATGTCTTCGGTGCTGTCGACATTACGAACAGAGACACGCTCAGCTTCTTTCGACAGCCCAACACGGTGCTGCCCAAACGTAATCGTTCCTGATGCCATCCATGCGAGAAAGCTGCGTCGGCTGAGCATGACGGATCTCCTCAATGGTTCGATCTGTTGATGACCTCAGGCAGTTATCACGTGAAGTCTTCGTCGGCTATTTCAGTCGCTGCTTCCGACGCGCCGTTACTCGGGCGGATGATGCTTCACGATGATGTCCATAATGGCTTGATGCAGATGGCCGTTCGTCGCCAACACACTGCTGCGTTCGAGCTTGATGGGCTCACCTTTGCAATTGGTAACTCGGCCACCAGCTTCTGTCACAAACAAGATGCCGCCTGCGAAGTCCCAGCTCGCGAGGATGTATTCGAAGAACGCGCCGTACATGCCACATCCGACTGCGGCCATGTCGAGCGCCGCCGAACCCATGCGCCGGATGCCGTGGATCTCGTGCTGGAAGAGTTCATGAATCGAAGCCAGCGTCGCGTTCAGCAGTACGTCTTTGTCGTAATAGAAGCCCAACCCAACGAGCGTCTGATTGAGGTTGGTCTCATTTGAAACATGCACTCGTTGCTCGTTCCAATAGGCGCCTCGTCCAAGCGCCGCAGTGAACCAGTCGTTTCGCACGGGGTTACAAATCACCGATGCTTGCGGCTGACGATCGACGAAGAAGCCGATCGAGGTCGCGAAGTGAGGGATGCCGTGAGCGAAACCGGTGGTGCCATCCAGCGGGTCGATGACCCATAGCGGCCCGTCGAGCGACTGTGCCTGAGTCCCTTCCTCGCCGATGATGTTGTGGTCGGGAAAGTGCTGCCGGATGACCTCGACGATGACACGCTCTGCTTCAATGTCGGCGTCCGAGACCAGGTCGCACATGCCTTTCTCGCGGATCTCTAAGCCACTGCGAAAGTACTTCTTGAGAACTTCGCCGGCTGCGGCTGCCGCCAACTTTCCAACCTCTAAGGCGTCCATCGTGCATCCTGTTGCGATGTAGTGATTCGAACAAACGGCTTGCTTCTTGAGCGTAGACCCAGGCTAGGGCCTTTCGACGAGTACTCCAAGATGACGCCAGTGACAGTCGTGCCAATTGGCTGAGATCAAGACATGCGCACGCTTGGAATTCAGGAAAGATTAACGAAAAACATCCTAGGGCGATCGTCGATGCGTTCGTATGGTTCCGCCCGTCAATGGCCCGGAGCACGAACGCAGGGGCGTTTTTCGCGAGGGCTCATACAGAATGGAAAAACAATGATCGTAACTCAGGAGCCGTCAGAAGTACTGTCGGGAGTGTTCTCGGAATTGCCGCTGGATTTGCAGGAAGACATCACCAACGTTTGCAAGATGTTGGCTGACCCTCATCGTTTGCGAATCGTCTTCTATCTGCTTCGCGAGCCCGAGTTGAATGTCACCGAACTGTGCGAGCGACTCTCTCAAAGCCAACCCGCAGTCAGCCATCACTTGGCTCTGCTGAAGTCGGCTCAGTTGCTCAAGGTTCGTCGCGATGGCAAGCACAACTTCTACTCCGTCTGCCGACCACGCTTCCAACAAGTGATGGTTCGACTGTTCTCCTCAATCTTGGAGAACGACGGTGGGACGCCTCGGCTGGACGAACTGCTGGCAGGCCGATTCACTCGCTAAGTGACTCTCTGGTGGTACGAGTCGGGCGACGAATACTTCGCAGGTTGCCCATGACGAAGAGAGTTTGACGACGGCCCGTTGCGTTCTTCCGCAACGGGCCGATTTTCGCGACCTGAATCTCGCGACAAGTTGTTAGAACCCCGCCCGAGCATGAAGCCACTCACTCATGGGCCAGGTGTGACCGCATTGGAAAAGTACCTTTGATGCGCGTCCCGCCGCCGATTGTCTTAATCGGTGTTTGCTGCGGAGCCAGTTATCGAGCGACTGACCGACCTTATCGAGGAGCCACTCGTGGAGGTCACCAGAGGTCGTTGCTCATCGGACATTTCATTAGTCCGGGCCATATCAGCATCGAAACATCATGCAGCTTCAACATCAAGACTTGCACCGTATCGACGGTGCGCTCATCGCTCGTTTCTCCGAGCACCACATCGACGCCGCGAACTGCGATGCCGTTTTTTCTGAGTTGATCGACGCGGTCACTCAAGAGCATCCGCAGTTGTTGATCGTCAATTTCCGCCGCGTCTCGTTCCTACACAGCATCGCTATCGGCTATGTGGTGAAGGTCCGCGAACTCGTTCAGGCGTATGGCGGAGAACTGCGGCTGTGCAACCTTGAACCGCAGATCATTGAAACCTTCTCGATCATCCGTGTCGACCGGCTCTTCAACATCTGCGACACTGAACGATCCGCACTCTCTGCATAACAAACAGTGCTCGGTGACGTTGCGATTTCGCCACATCTCGGCATCAACGCTAGGACGCGACGAACTCGGACGGTTGGCGTTTTGCGTCTCGTCCGATCAATCGGCAGCGGCCAAAAGCTGAGTGCTCCTTTCCCAGTTGCGCTGCTCGACCGTCTTTGACTGTGCTCTCGATCGTCGCACAGTCAGGAGGCAGAAAATGTCTCTTCATTGTGTCCTTTCGAAAGCCTTCTCATGAGCACCGCCGTGAGCGAGCCGCCTGTTACTGAGCCCGAATTCGAACACGATCCGTCGATTCCCGACGTGAGTTTGCTCGAAGACAAGATGCCGGATTGGTTTCGTACTCCCAAGCATGCTTGTGGTTTCGCGCTGCTGGTTGGTGTCGTCTACTGGTTCTTTGCGATGATGCCCATCTGGCACACCGATGTGTGGGGGCATCTGAGTTACGGTCGTTACATCTGGCAGGCCAAGGGGCTGCCAGGCACCGAACCGTTGATGCCGTTGTCGCAGGGCATTCCGTTCGTTGACACCGCTTGGCTGTCACAGCTGATTGGCTTTGGAGCGCATCAACTCGCAGGACGAGCAGCGATCAAGTTCCTCTTCGGAGTGAGCATCGCTGCGTGTGTCGGCCTGTTGGCTTGGCGAACGTTTGAAAAGACTCGCAACTCATTCTTGAGCTTGCTGGGTGCCGGGCTCTTCTTGTGGATGGATTGGTATCAAATCCAAATCGTTCGTCCGCAGGTGGCTGGTCTGGTGCTGTTCTGTGCGACGCTCTTCGTGCTGACTCGCCGTCAAATTTCGAACCGCACGATGTGGGCTGTGCCAGTCGCGTTTGCACTGTGGGCGAACTTACATGGCTCGTTCTTAATGGGCATCGCGTTGCTGGGTGCATACGCCTTCGGACGCGCAATCGATGTGTGGCGTCGAACGGGTCGTCTCTCGCGAGCAATCGCCGATGTTCGGTTCCGCAAGCTCGTCGTCATGACCGAACTGGCATTGGTGGGCACGCTGCTCAATCCGTATGGCTTATCGCTCTACGACGCAGTGATCGCGGTGTCTTCGCATCCGAACATGGCTGGTGTGACTGAATGGTTGCCGCTGACCTTCCGGCATCCTCAAGGCCAAGTCGCTGCCGGTGTAATGCTGTTGTTGTTCTTCTTGTATCGAGTCAGTCCGCGTCGAGTGAGCACTGCCGAAGTCTTGACGATCTTCGGAATTGGTCTCGCCACGTTGTCGTCATCGAGGTTCATGGTGTGGTGGGCTCCAGTTGTGGCTTTGAATGTCGCCATTCATGCGGGAGCTGTTTGGCGTCATTGGAAACGAACTGCTGTTGAGGAAGTACCGGTACCGCGAGCTTCGTTCTGGACCGTAGTTTCAATCGGGTTCTTGTGGGTGGTCTTTGCTTGGTCACCACTGGGAATGGTCGCTGTGCGAGTCGCCGCAGGTAAGTCCGTGAAGGACACCTCGAAGTATGCGAACTCGGTGGGCGAGCACACGCCGAACGAAGGCTTGATCAAGTACCTCAATGCCAAGCCGCCGGTTGGGCAGGTCTTCAATCCCTTCGAGTGGGGCGACTATCTGCAATGGGCCGGCCCCAAGGGCATGAAGTTGTTTGTGACCTCGCACGCTCAGTTCATCTCGGCAGAGATCTGGGAAGACTACGTCAACACCGTCGAACTCCGATCTGGCTGGGATACCAACTTCGATCGTTATGGCATCAACACGGTCATCCTGGATGACAAGTACCACGGCGTGATCATTCGCCGGTTGATGGACCATGAAGATTGGAAGGTTACGTATCGCGACAACCAATGCTCGGTCTTCAAACGCAAGAAGCCCATCTAGGAGAGAAGTCGTAGGTTGGGACTCTGTCCCGACCTGTCTTCTTGATGTCGCACGTTCTTAGCAACGCACCACAACTCACCCATCACGGTGTTCTATGAAACGCAGTAAGAGTCTGGCGGGGTTCTTGGCAGCTCAGGTCTTGGTGGCTGGAGCGTTTGCAGCGGCGTATGCCCGCATGAGCCCCACTCAAGTTGCCACCTTCAAAGAGACGTTCACGGGCAAGGTCCAGTACCAAGCTCCGCAAGTTGAACGCAACGAACCGCTCGTCATCACGCCGCTGTATGACGATCCCTCGGTGGTGAGCGATGAAGATCTCGCAGCAGTCTTGAAGGTCGTGCAACCACGGTTTGCTCCGGCAAAGCTCAAGCCCAACTACATCGAGCACGCGCTACGAACATGGCATGTCGATGCCAAGTTCCAAGATCCCGAAGTGCTCGACGGCGAAGACATGCGCGACTTCTTGCTCGACCACGGACGCTTCATGCAGTCTTGGGGTGAGAAAGAAGCCAGCTTGCTCGAAGCTCGGCCCGTCGGCGTTTATGTTCGTTGGGGTAAAGAGCACGCGAACTCGGCGTCGGTCCATCACGACCACTTGCTGGCTTGTTTGACGGAAGCGCGAGTTCCTCTGAACCAACCTGTGCGTGCTCCCGGCAAGCCGAACTTGAAGTTGAGCGACGTCGTGAGCCAAGCGATCTACGACTTCGATCTCGATGAACGCGAGACCGAGTGGTCAGCCATGGCGTTTGGCTTGTGGCTCCCGCCTCCGAACAAGTGGGTCAATGGGCAACATCGTGAACTGAGCTTTGATCTGATTGCCGAACGACAGATCCGAGGCCAGAAGCAATTGGGAGTCTGCGGTGGCACGCATCGCATCTACTCGTTGATGGTCTTGCTCCGACTCGACGACCAATACGATCACAAGATTCTTTCTCCGGAGATGCGCGAGAAGTCCGTCGCTTATGTGAAGTCCGTGCGCGACTTGTTGTTGGTCACTCAGTTCGAAGATGGCCACTGGCCTTACAACTGGCCGGACGGGCCGGACGTGTTGACCAAGCCCGATACCAATCCCAAGTTCCGCGATGTGATTGCGACAGGGCACCATCTCGAATGGCTATCGATCGCTCCGGAAGAGTTCCACATTCCGCGCGAGAACGTTCGCAAGGCGGCCAAGTGGCTGGTCAACAAGACCAAGACGACTCCGTACAAAGACATCTTGGGCAACTACACGTTCTTCAGTCATGTCGGCAATGCGATGGCGATGTGGCGGAAGACTCGCCCCTGCGACTTCTGGCATCAATGGGAAGCCGCTCATCCATGGAAGGCCGAAGAGAAAGCTGCTGCCGACGAGAAGTCCGATGAGGCCAAGAGCGAACCTCAAGTAGATTCGAAGTCGGACGCGAAGGGCGATGCTCAGGCTGCGGCAAAAACAGAGACCAAGGCTGAGCCGAAGGTCGATGCCAAGCCCGAAGCGAAGGTCGAGCCAAAGGACGCCGACGCTCCCAAGCCTTTGCTGTTACCGGCCATTGAGATTGAGCCTGCTCCCAGGGTGAAGAGCAAGTCGAATGAGTCCGCAGGTAAGTAGGTTGTGGCTTTCTGATTCGCTTCGGGATGCCGAGTGCGCCAGATCGCGCTCGGCCACGAGCCGTGATCGATTCCAAGAGAAGATGTCCGCAAGCCCTTGTCAGCCATCTGGACGAGCGACGGCGTGCGATTGCTGTGCGGTCAAAAACATCTGGCCTGACGCCTTCTTTTTTGACTCTGCCGCTTTGAATTGTGGCCAAGACCCACATAATGCCGCCCGCGAGCATGACGCTTGAACGGGCTACTTTCTCACTGACTCACGCGAGACCGCACTGATATGGAAATCCAAACGATCGTCGCGTATTCCGGCCCAAACTATTGGGCTGCGGTTCCGGTGCTCGAAGCTGTCGTTGATCTACAACGAGACGGCGCGACATTGTCGACAACCTTGCCTCAGCTCGTGCGACGTTTGAGCCAATGGCTGACCTCACTCGATGAACCTGAAGAGGTCGCCAAGCTGCAAGGCCGTGCTCATCTGCTGGCTGATGACCAGCTCGGTCAGTTCATTCAGTCGTTGGAAGCGGGCATGCCTCTGGCCGCTGTGCTGACTCAAATGACGCGAGTCCTGGAGACCGTTTCTGGGACGCCGCCGACCTTTGCCGACTTCGAAATCACGGCAGCATCCAACGTGGTGCGCGTTGTCTTCCAATACGAAGAGCAAGCCGTCGGTCGAGCATGTATCGAGTCCGCTGTAAGAATTGTTCAAGCAGCTCTCGACGATGCCGACTTCGATGTCGAAGGTGAGAAGCGACGGTTGGTGGATCTCGCGGATGACGAGCGGCTGGGACCGAGTACTCGCGCGATTACGAATGCGGCTTTGCGTCGAGGCATCCCCATTAAGCGACTCAACACGGGCAGCCTGGTGCAACTTGGAGAGGGACGGTTTCAACGCCGCATTTGGACGGCTGAGACTGACGCGACCAGTGCGATCGGTGAGGACATCGCACAAGACAAAGATCTTACGAAGGGCTTGCTGGCAGCAGTGGGAGTTCCTGTGCCACGCGGTCGTCCAGTGACTGATCCCGAGGATGCTTGGAAGGCGGCGTTAGAGATCGGTGTGCCGGTGGCGGTGAAGCCGGTCGATGCCAATCACGGTCGCGGTATTTCGTTGGAGCTGGTTGCCGAACATGCTGTGAAAGAGGCCTTCGATTTCGCCGCTCGCGAATCCAAAGAAGGCTCGAAAGGCGTCATCGTCGAGAAGTATGCACGAGGGCAAGCGCATCGACTCTTGGTCGTTGGAGACCGGCTGATCGCGGCGGCTCGTGGTGAGTTCGATTACGTGAAGGGGGATGGCGTTCGGACCATCACCGAGCTCGTTGATGAGATCAACAAAGATCCGTTGCGTGGCGAGAACTACACCAATCCGCGCGGGTTACTGAAGTTCGAAGAGAACGTCTTGATCGAACTCAAGAAGCAAGGCTTCACGCCGTTGTCAGTACCTCTGGCTGGTAAGTCGGTGCTGCTGCAACGTAACGGCGATCTCACGACGGATGTCACCGAAGACGTGCATCCGCTCGTTGCTGAGAAGGCCGTGTTGGCTGCGAAGGTTGTCGGGCTTGATATCGCTGGGCTGGATATCATTGCTGAAGAAATCTCGCGTCCCTTGGAAGATCAAGGTGGCGTGATCGTCGAAGTGAATGCGGGGCCGGGGCTGTCTCACCATGTGGCGCCGCTGTATGGCAAACCACAGCCTGTCGGTGATGCAATTATCGACATGCTATTTCCGCCCGGACGCAAGGCTCGCATTCCAATCATCTGCGTGACTGGTACAGGTGATCGAGCCGCTGTTGTGGCACGCATCGATCGTTTGGTTGGTCAAACTCTGTCGGCAATCTCTGCAGCTAGCACGCATGGCCTCTTCCATGCCGGTCGTCGTATCGCTCCAGCCAATCGAACAGATGAAGCCAACTTCAAGGCGTTATTGCTGCATCCATATGCCGAAGCCGCCGTCATTGAGTGTCGGCCCGAGCAAGCACTCTCCGCTGGTATCGGTTACGAGCGATCGGACATCGTCGTCGTGCTGGAAGCCAATGACGAATTGACCAGCCGCCAGGTCACCGCTGCTGCGCGAGCCGTGCCACCTGGTGGCACCTTGGTTGTGCCCGTCAATTGCGTGGGCCTTGATCGTTTGTGTGCAGCATGTCTCGGCAGTGTGTTGTTGCTTTCGATCGATGGCGAAACCGATGCCATTCGCAGCCATCTCGCGAATGGCGGGCGAGCTGCATACATGCGCGACAATCAGATCGTGCTCGCAGTTGGTTCGGCGGTTGATGTCATTGACGTGCAAAGTTCGCGGACCGCTTACGTCCTGATGAAGTCCGCCGTCTTGGCGGCCGTGGCAGCCACGTGGGCGGCGGGCTACTCGCTCTCCTCGTTGCGCGGAGATAGCTTGACCTCGGATTAACCAAACACAGTTGCTTCACGTGCCGAGGCCAATCGATGAATCTCAAAGCCTGTCACGTGTGTGGTCAGATTCATGAACTGCCTGAAGTTGAAGTTGGCTCGCGAGCACTTTGCACACGCTGTGGATCATTGCTCTTTCAACCCGGTGCAGCAGATCGATCTGCCGGACGAACAGCGGCGGCGGCTTGTGGTGCCTTCTGCTTGTTCTGGCCTGCGATCACATTGCCGATTCTTCAAGTTGAGCGACTCGGTCATCGGCACGAGTCGAGCGTGCTCGGCGGGACTCTGGAATTGCTGTCACACGGAAGCTGGTTCGTGGGCGGAGTCGTGCTGTTGTTCTCAATCATCTTCCCACTGGTGAAGTTGGTGCTGTTGATCGAACTCAGCGTGCTGAAGCTGACTCATGAACGTTATCGAGGTCTGACGTATCGCTTGGTTGAGCACGCCGGCAAATGGAGCATGATGGATGTCATGCTGCTGGCCTTCCTGGTGATGCTGGTCAAGCTCGGGAAGCTGGTCCAATTCCACTTCGGCCCCGCCGTAATCGCCTTCGTCGCCTGCGTCGCCTTAAGCATGTTCGCGTCAATGTGCTTCAGCCCGGCAGCAATCTGGCAAGACGAACCGAACTAACCCAATCGAGGGCCAATGGTCGACTTGCAGCATGGCGAAGTCTGACCATCGAGATGTCACACCTTTCTGAACTGACGGTGCCCGCCGTCATTGCTGACTGATTAAGAGTTCTTCAATCGGCGAAGACCAACGTTGTGAAATCAGAAAACAAAGAAACCCCGGAAACGTGAGCTGTGACGCTTCGCTTCCGGGGTTTCTTGAGAGTGCCCCGACTCCGGGTCGAACGGAGAACCTAATGATTAAGAGTCATTTGCTCTGCCAATTGAGCTATCGGGGCGGCGATTGCGGGCGGGATTCTAGCTACGTCGATCACTCGGTCCAGCGATCGACAACTGAGTTTGAAGGCTCGTTCGGGAATTTTTCGCCGCGTGCTGGAACAGACCGAACACCGTGCGAGCACGGCTCTTGGCCGAGTCGTTGAACGCTTGTTGGCCGTTGGTTTGGCGTTGGATTTCTTGCTGCCAGCCGGATCGATCATCGTCAGTGAGACGCGACGACGATCCATGTCCACGCTCTGCACCCACACGGTGACGATGTTTCCGACCGAAACGACATCGTGCGGGCTCTTCACATACTGCGAGGCCAATTGGCTGATATGCACCAGCCCGCTGTCCTTCAGGCCAATGTCGACGAAGGCTCCAAAGTCGACCACGTTCAACACGGTGCCCGTCAGTTCCATTCCCGGAGCCAAGTCTTCCAACTTCAAGACGCCTTGCTTGAAGACCGGGCCAGGATAGTCCACTCGCGGATCACGACCCGGTCGCGACAACGCATCGATGATGTCCTTCAGCGTATGCACACCCACATGCCAGTCGGATGCCAAGGCATCGGCCTTCAGATCGGCCAACTGCTTGCGAACACTGTCGAGGTCGCAATCGGGATTCAACAAGTCGTGCGGTTGCAGGTTGAGTTGCGACAGCACCTTTCGTGCGGCTTCGTAGCTCTCGGGATGAATCCACGTGGTGTCGAGTGGTTCGTCTCCGTCGGTGATCTTCAAGAAGCCCGCTGCTTGAGTAAACGTGGCCTCGCCAATACCCGGCACGTCGAGCAACTGCCGCCGAGTGCGGAAGCGGCCATTCTTCTCGCGCCATTCCACAACGCGCCGCGCCATCAGTTGGTTTAGTCCCGAGACATATCGCAGCAGTGACGCACTGGCTGAGTTCAGATCCACTCCGACGAAGTTCACGCACGACTCAACAACTCCATCCAACGACTCCTTCAGGAGCTTGGGAGTCATGTCGTGCTGATACATGCCCACGCCGATGTGCTGCGGATCGATCTTCACCAACTCACTGAGCGGGTCTTGCAACCGTCGTCCGATTGAGATCGTGCCGCGCGCGGTTGCATCGAGATCGGGGAACTCTTCGCGAGCGACCGTGCTCGCCGAATAGATGCTCGCTCCGGCCTCGTTGACGATGTGATAACGACACTCGGGACAATGCTCGGAGATGACTTCGCTGACCAACTCTTCGGTCTCGCGACACGCTGTGCCATTGCCGATAGCGATCAAGCCGATGTTGTGCTCTTTCAAGAACGCGGCGAGCTTTTGCAGTGTGCCTTGTCGCTTATCAGCAGACCCAGTGACGTAGACGACGTCAGTCAGCAAGCACTGGCCGCATTCATCGAGCACCGCGACTTTGCAACCGGTTCGAAAGCCAGGGTCGATCGCCAGCACGCGCATCTGTCGCACGGGAGGTTGCAGCAAGAGACTCCTCAAGTTCTTGGCGAAGACTCGAATGCCATGCAGCTCGGCTTGATCGGTGAGCTCTCGTCGAATCTCGCGTTCGATGCTGGGTTGAATCAGCCGGTCGATCGCGTCGGTCAGTGCGGTTTGTATGAAGTCGCCATGCGGATGATTCGTGGTTCCTAATTGATTGCTCACCGTGCGTGTGGCGAGATCTCCGTCCCAATCAAATCGGACCTTCAGCGCATTAGCTTCTTCGCCTCGATTGAGTGCCAAGATGCGATGCGGCGGAATCTTCCACACGGGCTCTTCGTAACCAAAGTAGTTTTCGAAGTCCTTGCGAACGTCGCCTTCGGCTTTGCCTTCGCTGACTGACATCTTGCCCGTGCGCCAGGCGAGCTTGCGGCAATGCTCGCGCACTGCAACATCTTCGCTGATGCCCTCCGCGATGATGTCTGAAGCACCTTGCAAAGCTGCCTCGGCAGTCGCGACGCCTTGCTCTTCATTAACGAACGCAGCGGCCACTTGCGTCAGGTTCAATCGTCGCGCGGCATTACGAATCTGCAACGCGAGTGGTTCGAGTCCTTGCTGTCGCGCCTTCTCGGCACGCGACTGACGCTTGGGTCGATATGGCAAGTAGAGGTCATCGAGTCGCTTGATCGAGTCTGCTGATTCAATCTGCTGACGGAGATCAGGAGTGAGTTTGCCTTGAGCTTCAATGAGTCGCAGGATCGTCTCGGCTTTCTCTGCCAATTGACGCAGCGCGTTGGCGCGAGCTTCGATCTGTCGAATCTTCTCTTCGTCGAGATTGCCCGTTCGTTCTTTGCGATAGCGTGTGATGAACGGGACGGTGTTGCCTTCATCGAGCAGCGCAACCACGTTGGCGACTTGATCGACTTTGAGAGCAAGCTCTTCAGCGATCTGCGCGTAGTTAAGTGGTCGTGTGACGTTACTCATCAGTGATTCCCGAACGGTCGCTCGAACGAGCACGCTCCGTTCGCCTCCTTGAATCAAGAGTGTCGGAGTTGGATGACAGGCTGCAAAAATGGGGCGGCATCGTAACTGTCGCGCGACAAAAGCAAAGCCGAGTAATCGCACTCGTTAGGACTCATCTACGACTGTTCGAGATCTCAATTCGCAGGATGAAAATGACGTCGTGTGTGTTGATGAAACACCGTCATTGAAGTTGCGTCTTGAGTGACATCGATCGTGATGAAACGCGAAACGATGTCACTCTTTGATGCGTCGCGGATTGCGCTTGAGGTATCGCTCCAAGGTGCGTCCGAGTTCCGTGCCGGCCACGAGATGTTGCAGTGGTGGAGCCGCATCGAATCCCGTCGGCGGATAAACACCAACCTCGACAGTGCCTCCCACAACATGCGATCGAGTGCGTTGGCTGGACCAATTGCCGGCCGTGGGTGTGTCGAGCGTGTAAGGCGAGAAGACTTCGGGATCGAAGACCAATGGCCCCACGATTTCGCCACGAGCACACATCAAGAAGTAGTCCGTGTTGCGACGTCGTGGCCCCAGCATCACTGGATACGGATTGCACCAAAACTCGAACGGCGCCTGCCAAGTGGGATCATGCAGGTCCAAGAAAACATCGAGTCGTCCTTGATTGTCGAGCTCTTTGCAGCGAGCCATCGCGGCTTTGACGGAGTTCCAATAGGGCTTGTCGGACCAGTCGCGATTGTGATCGTGAGGCAACTGCCACTTGCCCCCCGAGCCTTTCTCAACGCTGTCCACATCCATGATGGGCACCACAAAGATCTGAGCTTTCCGTCGCAGCGCGATAGCCGATTCATCATCAGAACTCAGCCATTCAATCAATCCATGAGCCGTCCAACTGCCACCAACTTCCCACGCATGTTGTCGAGCTTGGATCCAGATGCCGTATCGCGAATCTTCGGTCGCACCTGGTTCCGCAAATCGAACCGCCCAAACTCGACGTCCGGCTTCACTGCGACACAGCTCAAACTTCCGAGCATGAGGGCAAGCTCTTTCAGCAGCAGCAACGACTCGCTCGGCGTGGCTTTGCAAGTACGGGACATACCAAGCGAAGTAACTAGAACTACTCGTGACTCGTTGCGAGAACGTCGACGTCCCTGCGGCCTCATCAGCGACTGCAGGGGGAGTGAAGCTCCAGTTCGAACCGTCGGGTGAATAGGCCGCTCGCTTCACTCGAGTGCGACCGAAGTTGAGTTCCAATGTCAGCGTTTCATCTGGAGTGGAACCATCAACGCGGAAGTACCACCAACTGCGATGCGCACCAACCGGTGACTCTGGAACTTCAAAGCGAATGTGCCGTCGTTGCTGGTCGATGCTGAGCAACTTGGCTGCACCGCCGGGGAAGTCCGTTCGCAAGCTGAGGTCTCCAGCGATCATCGCTTGGAATTGAAGCAGCCAGACAATCAACGCCATGCCACTCAAGCGAGCCAGTCGTTCGCGCATGGAATGCTCTCCGAGTTTGAGATCGATCAAGATGTCGGACAGTACGCGCTGATGAGGGGCGATCAAATGCAAATCAGCAGCAGCCCATGCTGGCGACTTCGGATCTCAGCAGCAGAGTCCTTACGATGGCTCGCTCATGGTTCTTGTTGAACGCAGCCCCTTATCACGCACAAGGAATCGCTTCATGCAACGCTTTGATCTTACGGGCCGAGTCGCAGTCGTTTCGGGAGCGGCTCAAGGGATGGGACGAGCCACTGCGATCGCTGTCGCCGAAGTTGGCTCGAATGTGGTGCTCGTCGATCGCAATTTGGAAGGTGCCGAAGCGACTGCGGCTGAGATTCGAGCGATGGGCCGCAAAGTGTTGGCCACGAATACCAACGTCTCTGACCCCGCTGATATCGCCGCGCTGTTTCAGCGCGTGGACGCCGAGTTCGGACGCGTGGACTTCCTCGGCAACATTGCCGGTGATGGTCATCTCGCGAAGCCCGAGGATCTGACGATCGCTGATCTGCATCGAGTCCTTCAGAACTTGGTGGTTGGCCGCTTTGCGATGTGCCAAGAAGCGGGCCGTCGCATGTTGGCTCAGGGACGAGGTTCGATCATGAATATCGGGTCGCTCGCCAGCACGACGGCGCTCGGTCGAGGTCACATCGCTTACAGCATGGCGATGGGTGCCGTCGTTCAAATGACGCGTGAACTCAGCACCGAATGGTCATATCGCGGCGTGCGAGTGAATTGCGTAACTCCTGCGCAAGTTCTGAATCCCAGCTTGGCGGCGCGCATGCAAGACGATCCCACGTTGGAAGGTCGCTTCTTGAAGGGCATCCCTGCCGGTCGACTCGGTCAGCCGAGCGACATCATGGGGCTGGCCGTGTTGTTGGCGTCGGATGCTTCTGAGTGGATCACTGGAGCGATCATTCCGATGGACGGCGGTAACATCGCGATGAATGCGGGAGGAACTCCGGGGCACGCTCAACACGTTGTGCAGACCTTCCGCGCTGAAGACAAACGCTAGGCGATTGCACGAGCACCTCGCATCCTCATGACCGCGCTCGGCCTGCTTGCGATGTCGCGGGCCGAGTTTGATACTCCCCGCCCTTATTGAGACCACCGTTGGTTCTTCCTCGAAAAGAAAAAACATGCTGCTGAAGCGCGTTGCTGGGTTATTGGGGCTGCTGCTGTCTCTCGTCGTTTCGACGGCTGGCGCAAGCGACTGGATTTGGTCTTCGGATGCACCCACCGCTGACGAGACCGTCTACTTTCGCCGTGCATTTGATCTTCCAGCCGACGTGGCTTTCGGCGAAACGCGGCTCGCGATCACGGCGGACAACTTGTATGTGCTGTATGTGAATGGCCAACGTGTCGCGACAGGCGACAACGAATGGCAATCGGCTGAAGTCTATGACATCGGCAAGTTGTTGGTTGCAGGTCCGAACGTCATTGCCGTGCAAGCTCGCAATCAAGGTGGGCAGGCCGGGATGATGGTCGATTGCAAATTGAAAGTCGGGACGCAGACGCTCGACTTGTCTTCGGGAAAAGAGTGGTCCGCCAAGAACGTGCCAGAGACAGGTTGGTACCGGACGGGCAACTTCAAATGGCCGGCAGCGCATGTGCTTGGGCCTGTCGGTAAGACGGCGCCGTGGGGCGAAGTGAGGATCGCTGAAGCTGTGAAACAACCGGAAGCCGTGGCTGCACGCAAAGCCGCCCGCAACCCGTTCGCGTTTCAAGACGGTGACTCAATCGTGTGGTTGGGCGGCACCTTTATTGAGCGGGCTCAACGTTACGGTTGGCTCGAAACCGAACTTCATGCGGCACTGCCTAATCGCAAACTTCGCTTCCGCAATCTGGGTTGGAGTGGCGATACGGTCTTGGCGGAATCGCGAGGCATCTTCGATCCGCCAGCTCAGGGATACGCTCGCATGTTGCAGTGGGTTCGTGACATCAAGCCGTCGGTGGTCGTACTCAACTATGGAGCCAATGAATCCTTCGGCGGCGAGTCTGGCTTGGCTGCGTTCCTCGCGAACTACGAGAAGCTGCTCGATGACTTGGGGCCGATTAACGCAGAGCTGGTCTTGATGACGCCGCACTCGCACTTAGCGATGCCCGCTCCATTGCCATCGCCCGACGCACGCAATCGCAACATCCAGCTTTACGGCGATGCGATTGTGGAACTCGCGAAGTCGCGACAGCTCTCTGTCATTGATCTGCGGCAGTTGAGTTGGAAGGGAGTGCCCGCGACTCAAGCGTCTGACAACGGTTTGCACTTCAACGATCTCGGCAACCATGTGATCGCGAGTCAGATTCCATCGATCTGGTTTGGCAACAGCGACGCCGCAAGTATCAGCGTCACGAGCGGCAAGGCCGACGCAGACTCAATGAAGTTCCAA
>OMIV01000046.1 GCA_900299185.1 Planctomycetaceae bacterium
ATCCCGACGACCCGCGCAGCGCGCTCCTTGGCGAAACGCTTTGAGGATTCGCCAGTCGTTCCGTTGGTCTAGCTGCCTGTTGAGTTTCGTGGGGTACGTTTTCAATGTGCCCGAATTCACTTTGTGTAGAGCACGATCGAATCGTGCTTCCCGTGTTTTTCAACAGCCAGCTAGCGCCAGATGCCAACAGTTAGTCGAGTCGCAGAGGCGCCAGCCCTCCGTCACAAAGAGACGGCGTTAGCACAACCGGCAAAGTCTGCCGTTTCTGGCCACCTTTCGTGATCGAAGTAGTCGGCCATCCGACCTGACAATCGGGTGAGTGCTATCTTATCAGAGACTTCAGACTGCGCAGATTTCCCAATCGAAGCGCTCTATTGAAAGACTGTGACGCCTTTTGACGGAAAGTGATTCGACCTGGGTTGAACCGTCACTTGGCGCGAGCAACAATCAGGAAGACTACGCAAAGCTGGATGTCTACGAGAACTTTTCCGATGCTGCTCGACGAACGACGAACTCGAATCCTCCAACACATCGAACAGAAGGGCTTTGTCTCTCTGCCCGATTTGTGCGAGCACTTTGGGATCAGCGAGTCGACCGCGCGTCGCGATGTAGATTTCTTGGACGGCATCTCGCAAGTCCGAAAAACGAGAGGTGGAGCGGCCTATATTGGCGAATCAATAACGACTTTTGAGGAACGCAAAGTCAAAGCGCTCCGGCAGAAGCAAGAAATTGCTCAGTCGGTAGCAGACATGATCGCTGACGGAGAAGTCGTCCTTCTGGATGGGGGCACGACGACCTTGGAAGTAGCCCGCCAATTAATTGGTCGGTCTCTGCAGGTTGTCACGAACTCAATCCCGATTATCAATTTATTAATCAACCAGCCGTCGATCGAACTCGTCTCCATCGGGGGTTATGTCTATCCAAAGACTGGCGTCGCCCTAGGCCCGGTAGCAGTTCAGTCTCTGAAAGGGATTCACGCTCGCCGTCTCGTAATGAGCGTTGGCGGTATCACGGACAGAGGCTTATTTAATAGCAACTCTTTGCTCGTCGAAACCGAGCGGCAAATGCTGGAGTCTGCCGACGAAGTTTGGGTTGTTACTGATAGTTCTAAGTTTGGTCGATCGGCGCTTTCACATCTGTGTGCGCTGGATGTGGTCGATCGAGTAGTCACGGACGACGGTATCACGGATGAATGGCAAGCTCGTTTAGAGCAAGCCGGGATTGATGTCGTCATTGTGGGAAACCGGTCGGTTGCACGAGAACCTGTAGCAGCATCTGCATAAGTGAGCCACCGGACCTGAATTGAACTCGATCACTCCAATTAATGAAACCAACATATGACTGCGACTCTCAATCGTTCTGATGTAGAACGCATCGTTCGACAAGTGCTGACGACGAAATTGGGGCCACAACGAATCAAGCCCAATCCGCTTGTTGTCAATGTTTCTGCTCGCCACGTGCACTTATCACAAGAGCATGTCGAAATCCTCTTTGGCAAAGGGGCACAGCTAGAGCCTCACAAAATGCTGTATCAAGAGGGCTACTTTGCCGCCAAGCAAACCGTAATGGTCGTTGGCCCGCGCCGTCGGATGCTCCCCGAAGTGAGAGTCCTCGGCCCTGTGAGACCATCGCAAGTCGAGTTGGCATTTACTGATGCAATTTCGCTGGGAATAGACGCCCCCGTGCGAATCAGCGGCGATCACCGTGACACTCCAGGTTGCGTATTGGTTGGCCCAGAAGGCGTCGTGGAACTGCAGGCTGGTGTTATTCGAGCCCAGCGGCACGTTCACATGGGACCGGCGGATCTGGAATATTTCCGCGTCAAGCCCGGCGACAAAATGGATCTCCGGATCGTATCGCCAACTTGCACGACGACCCTCGAAGATCTGGTTGTGAGGTTTGAGCCAAAATGCAGACTCGAAGTTCATATTGATACCGACGAGGGCAACGCCTGTCATTTGGACGCGGCGACCCATGTCGAACTCATACAAAAGCAGCACGAAGACTGCGGTTGTGGTTGCGGAGGAACGGGGGCCTGCAAACCACATTAAGAATGCCGTTCGGTAGTAGCAGATCGAGATCGGTATGAGAGACAGTCTTGAAAAACCTCACAAGCCGCATCCTCTACAGCGACTGCTGTTTGAGATGCCCGAGGATCCACAAGCTCAACTCACTGAACTCGATCTGACAGAGAGTGCAACCGAGCCGCTACCGCCTATTCGGAGATCGAAACGTCGTCAGGATAAAACCGAGCAAGCTACAGCAGTATCACTTGCGAATAGCTGGCCGGATCAAGTTGAAGAGGGACCGAATCAGTTACCAAGTTCCGTTATCAGGGGAGAATTCAGAATGGCAGCTTCACAAGCTCTGGGGATGATTGAAACAAAAGGCCTGGTATGCCTTATCGAGGGCGTCGACGCGATGCTCAAAGCCGCCAACGTGCAAATGGTTGGTTGGGAGAAGGTCGGTAGTGGTCTCGTTACCGCGTTTATCGTGGGTGACGTTGCCGCCGTTAAAGCGGCCATTGATGCAGGCGCGAGTGCCGCATCGAAGCTGGGTGATGTCGTCAGCGTCCAAGTTATCCCACGTCCGCACGAGGAACTGGCTGCGGTTTTGCCGAAGGCTAAAGGTGCGAGCGCCGGTGCTGTGTCCTAAGAATTAGGTGTATCCAATGGCCAAAGCTCGAGGTCGAAAAGCAGCCGAGACGAAGGGAGCCTCAAAAAAGGCTAGTCAGTCTCGTTCTGCTCGAAAAACTGCCGGTTCTCGAGCGACTCGTGTTCGGGAATCGACAACCACTGCGGTTAGTGAAGTAGCAATTGAAACCGCGACTTCTGCCGCACTTGAATCAGTATCAACTCCAAACACTCCAGCCGTGACAACTGTGGCAGCATCCCCAGTTGCGGTGGCACAACAGGAAATAAGACTCATGAAGGGTGAAGCAATTGGCATGATTGAGACAAAGGGTCTGACCGCTCAAATCCAAGCGGCAGATGCGATGCTCAAGGCCGCCAACGTTTCGTTGGTTAAGCAAATTCAAATCGGTGGTGCCTACATCACGACCGTTATTCGGGGCGACGTCGGATCGGTACGAGCTGCTGTAGACGCTGGAGCCGCTGCCGCTAAGGAAGTCGGAGAACTGGTTTCGGCACACGTGATTCCACGTCCTGAAGCAACTCTGATGGCGGCGTTTATCTAAACGTCAGGGCGATCTGGCTGAAGTCGTCGCCTTAACAACATCCATTCATGGAGGTCTTGGATATGAAAGTTCTCGTCGCAAATCTGGGTTCAACCAGCTTCAAGTATCGCCTTTACGACATGTCGACCGAGACGCAATTGGCTCGCGGCGGTATTGATCGTATTGGTGGAACTGAGAGTGCCTGTTTCGTCGAGATTGGAAGCTTTCGCGAGGATCGCAAGCTGCCAATTCCAGATCATGCCGCAGCGGTAAGTATCTGTCTCGAACAGCTATCTCATCCCGAGCATGGTTGTTTGAAGGATGCTTCTGAACTGGCGGGAATCGGCTTTAAGGCTGTTTTCGCCGGGAAGCTGGGTGGTATCAAGATTGTTAACGACGAGATCCTCAACCGGATGGAAGAACTGGCGGATGTAGCTCCGGCTCATAATCCGCCATACGCCCGAGCGATGCGACAATTGCGAAAGGCGTTTCCTCAGATACCGCTTGTGGCGGCATTTGAAACAGCATTTCATGACACGATCCCCGCCGAGTACCGCACTTATGCCGTGCCGTATGAGTGGCAAGATCAGTATGAAATCAAGCGTTGGGGCTTTCATGGTGCGAGTCACCGCTTCATCGGCGGTCGTATCGCGCAGTTGATGGGCAATAAGGACTTGAAAGTTATTTCGTGCCACTTGGGCGGTAGCAATTCGCTCTGTGCCCAGCGTGGTGGGAAATCGATGAGCAATAGCCTCGGAATGAGTCCTCAGACCGGGTTGCTCCACAACAATCGAGTCGGCGATTTCGATCCCTATGCCTTGCCGCTGCTGATGCGTCTGAGCGGCAAAACAATGGCAGAGCTCTTAGAAGAAATGTCGTCACGTGGCGGATTACTGGGGCTTAGCGGTCTCAGTGGCGACGTGCGAGATCTCGAAGAAGCGGCCGCTAAGGGAAATGAACGGGCCGATTTTGCACTCAAGGTCTTCGTGGCTTCGATCCGGCAGTATCTAGGTTCATACCTAGTGGTATTGGGGGGAGCGGATGCGATCGTCTTTACTGGCGGGATTGGTGAGAACAGTCAGCGCATTCGTCGCGATGTTTGTGCCGGCCTTGAATGGGCGGGTATCAGTCTCGACGAAGAACTGAATAACTCGCTGGCACGCGGAGCAGAGGCTTGCCTCTCCACTGCGGGTAGCAAAACACAGATTTGGGTCGTTCCGACCAACGAGGAAATTGTCGTGGCTCGACAGACGGTTGAGGCCGTGAGCAAGTAAGGATGAAACCATGTTCTTGGCACGAGTGACTGGCAGCGTCGTCAGCACGCAGAAGGTGGAGTCGATGAGAGGCCAAAAGCTACTCATCGTCGAACCCCTGCGGGTGGACGAGAAGGATCAAAGCAGTCTCAAAGGCACCGGTCGCACTTTTATCTGTGTTGATACTGTTGGGTCCGGGGAAGGTGAGACCGTGTTGATCGTGCAAGGATCGAGTGCTCGTTTCACCGAGGAAACCAAGAAGTTGCCAATCGACGCGGCCATCATTGGCATCGTTGATACAGTGGAAGTGCTCGGCAAGAACGTCTTCGGAGCTAAGTAACCGTAAATGAGTACGACCTCTGGCCAAAGGAATGATGTCGGTCAAAACCTAAGGGTGATGCGAATTATTCTGATCGCGTTATGCCTGGGCGTATTGTCATTTGCGACGGTGGTCTTGGTAGTTAGTCGCGGGGCAGCCCCCGACGCAAAACCACTGATGGCATGGATTGGACTTGCGTTTGCTGTTGCTGCATTTCTGGGTCGTCAGTTTATGCGATCATTTCTTGAAGTCGTAAATCGAAAAGGAATGCTTGAAAAGGAGAAGGCGGGAGCGGCAACGAAATCACCGGAAGCATTTCTTTGGAACATATATCAGACGCGTCTGATTATCGGAGCGGCTCTTTTGGAAGGTGCATGCTTCTTTAATCTTGTTTGTTACATGGTTGAAGGACAGTGGTGGAACCTCGCTGTCGTCGGAGTATTCCTGGCAATCAATGCCAGTACATACCCAACTAAGGATGGAGTCGAAACATGGATTCAACAACAGCTCGAATTACTCGAACTCGACCGCAATCAGGCAAATTGAAAACATGACTACAGTTAACGAGCAAACTATTCGCAACGTCGTTCAGGAAGTCTTATCTCAACTTACGAAGTCAAAGGGCTTCGCAGCTGAGAACTCCAAATCACGGAATGGTGACTGGGGTGTATTTAAGACGGTTGACGAGGCGGTGGCCGCAGCAGGTGACGCTTACAAGAAGCTGAATAGCGTCCCGCTTAGTGAGCGAGCCAAGGCTATCGAAATCGTAAAGACAATGTGCTTTGATCAGGCCGAAGAGTTAGGCAAGGCTGAGTTCGCAGAAACCAAGATTGGCCGACTTGATCATAAGATCGAAAAGCTGCAGATCATCAAACGCGTGCCCGGTATGGAGTGGCTCAAGTGCGACGCCGTCTCTGGTGATCACGGCTTGACTGTTACCGAGTATGCACCATTCGGTGTTATCGGCGGAATTACCCCTGTGACGCACTCGCTGCCGACTTTGGCTTGCAACTTCGTCAACATGGTCTCGTCCGGTAATACCATCGTGGTGAACGCTCACCCGAGCGGGGCTCGCATTGCTGCCGAGGGTGTCCGTCGCTTCAACAAGGCGATCTACGCGGCTACCAAGTTGGAAAACCTGGTTACGATTATCGAAACTCCGACGATTGAGTCTGCCGACCAGATCTTCAAGCATCGCGGTATTAAGCTTATCTGTGTAACCGGTGGTCCGGCCGTGGCACGAGCAGCGATGGCCAGTAGTAAACGAGCCATCGTCGCCGGTCCCGGTAATCCTCCAGTCGTCGTCGATGAGACCGCAGACATTGATAACGCCGCTCGCTCGATCATCAAAGGCGCGGCGTACGACAACAATCTCTTGTGCATCGGCGAGAAGGAAGTCTTCGCAGTCAACGCGATCTTCGACAAGCTGATGGACTCGATGAGCCAAAACGGAGCGTTCCTGCTGAATGCTTCGCAGATTGATGCCCTCACAAAGTTGGCCTTCACGCCCCCGAAAGAAGTCGGTGGTCACTGGGGGCTGAATCGTGATCTCGTTGGTAAAGACGCCTCGTTCTTAGCGGAGCAAATTGGCATCCGAGTTCCCGCTGATACTCAATTGCTATACGGCGAGACGGATGAGGCGAACCCGTTCGTCCCGGAAGAGCAGATGATGCCCTTTGTTCCATTCGTGCGAGCTCGCTGCGTTGATCATGCGATCGAACAAGCCCTCGAGCATGAGCATGGTTTCAAACATACCAGCCTGATTCACAGTCGAAATGTTCGGCATATGACCAAAATGGGTCGGGCGATGGAAACAACGATCTTCGTGAAGAACGGACCTTGCGGTGCAGGGCTCGGCTTGGGTGGCGAAGGCTACTTGAGCTTCAGCATTGCGACGCCGACAGGCGAGGGCGTCACAAATCCGCTCACATTCACTCGACAAAGACGCTGCGTCTTGGCCGATGACCTGCGAATTATTTAGAGCAGACTGGGATTGCTATGCAAATTGCGAAAGTCATAGGTCGAGCAACTAGCACCGTGAAGCACGCAAGCATGCAAGGCTGGAAGATGCTCATCGTGCAGCCGTTGGGTGTGAAGGATTCACCCGATGGCGAACCGGTCTTGGCAATCGACGATTTGGGAAGCGGTCGCGGTGATCGAGTCTTGATAACCAGTGATGGGAAGTACGTCCGAGAAATCATGGATTCGAATAATACTCCGGTTCGCTGGGCGGTTATCGGGCTTCAGGACGAGTAAATACAACAATGAATCAAGCTGTTTTAGTTGAACGAGTAGTGGCAGAAGTCATGAAGAGACTCATGACGACTCCCGCTGCGCGCAATGAGAACAGCCAGGTTGAGAAGTCATCTTTAACACTCATGGACGCCGTGATAACGGAAGGTCTATTGGTGGAGAAGGCTGGCGGATTGACGCAGGTGGCGGTCGGTGCGAAGTCGGTCGTGACACCTGCCGCTAAAGATTGGCTTCGAAGAAATAATGTTGAGTGGCGACGGTTGGCGTTGAGTTCTCAATTACCTACTCGCCAGGCGACTCAATTAGTAATTGCGGCATCTGAACTAGTGAGTGTGAAACAAGCCGTAAGCGAGATTCAGCGAGTTCGCGTTGCTGATTGGAAGTCTCAATCTTGCCAAGCGAATGAGGCTGCAGCAGTGGCGGCAGCGGCGATTGGTAATGGCGAGATCAAGAGAGTCGTGGTTATCGCTGATGCTGCTGAAGTAGTGGCATGTCAGGCGAATCGGACCGAGTCGGTTCGAGCGGCAGTAGTGGCGTCGGTGTGTGATATCGAACGGGTTCAGAAGACGTTGAATCCGAATGTGTTTGTGATCGCTCCTGGATCAAAGGGAGCGTTTGAGATCATCAGGATGATTAGAGTTTTGGGGTAGGAGACGATCATGCGGATCGCGGAAATCATCGGTCGGGTGACGCTTAGTCGGTGCCATCCGTCGCTGCGCGGTGCGATGTGGAAGCTCGTTACTCCGCTGAATCATAAGGGACTCGTGGGTGATACCTCGGGTCGAGGAGAACCGTTCGTCGTATATGACGACATGGGGGCCAGTGAGGGCCACAAGGTCGGAGTCAGTGAGGGCGCGGAAGCGGCGGCTCCATTCAGTCCCAACGAGAAACCGATCGATGCTTATGCAGCAGCGATCCTGGAAAACATCGAAGTCGACGCGGTTTAACAAGGAACTTTCAGCATGACAGCCAACAAGTGGAACAGTGGTATCAACGACCGAAAGCTTAAGGAAGAAATCTGCGAGATCGGTCGTCGCGTTTATAACAAAGGCTTTGCCGCCGCGAACGATGGTAATATCTCGATTCGCGTGGGTGAGAACGAAGTTCTTTGCTCACCGACGATGATCTGCAAGGGGTTTATGACTCCTGATGATATTTGTGCGGTTGATCTGCAAGGGAATCAGATTGCTGGCAAACGTAAGCGAACCAGCGAGATTCTGTTGCACCTCGCAATTATGCGTGCATCGTCTGATGTGAAGGCTTGCGTGCATTGCCATCCGCCACACGCAACGGCCTTCGCGGTCGCTCGCGAACCAATTCCACAATGTATTCTGCCGGAGATCGAAGTATTCATGGGCGAAGTGCCAATCGCTCCCTATGAAACTCCTGGCGGGCAGGCGTTCGCGAATACAGTCGTGCCTTTTATCAAGCCGGGCGTGAATACCATTATTCTTGCTAATCACGGAACGATTAGCTTCGGCAAGACTCTGGAAGAGGCCTACTGGAAGACCGAAATCCTCGATGCGTACTGCCGCATTCTGTTGCTGTCGAAGCAACTGGGGCATGTGGAGTATCTTGGCGAGAAGCAGTCGCGTGAGTTGCTGGATCTCAAGAAGAAGCTGGGCTTCGATGATCCTCGCTTCCATGTTGAGAACTGCGATCTCTGTGGCAATAGCGCCTTGCGAGACGGGTATAAAGAAGCGGCTCCTGAGCCATGTGCTTTCGAAGCACCGCCTTCATATCCGGGATACTTGCAGAAGCCTGCGTATGAGGGCGGCCAAGCTCCCGCTCCCGCAGCAGGCGATGTTGATTCAGAAGCGTTGGTCAAACTGATCACTGAGCAAGTCTTGGCAGCATTGGGCAAGTAGAACCGTTCATCGCGGCGAGAAGTGCCGAGTAAGGAATATACAATGAAGGTCAGCATTATTGGCGGCGGTGGGCTCGTTGGTTCTTGTGCGGCGAGTGCTCTGCAGTTTGGTCGCATCGTCAAAGAGATTGCCCTGGTCGATGTTAATCAGGAGCTCGCCGAAGGGCAGGCTTTGGATCTTCTGCATGGGGCATCGCTTATCAGCGATCAGAAGATCTCGTTCGGCGGTACGGAGCATGCGAAAGACAGTGATGTGATCTGTATCACCGCTGGCCTGCGTCGTAAGCCAGATGAGAGTCGATTGGATCTTATCAATCGAAATGTGGCTCTGTTCCGCGGCATTTTGGCTGACGTCAAGAAGCACGGTTACAAAAAAGACGCCATCGTTTTTGTGGTATCAAATCCGGTTGACGTGCTGACCTATTTGGCGATCAAGGAATTGGGGCTTCCGGCGAATCAAGTGATCGGTTTGGGAACGGTGTTGGATACAACCCGGCTGAGAAGCATGTTGGCTCAGCGGTTGAGCGTCCCACCGACTCAAGTGCAGGTCACGATTTTCGGCGAGCACGGCGACAGCATGGTTCCAATTTGGTCCAACGCTCAAATCGCTGGTTTGCCACTCGAAAAGTTCCCCGGAGTGACCTCGCAACTGATTACCGAAGTCGAGAAGAAGACTCGCGGTTCAGGTGCAGAAGTTATCAAGAAAAAGGGCGGAGCTGGCTTCGCAGTTGGAGCTTCAATTGCCGACGTGATTCATAGTATCGCTCTCGACCAGCGTCGGATTCTCCCTGTTTCGTCGCTCCAGAATGGTCTGTACGGATTGCGCGACGTAGCGATCTCGGTACCGACCGTCATGGGACGCAGTGGAGTGGTGGGTTGCATCGAGGTTGACCTGTGGCCGAAAGAGAATATGGCCCTCCAGAACTCGGGTAAGGTACTTCGAGAGACGATCGATAAGGTGCTCGGTGGCAAGTAGTCGCCCACGAGTATCAAACCCAGAGCCGGATCGCTGAGAGTATTAGTCGCACGGAGGCCGCGTCATGAGCGATGTCGAAAACATTCTGGGCCAGTCTCCGTTTATGGAACAGTTGGGATTGGAGTTGATACGCCGAGGAGATGGAATCGCTGAGACGGCTTTGCGAGTGCAAGGCCGTCATTTGCGAAGTCGCGGTATCATGCATGGCGGAGTTGCGGCCTCGTTGCTGGATTCAACGATGGGACTCGCTGCCGCAAGCCGTGCACCTCACGGATATTTCACCGTGACGGTACAGCTAAGTATTAATTACACGCGGCCTGCTTGGCTGGACGAAGACTTAAAGATCGTCGCCAACATAGAGCACGCAGGTCAGCAGACGGCTGTTGCACGCGGCGAAATCAAGACGTCGGATGGGATGCTTGTCGCGCTTGGCACTGCCACATTTATGTTTGTTCGCGATCCGTCGCCTGGGACTGAGAATTTACCGAAGCAAGGCCGTTAAGGAGCTTTGAGCTATCGCTCAGAAGGCACGGATTAGTGGTCCATGCTACTCGGACCGGTTCTTGTGACTGCTGGTCTTTAATCACGGCAAAAAGAGTAATTCGTTGGCGTTGAGCATCGCGCGACAGAATTGTTCCAGACCTTGTGATTCGATGAAGGCAGTGGCATCCGTGACTTCTTCGGTTGATGGTTCGCGCAGGAAGCAAAGCACGTAGGCGCGTCGCACTTGGTTGCGGGGCTCCATGCCCGAGTCTTTGCGAAGTCGATCTGCGAGGAGTTTGGCTTGTTGCTGAGTGAACTCGCTGTTGAGCAAGTTCAAAGCTTGCAGCGGAGTGGTCGACAAACTGCGACGCGCAACAACTTGGCTCGCGTCTGGGCAGTCGAAGAGGCCGAATGTGGAGTCTTTCTCCATGCGGACTTTGGTCATGTAGATCATGCGTCGCCAATCGGCTGGGCCGAAGATCTTCTTGGGGAAGTAGTGACGCACGTTTTCGAGCTGCACTTCGAAGCCGTCGAAGCCTGGGCCGCCGACTTTCAGGTCGAGCACTCCGGTCGCTTGTAGGACGCTATCTCGTATGGCTTCGGCTTCGAGCCGTCGTGGCGGAAAACGCCATAGCAGACGGCATCCGGCGTCGGCAGCGAGCCCCTTAGCGGTGGGGCGGCTGTCTTGTTGCCAGGTTCGCGATAACAGAATCAGACGCTGCACATGCTTGGTCGACCATTTGCTCGCAATCAATTCTGAGGCCAGCCAATCGAGCAACTCGGGATGCGTGGGCGGGACGCCGTTGGCTCCTAAGTCATTCGGGGTGTCGACGAGGCCGCGACCGAATTGAAATTGCCATAAGCGATTCACCCAGACCCGCGCGGTGAGCGGGTTGTTGGGCTGCGTGATCCAGTTTGCGAGCGCGATTCGGCGATCTCGTTCCGGTGATTTGGGGTCGAGCTTTAAGTCGCCAAGCATGGCAATGGTGTTCGGTCCGACTTCCTCACGAGGTTGCTGCGGTTCACCTCGGAAGAGTCGATGAATCGGACCGGGCTGTTGAAAGACACCGACATACGCGTTGAGCGATGTGGCCAGTTGCGTGCGACGTTGCTTGGCTTCAGCCAGCTCGGCCAGCCATGTTCGGCCCTGTTTCGCGAGTTCGGGAGTCGCGGCGTCGAAACGGTAATTCGGTTGCTCATTGGTCGTCTGAGATTTTGAGAACGGTTGCCGATCGTCCGAGCTGGAGACGACTTGCCACTTATCAGACTCAATCGAAACCTCGATGCGGTAGGCGGTCGCGACTCGATCTTGAAACATGCCTTCGCGATCACGTCCCCACTCGATGCGATCAATTCGCTCGATTTGCGGCAGCTCGAGCTCGACCCAACCGGCTCCACCTTCGTTCGAGATCCAACTCCAAGAGTTGCCAAACTTGCCATCGTTGATGTGCTCGAGTTTGTGGATCGCGTACCCAGGCAAAGAGCTTGAGGCACGAGCCTTGGTGCCGTGACTGGCGAGTGCGACGTTTTTCTCGTCAGCGAAGACCGCGAGTTCGTCGATGCAGGGTTGTCCCGAGTTTGATGCGGTGATCGTGAAGCGAACTCGCTCGGCCTGCGTGGGCATGATGCGGTCGATGTTGAGCTTCGCGTTGACGGGCTCGCGCTGGGCCGTCTTGGTGTTGGGGTTCGGTAACGGGATGAATTGCGCGAGCTTACTGGTGAGGTCCGCGATGCGCTGATCGAGCGCCGCGAGTTGCTGTTGCTGATCAGGCGGCGTGGGCAGTCGACGCTCGCCGTGTTGCACTCCCGCGAAGACCGCTTGCAGCGCGTAGTAGTCCTTCTGAGTGATCGGGTCGAACTTGTGGTTGTGGCAGCGAGCACAACCAACGGTCAGTCCCAAGAATGCCGTGCCGGTGGTGTTGAGAATGTCGGCCATCTCATCTTGGCGTTGCATCAACGTTAGGTTGATGTCGCGACTCTTCACGATGTCGACCGGACCTGCGACCAAGAATCCCGTGCCGATATCGTTACCGAATGCGTCTCCGGCGATCTGCTCGCGGACAAAGACGTCGTAGGGTTTGTCGTGCTGAAAGGACTCGACGACATAGTCGCGATAATGCCACGCCGTCGGCCGTTCGCGGTTTGTTTCGAAGCCATTGGTTTCGCCGAATCGCACGAGGTCGAGCCAATGCTGAGCCCAGCGTTCGCCGTAATGCGGGCTGGAGAGAACTTGCTCAACGAGCTTTGGCCAAGCATCGGGACGTTGGTCGTTGATGAACTCGGTGACTTGCTCTGGTGTTGGCGGCAGGCCATGCATGACCAAGAACAAACGCCGAATGAGCGTTCGCCGATCAGCCAGTGGAGAAAACTCTAATCCGGCGTCTTGCAGCTTGGTGCTGATGAAACCGTCGAGGTTGGCATCCTTGTTGAAAGTTGCGAGTGGTTGGAAAGACCAATGCTTCGTGGCTCGAGTTTCAATGGGATTTGAGTCCTCTGGCCACTTGGCTCCAGAGTCGATCCAGCGTTTGAGCAAGCTGATCTCAGTTGCGTTGAGTCGCGGTCCCTTCGGTGGCATGCGCAAGTCGGCCTTTTCATCGGCCACGAATTGAAACAGAGGGCTCTCGGCGCTCGAACCAGCTTTGATCGCCGGGGCATAGTTGTCTCCTCCTTTGAGGCCCGGCGTGCGCGCATCCAGTCGCAGGCCGCCTTCTTGCTTGTCGGGGCCATGACATGCCACGCAATGCTTTTGCAGCAACGGTTTGATTTCTTTGGTGAAGTCGACCTCGTCAGCGACAGAAATGGGCGCGGTTACGATCGCAGTTATTACACCGAGGAACTTTGAAGTGAGGCGCTTCATCGCAAATCCCACAGGCAGGTTGAATGGCAGTGAGTGACATGGGCGGGACCACGAATGTAACGGCCATACGGGCGACCGTCTTTGATCGGTGGTGTCGGATGTCTTACTTCTTCGCAGAGTCAATCTGACCGAACTGACGCAGCAGTTCATCTGCCACGATGCGATGTGCCAGCTCATTGGGGTGAGCATCGAATGGATTGACGGTCAGACGTTTGCCGTCTCGCGCGGCTGCTTGCAGGCGAGGCAAGAGATCGACGCAGCCAATGCTGTGCTGATCGCAGGCGGTCGCAATCTGATGATGGATGTCGGCGAACGGGTATTGGTCACCGAGGTTATGCAGAAACGGAAAGATCACGACGACGAAGTTGGAATCGTGTTGAGCAACCAACTGATCGACTCGCAGCAGTGTCTCTTCGAAGCGAGTCCATGCAGGTCCGGCATAAAAGTCTCGGACGAAGTCGTAGTAGTTCCGCACGTTCGACTGGCTCAACAAGCTGACTCGGTAATAGCTCCAGTTGAAGAAGTACGAGTCGCGCCACAAAAAGAACGACGGACGATTGCGCAACGCCGCGAGCTCGTTGTTGAAGTCCATCCGACGGTCATGAAACATCTCGATGTCGTTCAGACAGAGGACATAGACCGCTGTGTCGATGCGTTGATGTTCGGCATACAGTCGCGTCAGAACGGCTTCGCCCCACAGCAAATCGCTGCCCGGCTTCGAGAGATTCGAGACGATGTACTTGCTGGCGGTCTTGGGCTGACTATCGAGCCGATTTTGCAGTTGATTGCTGAATCGATCGCTGACGTGCGGAACTCCGTGACCGAACGTGAAACTGTCTCCAAGGAAACAGAGATGCTTGCGGACTGCATCGACGCTCGATGGGAATTCTCGGTCGTCGCGGTATTCAATGCCCGACCCATCTTTGAAGGCGAGTGGTTTCAGATCGGGAGCGACATGCACTTCAAACCAACGATGCGAAACGTTGGTCATGTCGAACGAGTCGGTGGTGTCGTAGAGCAGCGCGAAACCAAGTTCGATCGCCGTGAGCACTCCGAAGACGAACCACGCCGACAATCCCGCATGCACCGCGCGGCGACGTTGTGGCTGTTCGCGAAATCGCCATCTCAACTTGAGCAACCAACGTGGCGCGAACAGCAGGGCTCCCAACCACAGACCCATGCCGATCAAGTAGCGATCTGGGAGATGTAAGAAGAGTGTCCACATGCAGTGTCACCAACAAGAGCCGCAATCTGGCAAGCCACGAACGTCACCAAGATAAAAGTAGGCTTCAATCTCGCCTTGATTATGAGGAGCTTGCAACTGGATCTGACGCCGCGCGTAGAGTCCAACGTCGAGGCACTCTTCGCGATCTAACTCCGCCAGGCACGGCTGATCGACTTCCCAGACTTCGCCTTCAATGGCTAGACCGTTGGATGAATCAATGAGTCCCGGATACTCGCCACAGTTGACCATGCGATAGTTCGGAGCCGTGCGACCTTCGCCCAAGAACTGTTGACCGGTCAAGAAACGTGCTCGGCATTGCCCTCGTTTCAGGGTGCCGTAAACGAAAACTCGCATGGCCAATTTGTCCTTTCGTGTGCGATGCACGATTCGCGACGACGATTCCGACAGAAGTCTCGGATTCAGCTCGGGCACATTTTCAACATGCTTGAAAGTGCTCAAAGAAGACGGTCGGAACGTCAGACTGGGACTTCAAAGCGGTCGCTGAAAACCCATTACTTGGAACTGAGCAAGCTCCATCGTGGTCTGCATCTTCACTGCGATGATATTGCTGTAAGGCACCATGACTTTACGGGCACCCATAGCGTCGGGGCGATCTCGATCGATCAAAAGCAAGCCGCCGGAGACCATGAAGTCGTTGAATTGGAGTGTCTCGACCGACGTGACCAACATGCCTTCGCGCGGGATGTTGTTCGGCCAGTTTTCTAACAACGAACGCCAAGCTTGAGAGGCTTCCATGTGATTCCTTCCATGAATCAAAGTGGGCGAGTGCAGTCGGAGAACTCACTGCGGTTTGATAACGAATGCATCCGAAGCGACCCGACGAGCAGCGAACATAGGCGACGAGCGGCAGACATTTGATCCCAAATTCCTCGATCGAAGATGCTCGCGCAGCGAGCGCTGAAGGATGACGATGTCGCCTCGCAGAAACTGTCTGTGCCAATAAAAAACGCCCGAGAAAACTCGGGCGTTTTAGAGTGACCCCAACGGGATTTGAACCCGTGTTACCGGAATGAAAATCCGATGTCCTAGGCCTCTAGACGATGGGGCCGCCAAGGCGGGGCGTAAGGTACTTGGCGGCTATTGTCTGTCAACGCTGCTGGTTCGAGCGCTTTTGAAAAAACATCACTCGGGGAAAACCGAGGTCATGCCATCCGCGCTTCCGATGCATCCCCTTCAGTCTGAGCTTGAATTGCCTCAAAGATCTCTTGGCGGTGCACTGCGACTTCTCGCGGGGCTTCGATGCCCAGCCGCACCTTATCGCCACGAACTTCGACGACTGTGATCACGATCTTGTCGTCAATCACGATGCTCTGATTCTTCTTTCGGGACAGGACTAGCATTGTTGCCTCCCAACTGCCGTGACTGACTGCGTTCCTCCCTTCAGTCGCTTCGGCATTCCGTTTTCGAGCTTCGCTACCACAGTGCGAACGCGGCTTGAGGCTAGGCGTCAAAACCGGTAAGTCAAGAACTTACTGTCCTTCCGGGTTAAGTCGGCCTCGATTAAGACTCCCGCCTCATTGAGCGGTCCGAGTTTGACTCGCTGGCCGGGACGCGACTTTTGGAGCCGCGTTTTCATCAAGACAAGACTCTCACTCAGCGATCCGCTCGCTGCGTGTTTTTCACTCCTCTGCCAACAAGGATGCTGTCCGTGCGCTGGTCTCAAACGCTGATCCCGACGATGAAGGAAGTTCCCGCTGATGCCGAGATCCCGAGCCATCAGCTCATGTTGCGAGCCGGGCTCATCCGGCAACTCATGGCCGGCGCCTACACCTATTTGCCGCTCGGCTATCGAGCCTTACGCAAGGCCGAAAAGATCGTCCGCGAGGAAATGGATGCCGCCGGTGCTCTCGAAATTCACATGCCCGCGCTGCAGCCGATCGAACTCTTTCATCGCACGAAGCGGAAGGATGCGTTCGGCAATGTGCTCATCAACTTCGAGATCAAGCGCGGCGATCGCAAGGTGCATTGCGCTCTCGGGCCGACTCATGAAGAGGTCGTGACAGATCTGGTTGCAAAGCTCGTGTCGAGCTATCGGCAGTTGCCTTTCACGCTCTATCAGATTCAGACGAAGTTCCGGAACGAAGAGCGTCCGCGCTTCGGCGTCTTGCGCACGAGCGAGTTCCTCATGAAGGACGCTTACAGCTTTTCGACGAACGTTGAAGATCTGAATAAGGCTTACGACTCGATGTACCGCGCCTACTGCCGCATCTTTGCGCGGTGCGGCATCGAGTACCTGCCGGTCGAAGCTGAGAGCGGCCCGATCGGCGGCGATGCGTCGCACGAATTCATGTGTCCGGCAGGCAACGGCGAGGACTCGATCGTCTACTGCCGCAAGACCGGTTACGCGGCGAACCTCGAACGCGCCGAGACCGGACGCACGGCTCCCGCAATCGCGACCTCTGCTGACGCGAAGCCGATCGAGAAAGTGCATACGCCCAACGTCGGTTCGATCGAGGCCGTCTGCAAGTTCCTCAAGTGTCAGCCGCAGCAAATGGTGAAGACGCTGATCTACGTCGCGGACGGCAAGCCGGTCGCGGTGCTGATTCGCGGCGATCACGAAGCGAACGAAGGTAAGATTCGCCGCGCTGTCGGAGCGAGTTCTGTAGAACTTGCTACACCGGAAGTCATTCAAGCAGTGACCGGCGCACCGGTCGGCTTTGCGGGTCCGGTCGGCATCAAGTGCCCGATCATCGCCGATCACGACATCCCCATGATCGCGAACGCCATCACCGGAGCGAACGAAGGCGATCACCACTTCATCAACGTGAATGTGGGCCGCGATTATCAACTCGATAAGACGTTCGATCTCCGCAACGCAGCGGCGGGAGATCCGAGTCCTCGCGGCGAAGGCACGCTCGAAATGGTGCACGGCATCGAGATCGGGCACGTCTTCAAGCTGGGCACGAAGTACTCGGTGTCGCTCGATGCGCAATACGTCGATGAGAAGGA
>OMIV01000047.1 GCA_900299185.1 Planctomycetaceae bacterium
GAGCGAGAAGCAGCGGCTAAGCCAAGCATGGCGTCGTTTGTGACCTCCGCATCTTTGCTCTGAACTCTCTGCGGCTCTGTGGTGAAAGAATTACTCACCGCGGAGCTGCAGAGAACTCAGTGACTTCAACAGAAATGACGGAGTGCTCCAAGAACGAAAAAGCGTAGGCAACCAACTGGCGAGTGTGTTCGATGCGAAACACTCAGCAGCCGATTGCCTACGCCACACAACTTTGAGGATTTGCCGTGGGGTTCGTCTTCAAGATGCATGAAGAGGAGTGAATCAAGCACGTCAGAACGTACTCCACGAATTCTGTCAGAAACGTCGCTCTTCGAGTCGTGATTTACTTCGAAGCGTTGTTCCATTCGTCCAACATGGCCTGAATGCGAGCCTTGTTGAAGTCAGCGGGGATCGGCTCGTCGTGATTCTCAAGCAGGTCATCAACGGTGACTTTGCCTGCCTTCACGCCGTCAGCCGGCACATCCACGCCACTCGTCCAAACGATGGCATTGAGGATCAGCTTGCGGAATTGATCGTTGCCCCAGTTCCAATGCACGTGCCCGCCCGAGCAACCAAAGCCGCGACCTCCATCCGCTCGCTGCCGCGCCCACGCCATGTGTTGAGCTTCTTTGTTTTCCAACACGGCCTTGCGGACATCGGGGTTACCGCTGTGCGGTCCATCGCCGCGATTGAGAGTCTCTTTCGGAGGCAGGTCCGACAAGATCGCCGTCACGCCTTCCATGCCCTCGCGAAAGCGCATGTGGTAGTACCACTCGTCGTTCGTCTTGAAGGGCTTCACACCACGAGCAACTTGGTGCTCGGGGAACTTGGTGTAGTTCGCAACCCAGTGAGGATTCACGGACCAGTGAGTTTCAAAGTAGCCACCGGTCCAATCGAGGAACGCATCGCCCGAAGCGCCCTTGGGAACTTCGACGCCGTAGTGAATGCAAACGATGCCGGTGCCCTTCTTGGTGCGTTCAGCCAGCTCAGCAATGTGAGCATTGAAAGGATGACCGCCGCCACCATCGGAGTAGATCACGATGGTATTGGCGGCGGCGATTTGCTCCGGCTTGGGCCAGCCACTGTTCTTCAGCGAGTGAACTTGAGCCTCAACGGGCAACCCGCTGCTGTTGATGAGCTTCGCCAGCAGCGAGCAACCTGCGAGATGGTCATGAGCCCCAAAGCCGTGGCTGGGGTTACCGGCCAACATCAGGACTTTTTTTTTAACGTCATCGCTGACGCTGGCCTGACCGGCGCTGGCCTTCAGGTGCTTAATCTTGATGTTACGGAACTGGACCTTCATCGGCGGACCAGCATGCAATTGCAGAGCCAGCACGCCCTTCGCGCGCTTCTCGGTGTCCTCGTCCACACAGTCGATCGTCGGCGTGTCGTTGATGAAGTGTTGGAAGTGGAAGCCGTTCGCAACGATGCGGTACTTGTTCCAGTCTTCCTTCTTGATCTTCGACTGAATCTCTTTTGATTCGCCGACCGAGCCCACAACTTCAACCTTGAACTTGCCATCGACCTTCTTGAGCACCGTCTTCTGGCCGCGATTAGCGAGGATGCCTCTGTAGCGTTCGCCGTAGAGGATGCCCGAGTAAGTGTCGCCAGCTTCGAAGTCACCTTGATAGCCGCCGATGACCCACTTGTTGTCCGGCACTTCAAAGCTGCGGTACTGAATGCCGGAGTTGCCGCCGACAATCTTGTAGTCGAGCGTCAGTTCAAAATCGCCGACTTCACCACCACGCCAGATGATGAAGGTGTTGCCCTTCGTTGGATTCTCTTTGGTGGTTTGGCCGGTGATGGTGCCATCTTCCACGCGCCAAAACTCGGGATTGCCATCCCACTTATCGAGCGACTTACCATCGAAAATCGAGACCCAGCCGTCGTCTTGAGCAAACGCGGCGAGTGATCCGCTCATTGCGACGAGCATCATTAGCGCCGCCCTGAGCCACTTGGTTCGGACCATGAAGCACTCCTCAAAGGTTGTGATTGCCCGCGATCCCAGCGACCGCGAAACCCTCGGGCGACACTCGCCCCAGTCGTCCGACATCTTAGGGCCGAGGGTGAGCCTCACAACGCAGTGCAACATGGTCATGGGTCGAAGCGACCGAGTCAGAAAACAGAAGTCGTCCGGCAAGCCTCACTGACTGAGTTGAGCGGGCTTTGCTCCTGACAAAAATGTTACACGCCTTCAAAGATCGTGGAGCCTGCCAGCATCGCTATGCTGCCGAAAGTTCGAATCGTGCAACACGGAGCTGAGATGAACGACTCTTTGACCGACGATGAATTGCTGGCGTACCTCGACGAGCAACTGGCCGTAGAACGCATGACCGCGATTGAAGAGCAGGCCCGACGGTCCGAAGAACTTAGGCAACGCTTGGCGGCACTCATTCAAAGCCGCGACAGCAGCGAACTCTCGGTCGGTGAAGTCTGGCGCCGCAACCGCTTGAGCTGCCCTACCCGCGCGACGCTCGGCAGCTACCTACTCAACGTGCTCGACGACGACCAAACCGACTACATCCGCTTCCACTTGGAAACCATCACTTGCCGCTACTGCGCCGCCACAGTGGAAGAACTCCAACAAGCGACTACTCCCCAGCCCACCGCCACCCGCCGCCAACGCATCTTCGAATCCTCCATCGGCCATCTACGCCAGGAGTAATTTTCGCGACATTACCCGGGAATGGTGTCGAGATCTATTTCACTCGTGAGACGAATTGAGAGCCGAAAGTCTTAAGTCCTCAGTTTGGCCGTCGCTCTGTTTCCTCTGTTCTTTCCTGTTCCATGACTTGATGAAGACGGATCGAACAGAAGGGAACTGAGGTAACGGAGAGAAAGACCAACAGAGAAGCAAGCGGGCCGGACCGGCTTACTTGCTCAGCTTGGAGACGGCTTCTTCGATCAGGCGATGGCCGGCGTCGGCGGCGATGAAGCTGGCTTCGGTGGCTCCGTAGCCGCCCTCTTTCACAGCTTGAGCGGTTGGGATGTAGACCACAAACGGCGTGCCTTGGCCGTGATAGGCCAGTCCTAACAAGAACGTGTTGGCGATCGGGGATCTTGCTCGCAGGTCGAGCTGATGTTGAATGAACGGCTCGCCGGGGATCGCGACCAATGCCAAGCTGGAGCCAATTGTCACCGTGAGCATGCCGACGTCGCAGGGATGCGCACCGCTCCGATTGGGGATCGACAGCTTGCTCTCTGTGACGTGAATCGCCCGTAGAGCGTTGTCGGCTTGCGGCTTGAGTTCGGCCGCAACTCGCAACGCCCCTTTGGCCAATGAAATGCCCGATTGCTTGATGATGTTGAAGCGGTTCTCGCCTTTCAGGCTTTGCAAGTCGTAGGGGTCGATGTCGCCCGAAGCTCCTTGCAAAAACAGAGCAAGGCAATCAGACCCGAGCTCTTGTTCGATGTGATCGACCATCGCTCCAGGGTAATCACGCGAGACCACGCCAGCGTTCATCGAGGCGACCGGATGGCAGGCGTAATGCACGGCTAACGCTCGGGGCTTGCCCGAGAGATCGTCCACTCGAATCACGCCGACCGTCGGATCAATTGGCTGCGTCGGACGACGAGTCGGATTCTCCCACAGCATCACCACACCCTTGTCGGTCACGAGCCGCCGGTTGTGAGCCATGTACGCACTCTCAAACGGACCTTGCCCCGCGACCATCTTGGCCGAGAAGAGACTCTGCATCGCTTGCCCAATCGCGGCGATGATCTTCGCTTCGGTCTCGGCGTACCACGGGTCCGAGGACAAGCCTGGCCAGTCAATGATGTCCGCCGGAGCCTTCGTACCGCGCGTCCAATCGGGTTGCGTGGGCGGTTGAATCAGCATCCCTTTGGGAGCCGGTGCGGCGTGCGTATGAGTCGCGCTGAGGACGACATGATCGACATGCCATTTCGCTTTGGCCTCAGCGATCACTCGGGGCGACGCGAAGACGATGAGGTCCACCGACACGATGGCAATCGAGACCTTCTCGTTCTTCAGCACGAGCACTCGAGCAAACAAGGATTCGCGCGGGGCCAACGGTTGCCCGGTGAGATTTCGCGCGGTGCCGTTGGCCGGCGTGATGTCGACCTTTGCGGTTCCAGCCTGCAATTTCGAGGACTCGTCCGCTGTAGCACGACCTACATAGTCTTCTGAGAACAGCAGCAGCGAGACAACGGCGGCGATAGTGAGAGCGACGATGCGAGACAACATGCGATTGCAGACGTCGTTCATGGCTGAGCCTCCAACTTCAATGCTTCGCGAAACTTCGACAGAGACTCGGCTTCGCGCCCCTGAGCGGCATAGAGGTGACCGTAAGCTCGCAGAAACCTGATGCGCCAAGATGCGGGCAAGTCGCTGAGATCGCCGTAAGGTTTGAGGACTTCCAACGCGGCTTCGGTCTGCACGTCATCAGTCAGCACGCGAGCCATCCCCACGGTCGCCGTCAGCGGTTGCCAACCCTTGCCTGCTCCGGCGATCGACATGACTTGTCGATAAGCCGCCAGCGCCTTCTTCGAGTCATCCAAGTTGTTGACGTAGTTCTCGGCCAACAGCAGCAACGTCGCCGTATTCCGAGGCGCGAGTTTGAGCGCGGCTTGCAAATCGGACTCCGCCCGCTTGCCATCCTTGGTGTAAGAATAAATCTGACCGCGCAGAGACAGCGCTTCGACAGTCTTCGCTTCGACTTCTTTGGGCCACGCCAAGAAGTCCTCAGAGCCAAACGTGTCGATCAACTCCTTCCACTTCCGCTGCTGAAACAGTATCTGCATGGCCTTCAAAGTTTGATCGGCGTGGGCAACGGGATCGCTCTTAGATTGAGGCTCGGTCGGTGGCTGAGCAACCAGGACCGGACTCACCGCGAGCGGCTGATTGGTGATCGCCAGCCAGAACGCGACGATCACAACGAGACGGGATGGCATAGCGAGGTTCTTTCTCGATCCAACAACGATTCGACACAGAGCTGCTCGTTCTGAGCAGACCGACCTCGGACGATGTACTCAATGAGGAAAGCCTTCGAGGTCCGCCGGGATCTTGGGAAGATCCAATGCGTGGTGTTGTTCGAGCAACTTCTGCAGCTCGGCAACCTTCTCGGGTTGAGCCTTCGCGAGGTTCTCTTTCTCGTAAGGATCTGCTCCGATGTTGAAGAGTTGCGGAGCGGTCTTGCCCTGTTGAATCAGCTTCCAATCGCCGTGCCTCAACGACTGACCGCCAGCGGCGGCGATGTAGATGGTGCGATCGGCCGGCTTCTCGACTTGCCCCAACAGCGCGGGCCACTGATTGATGCCGTCCCACTTCAGATCCGTCTGCGACTGATAGCCCACCAAACTGGCAATCGTGGGGAACCAATCCACGGCGTGCATCGGCCACGCATGCTTGCGAGCCGCCAACTTGCCGGGCCAATTCGCGAACGCACAAACGCGAGTGCCACCTTCATAGAGCGTCGCCTTCTGACCGCGCAACGGATCGTTCTCGCTGTTCAGCGGCGAGTGTCCGACATCGCCGACATACGCGTTCTTCAACGACTCAATGCCGCCGTTGTCGCTCGTGAAGATGATCAAGGTATTGTCGCGTTGCCCTGTCTCTTCCAACGCCGCAACGAACTGTCCGATCTTGGTATCGAGCTGCGAGACCATCGCGGTCAGTCGTAAGCGTGAGTCGTGCTTCTCGGGATCGTCATGAAACTTCACGCCGTCATAGAGCCGCTTGTATTCGTTCGGCGCATCGACCGGAGTATGGACCGCATGAAACGGCACATAGACGAACCACGGTGCCTGCTTCTCGCGAATGCGTTTCAATGCTTCGGCCGCGACTAGCTCGGTGGCGTTGCCTTCTTCGTCGAAGAGTTTTCCGTCGCGGTGCCAACTGTCTTCATAAGGCCCCTTGCGATACTTGTGAGTCCACGGATCAGCGGCGCCCGTCAAGGTGCCGTATCCATGATCGAAGCCAAACGCATTAGGCCCCCATTCGGTCCGAGCACCCAAGTGCCACTTGCCCGATTGATAAGTCGCATAGCCCACCGACTTCAGGGCCGACGCCAACGTCGTCGTGCCCAAGGGCATCGCTCGCAGATTGCTGGGTGACAACGCGTGCGGACCGAAGCGACCGGGATAACGACCACTCATCAGGGCCGTGCGAGTCGGAGTGCAAACCGGCTGCACATAATGTTGATCCAACTCCAACCCGGTCTTCACGAGCCGGTCCATGTAAGGAGTCTTACCGAAGCCACCGTGCCAACCGACATCACTCCAGCCCAAGTCATCCGCCACGATCAACAGGATGTTGGGCTTGGGCTCGGCAGCAAATAGGACTTTGAAGGACGACGTCAAAGCAAGCAGGCAAATCGCAAGGATGGCTTTCACGAATACGTTCCATTCGAAGATGAGAGAAGCCTTGATGACGCAACATCACGGCGCCGACTTTGACCGACGGTGCGTGGGCGGAGACTAGCGGCGGGTCAGCCATGAGTTCGAGGCTCCAACGCAGCGTCGAGAGGAGTGCTCGCACTCCTACAGCGCAGCGACTACGGGAAAGCCACGACGAAGTTAGTCGTTGGCAACTCGATCACGGACCCGAGCGTTGGCGACTTGTGAGTACGACGGCTACCGTGACCCGGTCCATTTCTAAATCGGGAGCCATCATGAAATCATCGCGCAGTTGGATTGTTGTGGGAGCCATCTTGGCGGCTCTGAGTGTGGTGCTGGGAGCCTTCGCCGCGCATGGGCTCGAAGGTCGACTCGGTACCCTCTATGCCAACGAAGTCCGCCAGATCGCGGGCTTTGAAGTTCCGGCCAGCTTCAAGTACGCCCGAGACTTCACGACCGCCGCGACCTATCAGATGTATCACGCGTTGGGGCTGATCTTGCTGGGTTTGGTTGCCGGTCGAGAACCACGACGCAGTCATTGGTTGGCAGCATGGTGCTTCGTGCTGGGGATCGCGCTGTTCTCCGGCAGCTTGTATATGCTGGTGCTAACCGGGCAGCGTTGGCTCGGAGCAATCACGCCCTTTGGCGGTATGTTGATGATCTTGGGCTGGGTCTTATTTGCCTTGGCTGCTCTCGCAAAGACGGATGCCTCTGAGGCCGAAGAACAAGAGACGGACTGAGGTTGAGACGTGGAGTTCTTCTCCACCCTGCTCACCTCATTTGAATTGAGACACGTTGAAAACGTGCCCCACGAAAGACTCGTCCGCTGACTCGCAAGTCGTCAGAGTCCCGCTCGAATTTCAGCGACCACGAAACGTGTTCGCGAAGGAACTCTGCGAGACTGAATTCTGTCTCTGCAGTGAATTCAAGAGGTCATTGAGAGCGTGCCGTGTTGAACTCGAAGTCAATCCCCCAATCAATTCGGCCGCTTCATCCCATAGTCGGTTTCGGAGTAATCGTGATGGACCGGACGAAAGTTCTGACTCGCGGCGCGGTCTTAGTTGTCGCCCTGACTTGCAGCTTGGTGGCTCAAGCCGCGTTTGCTCAGGACCGAGCTGCATTGGAAGCCGCTGAAGAGCAAGCCTTCAAACAAGCTGCTGCTGTCGTCGCGCCCTCGATCGTGAAGATCGACACCACCGGAGGCTTAGATGTCGTCGGTCAGTTGTTGACGAGCACCGCTCCCACAACGGGGCTAATCGTCGCGCCCGATGGGTACATCGTCTCGAGCGCGTTTCAGTTCGTATCCAAGCCATCCAACGTCCTGGTGACATTGCCTGATGGTCGTCGTTTCCCAGCCAAGACCGTGGCGACAGACCGACTCCGCATGATCACGCTGCTGAAGATCGCTGCCGAAAACCTGCCGGTGCCGAAGGCCGCTCCCAAGACTCAGATGCATGTCGGCCAATGGTCGATCGCACTGGGTCGCACTTTCGATTCGCCCAATCCAGCGATGTCGGTCGGCATTGTGAGCGCTCTGAATCGCATCTGGGGCAAAGCCATTCAGACGGATGCGAAGATCTCGCCGACCAACTACGGCGGACCGCTCGTGGATCTCGAAGGTCGAGTGATGGGAGTGCTCGCACCACTTTCGCCAGAAGGTCAGTCGGAAGCGTCGGGCATCGAATGGTACGACTCGGGCATCGGCTTCGCGGTGCCCCTGGAAGATATCCTACAAGTGTTAGAACGACTGAAGAAGGGCGCTGATCTGCGTCCCGGCTTGTTGGGTGTCGGTTTCAAATCTCGTGACCTGTTCGCCACAGCGGAAGTAGATCGAGTGCGCTACGACTCGCCCGCATCGAATGCCGGATTGAAGAAGGACGACATCGTCATTGAAGCCGATGGCAAGCCGGTTACTCGCATGAGCCAGATTCGCGAAGTGCTCGGAACGAAACTCGAAGACGACAAGCTCAAGCTGGTGGTGAAGCGCGGTGAAGAGAAGAAGACCTTCGAAGTCACGCTGACCGGCGAGCTGAAGCCGTATGAGTCCGCGTTCCTCGGCATCCTTCCCGAGCGACTCGCGAAAGACGCTACCGCGACCGAAGCCGGTGTCGGAGTGCGAATGGTCGTCGCCGATTCCGTGGCCTCAAAAGCCGGGCTGCAACCGCGCGATCGCATCGTGAAGTTGAACGGCACGACGCTGACGTCTGCTCGCCAACTGTCGGACTTAGTGAGTCGCATTCGACCGGGTGAAGAAGTGACGCTCGACACTCTGCGTGGCAAAGACGCGAAGTCGACGAAGCTGAAACTGACGGGAGTTCCCGACCAAATTCCGTCTGACGTACCATCGTTTGCAGTCCCCGCCGGAGCGAAACCTGCGGGCGATAAAGCTCCCAAGCTGGGTCGGTTCACAGGCAAGCTGCCAGGTTACGACCAAGAGTATTGGGCCTTCGTGCCCGAGGACTACAACGCCAATTACAACTATGGATTGCTCGTCTGGGTGCATCCGCTGCGAGACACCCTCGAAGCCACCATGCTGCAAGAATGGAAGAAGCTCTGCGAACAACGCGGGGTAATCTTGGTCGCGCCCAAAGCGGGCAATGCAGGCGTCTGGGGGGCAAATGAAGTCGAGTTAGTCAAAGACCTGACTCAGCACTTCCGCGAGACGTACTCGATCGACCCCGCTCGCATCGCGATTCACGGTTACGCCACAAGCGGCTTCTTCGCCGCTCAAGTGGCCTTCAAGTACCGCGACCACTTCCGAGCCGTGCTGCTAGCCGGTGCTCCGTTGCGAACAGCTCCGCCGGATGCCGAGCCCGATCAACGGCTGCAGTTCCACTTCATCTGCGGCGATCGAGACCCCGTCATGAAGTTCATCACCGTCACTGAGAAGCGACTGAAGGAACTCAAGATCCCCACCACCGTCACGGTGATGAAAGACACCGCCGCGAAGTATCCCAGCGGCGACGCCATCGAAGAAGCCATGCGCTGGCTCGATGCGCTCGACCGGATCTAGGCAAACCAGGTCTGAGTAAGTTGTTCTCGTTCCCAGACTCTGCATGGGGACGTTCGCGTGGAGTCTCTGCCTCATGCGTTGTCTTCTGGCGCCATGCAACGAGCGAGATGATCTAATGTCGACGAGACAGAGCCTCTCGTCCTTGCGTTCCCTTGCGGAACCTGGGAACGAGTGGGACTTACTTTCTCATTTATCGCGTCTGCGAGTCCGGAAAGTCTCACTGCGCTCCGATCTCGTGAACCATCTCGACGAGTGCTTTCACTGCTTCCGGCGGAACTTCTGGGAAGACTCCGTGACCGAGATTGAAGATGTGGCCGCGACGTCCGGCGGCGTTGATCACGCGAGTCGCTTCGCGCTTCAGCGTCGGCATATCGGCGAGCAACAAGACCGGATCAAGGTTGCCTTGAATGCAGCGGTTCGGTCCCAAGAACGATCTCGCATCGGCCATGTCCATGCGCCAGTCGAGCCCGATGACCTGACCTCCCGCTTGCGACTGCAGCGGCAAGAGAGCCGGATTGCCGGTCAAGAAGTTGATGACCGGGATGTCGCTTGGCATGGCGTCGATGATGGCTTTGGTGTGTGGCAAAACATACTCGCGGAAGTCCGTCGGCGAGAGACAGCCGGCCCAGCTATCGAACAGTTGGATACCCTGACAGCCCGCGTCGATCTGCGCGTGGATGTACTTAATCAGACTCCCCACCAAGCGTCGCATCAGTTCGTGCCATGCTCCGGGATCCGAGTACATCAGCCGTTTGGTGCCTAAGTAATTCTTCGAGCCACCGCCCTCGATCGCGTAGCTCGCCATCGTGAATGGTGCTCCGGCAAAGCCGAGCAGCGGGACGTTCGCTGGCAAGTTCGCTCGCACGAGCTTCACCGTATCGAAGACGAAGTGCATGGAATTGACATCGTCCAGCACTCGAACTCGATCGATGTCCGCCGCTGATTGAATCGGGTTATGGATCACCGGGCCTTCGCCCTTGGCGTACTCCAGATTGAAGCCCATCGGCTCCAGCACTGGCAACAGGTCGGCAAAGAGAATGGCGGCATCGACTCCCAGAACTTGCTGAGCGGTCAACGTAACTTCGGCAGCCAGGTCCGGGCGTTTGCAGAGTTCAATGAAGGTGACCTTGCTGCGCACGGCCATGTACTCGGGCAAGTAACGTCCGGCCTGACGCATGATCCAAACGGGAGTGGTGTCAGTCGGTTCGAGGCGGGTCGCTTTGAGCAAGCGGCTTTCCCGCAATTCGGGAGTCAGCAAGGTGGGCTCCGGATCTGGTGAGTTAATGAGACGCGGCAAAACCGGCCTCGCTGGGCGACGAGATTGAGGACTACGCGGGTGGGATGGTCCGCCGAGCACGATCCAGCAGATCGGCAGCGGCCATCAGCGAGAACGGCTACACGGCGAGTGAATTCGAAGTGAGTTCGATCCGCACTCGCTCAGCGGTGACAGCCGCCGGGGTTTGATAATGTCTCGCCACTCACTTGCCTAACGAAGGTCGCTGCGATGTCAGACGTTGAATTGGAAACATTGTCGTCTTCTCTGCCTGAACCCACCGAATGGGATATTCGTCGCTGGTCAGGGTTTCTCGGACGAGGGGTCGTGTGGCTCAGCGCAGCCCTCTTGCTGTTGTGGTTGATGGATATGGCCGGCTTCATGCCTATTCGCATGCCGGACTTCTGGTATCCCGTGAGGTCACTGTGGTGGATCATCGGCGTGGCCGGTTTGATTTCTGGCATCCGAATCCTGCAACGAGATCCACGACTCGGAGGCTGGAACCCGACTCGCACCGGCAGACGGTTCAACTCGGTCATCCTGTACACACGAGTGGGCTGCCATCTCTGCGACGAAGCCAAGCAACTGCTTGAGGTCTATAGCCAATACCTGCCGCCAATTAGCGAGGTCGACATCGATAAGGACGCGGTGCTGATCGCCAAATTCACGACCTGCGTCCCGGTGATCGAAATAGACGGCAAGATCCGTTTCCGAGGTCGAATCGACGAAGTGCTGTTGAGGCGTCTCATTGAGGGTTCGATGCCGAGTCGGTAACACGCGGCCCCCTCACTCACTTTCATGGGCGCGACATGACCGACCTCCAGACTCGACTTGCAGCGAGCACTGCCGCCATTCGTTCGAAATGGGCCGCCACGCCTCAGGTCGGCATCATTCTGGGCAGTGGCTTGGCCGAGTTAGCAGATGCTGTCAGCGAGCCCGTTGTCATCGAAACCAAGTCGCTTCCGCATTTCGCTCAGTCCACCGCGCCGGGCCACATTGGCCGCCTTGTTTGTGGACGCATCGGCCAGCATTCGGTCGTGATTCAGCAAGGTCGAGCTCACGCTTATGAAGGCTACTCGTTCGATGAAGTGGCCTATCCCGTGCGAGTCATGCACGCGCTCGGGGTGCGAACGCTGATCCTCACCAACGCAGCGGGAGCCGTGAATCCCGACTATCGAGTGGGCGATGTCGTGCTGCTGTCGGACCACATCAATTTGATGTTTGGCAACCCACTTACCGGCCCCAACGATGATGCCTTGGGGCCGCGCTTTCCCGACATGTGTGATGCCTACGACGTGCCGCTTAGGAAGTTGGCGACCGATGTTGCTCGTAGCGTGACCAATCGAATTCACTCGGGCGTTTACGTCGCGATGTTGGGACCAAATTATGAAACTCGCGCCGAGTATCGCATGGTGCGACGCTTGGGCGGAGACGTCGTCGGGATGTCGACCGTGCCTGAGAACATTGCCGCGCGTTACTGTGGCATGCGTGTGTTGGGACTCTCCATCGTCTCGAACTTGGCTGACGATGTCGCGAATGGGCACTCGGTGATCGCCAATGTGTCGCACGCGGAACCAGTCGTGCGACGAATCGTGACCGGTGTGTTGGAGCGACTGACGTGATGCCTCGCGATCAACTTCTCGCCGCTCTCACAGCCGCGCTGCTGACTCCTGCTGGTCGTGGAGCAGTCGCTGTCATTCGCGTGCGAGGTGCCATCGACTTGCTCGACGAAGCCATCGCTCCGCACTTCTCCGCCGCCAATGGCAAGACATTGTCGGAGCAACCGCTGCAGGCCATTCGGTTCGGACATTGGGGCGACTCAATCACAGAAGAAGTCGTCGTCTGCCGGACTGACGAAGCCACTTGCGAGATCAATTGCCACGGTGGCACTGCGGCAGTGAATCGGATCTTGAACGACCTCGCGCATCGAGGTGTGCAAACTACGACATGGCAGCAGCAAGTCTCGCAAAGCTCTGACTGGCTCACTGCTGAATGCGTCACCGCCATCACTCGAGCGACAACTCGCAGGACCGCATTGAGACTCGTCGAACAACGCGATCTGTGGATGGACGTCGCGAAGCGTTGGCAGGTCGATATCGAATCTCCCTCGGCAACAGCGCTAAGTGAGGAGACTCGAACTGCGATCGAACGCTGCCTGTCTTGGGCCGAGTTCGGAAGGCACCTGATCGAACCGTGGCGAGTTGCGATCTGCGGACGCCCCAATGTTGGCAAGTCGACTCTGATCAACGCCCTGTTGGGTTACGACCGAGCGATCGTGTTCGACCAACCCGGTACCACTCGAGATGTCTTAACCGGCGAGACCGCGTTGGCCGGTTGGCCGATCCTGTTCGCTGACACTGCTGGTCTGCGCGAGACGCCGGATGAGCTTGAGCAAGCTGGCATCGAACGAGCGCGCCGCGCGTTGGCAGATGCAGACGTTCGCTTGGTCGTGTTCGATCAAAGCCAACTGCTAACGACTGATGACATCGATCTTCTGACCGAAGCCACAAAGCTGCCACGAACGCTCGTGATTGCCAATAAGAGCGATCTGGAGACTCAATCCACTTGGCCTAATTCGCTCGCCGTGTCTGCTGCTGAACGAGTCGGACTTGAAGCACTCGCAGACCGACTGATCGCAGAGTTGATCCCCAATGAACCTGCGCCCGACGAAGTTATTCCGGTCACGGCTCAGCAAGCGAGTTGGCTGCAAGGGTTGCTCGCCCAACAGTGAGATCGATCGCTCTGAATGACCGACCCGCGCGAGTTTGTCTTCCGTCGCACGACTTAGTATCTCGCTCGCTCCCAACTCTCGATGATCGGCAACTCAAGCCACGTTCTACTCCACGAGACCTGACCTATGACCAACCACTCTATCCTGACTCTCGCTTTGGCGTCCCTCATCGGTTGTCAGCCTCAAGCCACGACGCCAAAGCCAACAGCAGTAACCGCGAATCAAACGGCAACTCCATCAGAGCCGACCACCACTGAGGCCACTCCGACCGAAACCTCGATTACGACAACTTCGGCAGAAGTTTCCGAAGTGGCTCTGCGAGTCAGCACGTTCGATGAGCTGCAAGCCACGATCGCCAAACATCGAGGCAAGATTGTAGTTTGCGATTTCTGGTCGACGTCATGCGAGCCGTGCGTGCGCGAGTTCCCGCAGCTCCTCAAGCTCAGTCAGAAGTACCCCAGCGACCAAGTCGTCTGCATCTCCGCGAGCTTGGATTTCGATGGCCTCAGTCCACTTGAAACCTACAAAGCTCCCGTACTGGAGTTCCTCAAGGAGAAGCAGGCCAAGATCGACAACGTGCTCTTCAGCGAAGAAGACACCGTCATCAATGAGAAGGCCAAGATTGCCTCAATCCCCGTGGTGATGATCTACGGGCCGGATGGTTCGCGACTGAAGACATTCGACGAGAGCAGCGGCAAGGAATTCACCTATGAAGCTGACATCAACCCGTTCGTCGCGAACCTCGTTCAAACTCACTTTAAGAAGTGAGGCCGAAGCTACTTCTTGTAGACAGCCTTCGGATCAAACACTCGCTCACCGATCGTTGTGACTTCGCCGGTCTGCGGATTGATCTGACGAAAGAAGCAACTCTTATAGCCTTCGTGGCAAGCTGCCCCGCCGATTTGATTCACCTTCGCTAACAGGGTGTCGGCATCGCAGTCGTAGTAGAGGCTCTTCAGCTCTTGCACGTTGCCACTCTCTTCACCCTTGCGCCACAGCTTCTGCCGACTGCGGCTGTAGTAGCACACACGACCGGTGCGGAGCGTCTCGGCATAAGCCTCTTGATTCATGTAGGCCAGCATCAAGACATCGCCGGTGGCATCGTCCTGAGCGATGACGGGAATGAGTTCCGACTTAGAGAAATTGGGACCGTTCAACGGAGCGTCCTTCTGTCATGAAACGAAATCGCCCAGGCAAGCCAGAGAGCAAGCCTGGGCGATTGGAAGAGGCTCCGCCCGGATTCGAACCGGGGGTGGCGGATTTGCAATCCACTGCCTTAGCCGCTTGGCTACGGAGCCCCATTTACGCTGTCAGCCTTGATCACAGGGAGCGTGTTTCGTCCTTGAAATCAGGGCATTTTCTGATGTTTAACCCCGCCTTGATCGGCGTCCTTGGCGGCGGGGGCGGGATGCTACAAGTGCCTTTTCAAAGGGTCAAGGCCGGTATTTTCGTGAGACTCTAACGATCAAATCGACTGTTCCTGGACCTCAAGTTGTCCGCGTTTCACACGAGTCTCGCACGGCCAAATCGAGACATTCTGAGGACAGACGAAGTTCGCCGAAGCTCGTGCCAGGGAGTCATCCAAACGAACCAAAGTCTCAGGTGGTTGAGTCCGGCAACTGGCCCAGATGAACCGAGAATCCAGAACTCGATTGCCGAGCAAAATGAGGTTCGGGAACAACAGACGAACCGATCTCGCTTTGCTCCTGCTTCGCGCGTTCGGCGGCAGCTTTCGCGGCGGCCTTCTTCTCCAGCTTATCCTGTCTTCGACGTTCCTGGTTGATGATGACCGTGCCAAACCAACCTCCCAGCAGTGCGGGCAACCAAATCAAAGTTCCCAGCAAAGCCATCGCCACCATGCAGGCCATTAACCAACCAAAGCGACTGATCAAAGTGAGTTCCGCTGGCCACAACACCAACAGCCCTACTCCCACCACGATGCCCGTTTGACACAACGCTGGACCGCAATGCCCGAGGGCGTCAGCCACTGCCACTCGCCGAGTTCGGCCTTTCTCAAGTCCGTCTCGGAACCAAGTCAGCAAGTGCAGTGTAGCATCGACCGAGATTCCCAAAGCGACCGACGCTGTAATCATTGTTCCAACATCGATTGCAATACCGAGCCACGAGACTAAGCCAAACACCACACTAACTGGCAGTGCGTTGGGAATCATGGCAATCAAACCGCCCATCGGACTGCGGAGCACCAGCGCGAGCGTCAGCCAAATGCTGAGGAACGCCCACCAGAAGCTCTGCATCATGCTTGTCAAAACGGCTTGCTGAGTTTCCAAGAACAGCGGGATCATCCCTGTCACGATCGACTGCATCCCCGGATGAGCCGCCGATTCTTCGTCGATCAGCGCGGCGATCTCTTTGGTGAGGATCGAGTAATCCGAGTCGGTCATGATGTTGACCTGAGCCGTGATGCGCCACAGCTCATCGCCCTTCTCACAGAGCGTTCGCTGAGTCCGATCCAACACCACCGTCTCGGGAGCCATCACTAAGAAGCTATGAGCGGTCGAATGGGGGTTATGCAGTTTGGTTTCGACGGCGTTCTCCAACCGACGTTGCAGGTTCGATGACTTGCGTGCGGTCAAAGCGTCTTCATTCATCACCGGTCGGAAGGTTGCCAGCGAGATGCAACCACTGATGTCAGCGTGCTTCTCGACCAACTTGTTTTGAATCTGTCGGACGACTTCTTGTCGCTCCGAGAAGATCAAACCGTCTTCACTGGGTGATCGCAGCTTCTCGGGGAATCTCAAGACAATGTCGACCGGAACAATTCCGCCAATCTGCTCTTCGACGAAGCGGTAGTCTTTCACGATCTTGGAAGAATCCGGGAAGTAGCGAATCGCCTTCGTTTCCGTCTTAAACCACAGCAATCCCGCCGAGCACATCCCGGCTACACACACGCACGCGAACGACACGAGCCCATGCCGTCGGACGAGCGCACTCGCGATGCGCTCCCATGTGCGACTGGATTTTTCGTCGTCGCCACCGATAGCGATCTTGCGAGGGAGATAGCTAAGTAACGGCGGCAGGCCATACAGCGTGACGACATAACCAATCAGCGAGCCCAAGGCCGAGTACTTGCCGAAGTCGTAGACCGGAGTCAGCGAGCTCGACATCAATGACGCCAATCCAAACGCGCCGGTCACGCTCGCCAACAAGCACGGCATGGTGGCCATCTTCACGGCTTCTGAAACAGCCGTCTGGGGATCCTTTCGAGCGGCATATCGCCAATAGCTGACGACGTGCACTCCGGCTTCCATCGTCGTCACCAAAAGCAGTGTCGGCATGACGACCAAGACCATGTTCATTGAGCCGCCCATCATCGGAACGAGCGACGCAGTCACCAGCACGGTGTAGTAAGCGGCGAAGAGTACGATCGCGCTCAGTCGCATGCTCTTCAGCATCAGCATCGCGAGCACTGCACCCACCAAGCCGGAGAACGCGATGATGGAACGACCTGGAAGCCACCAAATCGGGTAGCTCTTATTCCACGCCGCTCGCTTCACAGCTTGATTGAGTTCCGAATTCACCACCGGGCGACCAGCCAGATGCAGGTCTTGGTCAGGAATGCCGACTTCACTCGCGATCGTGCGGAGCTGCTGTAACGACTCCGCCAAATCGATCATGCCTCGCTTGCTGAGGACCACCGCGACTCCGATGGGAGTACCCGTCGCGAAGAACGCCTTTTCGATCAACGCTTCTCCACGATCCGACTTAAGTCCCTGGGCAATCGCAATCACTTTCTGAGTCTGCTCAGAACGAGGCATCATTCCGGACCATTCCACCTGCGCATGATGCAGCGGCAATTCGGCGAACGGCTCGGACTTCGGTGCTTCAACAATCGTTTGAGCCAACTGGTACTTCGAAAGATCTTCGTCGGGCTTCCACGCGACGAACGGACCAGACGTTTTTACGTTGAGCTTAAGCTGTGACTTCAACGTGTCCTGCAGCAGCTTGAGAGTCGCTGCTTCCTGCGTACGGCCTTGCTCGGTCAGCGTGAGTTTCAGCGAGCCGGTGCCAATCAGAATTCCCTGCAAGCGAGTCAGCGCTTCGTCGCTGGGGATGCCTTCGCCTTCAATCTTTCTCAGCAGCGACTGGGGAGTGATGACCTTCTCTATCTGCAACAAACCACCATGCCGAATGCCCTCAGCATCGGTCGCGCCCTCGAGGCGATCGACCAGCCAATTCACGCGCGGGTCATTCAACGAACTCCCGGGCCAAGTCATGACCACGCTGTCGCTCGCCGCAAAGTGCGAGTGATACCAATCGAGCGTTAGGACATTCGGGTCGTCGGCTGGAACCCAGTTCTTGATGTCGTTGTTGAGATGCGTTCCGCGCAGCGCCCAAATTGCGGGCGGCAACAGCGCGACCAGTGCGACAAGAACCCATAGGCCCATGCCATGGCCCCAAGGATCCTTCCGATCAAGAAAGTGCGTCATGCGGAGACTCAATCAACGTTTTGGGGAAGTGAACCCGTCCCTGAGACAATCGTCAGGCAGGAGGCAACCTGTGAAAGACAGCTTTCATGGATGCGGATTGCTGCGAGGTTCACAACCGAAAGGGACACCGTCGCGAGACTAGCGAGACTCTGCCGACTACGACCTTTCGCCGGGTGAAGTGTCCGGGAAACAGCGGCGAGACGGCAAAGGCAAGAATGAGGCCTATGGCGCCGAATAGACTCAAGTTCCCACCAGCCAACGAATTTGATGCCGCATCGATCCCGACCCATGAACTCTCGCTGATAACCATCGTCGGCAACTCTCGTTTCGAGCAGGCACCGCATGCTGCAAGCAAATCTTCATAGCCCGGAGAAACTGATCACCAACACATTCAAGCTGCGTATGGGCAGGAGTCAGTTGGCTTTCAAATCGGTCCTTCCTTCTGCTGGGTAGTGGCACCTATCCTCGCCTCCGCTCTAAGTCTTCCGAAGGATCGTTGCAGGACTCGAGCGACCGACGATCGACGGCAGGCCAGTACGCTATTTAACTCGCTGCAAGTTCCACATTCCGCCGTTTTTACGCTTGGACTACGCTACTTAACTTGCCTGACCGGCAAAGTTAGTTCTGCACACTCAGGGTGCTCATCCTCGTGTATCGCTCGGAAGCGAGCACTCCAGAAACATCATCTCGAACGGATCCTTTCGAATGATTCTGTTCTCTTGGCTTTCCAAGTTACGACAGGGACCACGACGGTCTCGGCTTCAAGCTTCTCGGCGGACGGCGGTTGAGGTTCCGGTGCAGGAACGCGGTCGCAAGTTTGCGAAGTACGTCGAAGAGTTTGAGTCGCGTCGCGTTCTCACTCACGTGCCGACCGTCACGTTCACCGTGAATACGCTCGCGGACACCGTCGATGTCGCGCCAGGTGATGGCAATGCGACTGACGGCGCGGGGAACACTTCGCTGCGCGCGGCGATTCAAGAAGCCAATGCGACGACTGGTGCGAACGTCGTCATCTTGCTGGGTGCGAATACTTACACACTCACGCGGACGGGCATTCTTGAGGACGCGGCGGCGGACGGTGATCTCGATATCACGAACGCCACTCATTCGGTGACGATTCGCGGCGTTGCCGGGACGACGATTAATGCCAATGGAGTCGATCGTGCTTTTGAGGTGCTGTCGGATGCGCATCTCGTGCTTGAGAAGTTGACGCTCACGAACGGCAAGGTCACCGACGTCAGCAATACGAGCGGCGGTGCGATCCTGAATAGCGGCAAGCTCGAAGGTTACAATCTCAGCTTTACCAACAATCAGGCACTGCTCGAAGGCGGCGCCATCTATACCGGAGGGATCTCGGAGACGACGCTCGCTGCCGTCACGTTCTCGAATAACAAAGCCGACTACGGCGGAGCGATCTCAGCCAATAACGCGCTGCGGGTCGCCAATGGTAATTTCAATTCCAATACGTCGAACGTTGAAGGCGGTGCGATCTATGTCGGCTCGACGAGCAGCACTGAAGTCATCACGTCGACCTTCGATAACAATACGACGAGTGCGGGCGGCGGCGGCATTCTGAGTGATGGCAAGCTCACGATTCGCTATTCGAGCTTCACCAACCAGTACGCGCAGTTCGGCGGTGCCGTGCATGTCTCGACCGGACAAACGCTGATCGACAGCTCGACCTTCACGGTCAATGAAGCTGATGACGGTGCGGCGGTCGCGATCTCGAATGGTGAGCTTGAGATTCTCAATTCCACGATCGGAGCCAATACAGCACAGGGCTCGATCGGCGGAGCGATCCGCGCGGCGGGCGGCAAGCTGCTCGTCTTGCATTCGACGATCTATGCAAACGACGCGACGACCGGAGGCAGCGGCGGCATCAGCGTCGACGGAGCCGCATTGGCGCGCATCGGGTTCTCGATCGTTGCTGGCAATACGTCAGCCGGGACCAATCCCGATGTTCAAGGCAGCTTCGATTCCACAGGCAGCAACTTTATTGGAAATAGCACGGGGTCGACTGGACTCGTCAACGGCGACAACTACAGTCAGGTCGGCACGGGAGCGGGGCCGCTCAGTCCGAATCTCGGAACGCTGTCGTTTAACGGCGGCCCGATGCTGACTTATCTGCCGAACACAGGAAGTGCGGTTATCGACGCCGGCAATCCTGCGGGCTCGGCCACAACTCCGCAGCGCGATCAGCGCGGGGCCAATCGAGTGAATGGCTCGCCGACTGCGATCATCGACATCGGAGCGGTCGAGACAGGCTTCACTGGCTTCTTCGTCGACACGACCGACGATACGGTCGACGTCAATCCCGGCGACGGAGTCGCTCAAGATGCGAGCGGTAAGACGTCGCTGCGTGCGGCGATTATGGAAGCCAATGCGCTAGCCGGAGTGCAGGACATCGTTGTCGGTCCCGGCGTCTATCTACTGACTCTGAGCGGTGCTGATGAGAATGCCGGAGCAACGGGCGATCTCGATGTCTTCGGCGACGTCCGCATCTTCGGCTATAGCCCGTATGCGACGACGATCGACGCCGGCGGGATTGATCGCGCCTTTCATCTGCTCGGCGGCAATACGACGCTCGCCGGTTTGACGATCACTGGCGGTTCGGTGGCATCGAGCTTCGGCGGCGGCGTTTTGAACGAGGCCAGCGGCAACACGCTCAGCAATGTCGTTATTCGAAACAACATCTCGGGCGGAAGCGGTGGCGGTATTGCGAGCACGACGGCGGGTTCCAATCTCGTTATTGAGAACGGTGAGATCCGCGCGAACTCGGCGACGAACGACGGCGGCGGATTGTTCTCGGAGAGCGCGGTCACGCTGCGAAATACGAGTCTTCTTGAGAACATTGCCGGGAAGACAGGCGGCGGTCTCGCGTCAGCGGCGAACGTCTCGTACTTCGGCGGTTCGATCATCGACAACGAAGCAACGCTCGACGGCGGCGGCATCGCGATCAGCGGTAATACCGGGCTTTCGCTGTTCGATGCTACTGTCTCGGGGAACCGTTCGAAGGCCAGTGACGGCGGCGTCTTCGCAGATAACGCGACGGTGCAGATCGGTCGGACGACAGTGAGCGGCAACTCGGCAACGCTCAATGGCGGCGGACTCGTGCTCGGGCGACCGGCAGAGCTGATCGGAGTCACTGTTACAAATAATACAGCAGGCGGCGCCGGCGGCGGCATTCGAATCAGTGGCAACGACGTCACGATCCGCGCGTCGTCGATCGAGAACAACTCGGCGACGAATGGCGGCGGCATTCTCGTTGCGACAAATGGAGTGCTCGCGCTCGTGCAATCGACTGTCGCAAGCAACTCGGCGTCAGCGAGTGGCGGCGGTATCGACTCAGCCGGTGCGCTCACCGTCACGAATTCGACGATCACAGCAAACTCGGGCGGCACGAGTTTCTTCGGCGGCGGCATCAGTTCGTCGAGTGGTTCGTTGAGCGTGAGTAACAGCACGCTCGCGTTGAACTCAGCCGGTACGGGCGGCGGAGTGGCGATCGGTGTCGGCGTTACAACGGCGAGCATCACGAACACGATCATCGCCAGTAACTCCGCGACGACTGCTCCTGACATCAGCAGCAACCGACCGGGGATTTCGCTCGGTCACAACTTAATTGGAGTCGGCGCGACGGGCTTCGTGAATGGCGTTATCGGCGACATTGTCGGAACGTCAGCCAGCCCGATCGACGCGAAGCTCGGACCTCTGCAAAACAATGGCGGTCCAACAAAGACGCACTCGCTCGATGCCGCCAGTCCCGCGCGTACCGCCGGAGCACCCTCGGCGAGTGTGACCGTTGATCAACGCGGAGCAGCTCGGCCCGGCGCGGCCACTCCTGATATCGGTGCCTATCAGAGCGGCGGCGATTTGATCTTCGTCACGACGCTGTCAGATGTCGTTGATCCGGGCGACGGAGTGACGAGCCTGCGCGAAGCGATCTTGCAGGCGAATACCACTCCGAGCAGCGAGCAAATCATTCTCAATCCCGGCGTCTATGACATCGGACTGAGTGGCGCCAAAGAAGGTCTCGGACAAAGCGGCGACTTCGATATCGCCGATGCGCGATTGAACTATCGCGACTTCGGTTATGGCACGGCGGGCGTTGCCTCTCAGAGCGTCGGTGCGAGCGGCTCCGTGCCGGCCTTGCGAGCGATCGCTCAGCAAAGCAGCGGCAAAATTGTCGCCGTTGGCACGAATGGTTCGGACTTCGTGCTGCTGCGGTTTGATGTCGACGGCACGCTCGATAGCAGCTTCGGCACATCAGGCGTCACGACGCTCGACTTCGCCGGTCAGCTTGACGTTGCCGAAGACGTCGCGATCGACGGCAACGGCAAGATCGTCGTTGCTGGATGGCGCACGGATAACACGGGCGATGTTTCCTTCGCGGTCGCGCGATTCACGGCGAATGGAACACTCGACACGAGCTTCAATGGTACGAGTGGCTTCAATGTCTTTGACTTTGCAGCCAGCACTGAAGTTTCAAAGGCACGCAGTGTCACGATCGACTCCAATGGACGCATCGTCGTTGCCGGATCGCGGCACATCACGAGCGATGCGATTGCTCTTGCGCGACTCAATCCGAATGGCACGCTCGATACGAACTTCAACTCGACGGGCAAAGTTGTCACGGTCACTGCACCGGATCCGATTCAAGGCTTCTCTGTCATTGCACGTTCGACAGGCGGGTATCTCGTCGCGGGTCAAAAGGCCGACGACTTTGTTGTTGCCGCGTATGACGACAGTGGAGCAATTGATACAGGCTTCGGTTCAAGCGGCTTCACGACGATTCACTTCAACGACACTCCGTCGCGCGCGACGTCGATCGTCGAACGGCCCGACGGCCGCTTCCTCGTTGCGGGACATTTCGCCGACAACTTCGCTGTTGTGTTGCTCAACAGCAGCGGCTCGAAGAACACAGAATTCGGCGACGTGCTCGTCAGTGCGAATGGAGCGAGCCATCAAGCGGGCCGCCTCGCATTGCTCGGCGATGGTCGCTTCGTACTGGCCGCGACGGAAGGCGACGCAGCGCGGCTCATGCGTTTCAAAGAGAACGGCGAACTGGAATTCTCGCAGTTGAATGTCGACGCCTCGAATCCCGTGCTCGGTCTTGATGTTGTGGCTTCGGGGACCGAACTCTACTTCGGCACATCGACGCCGGCGGGAGCGAACGACTTCTCCGTCACGCGATTCGGCAACGACTCTCCGGGCTCGTTGACGATCTACGGCTTCGACTCGCTTGGAACGACGATCGACGCCCATCAGTTCGATCGCATCTTCGACGTGCAGGCTAATGCGTCGCTCACGATCGAAGGAGTAAAGCTGACGAACGGTCGCGCGAATCAAACATTGAACCGCGACGGCGGTGCAATCTTCGCTCTCGATGCCAACGTCACACTGCGCGGCGCCGAGTTCTTCTCGAACAGTGCCGATCAACTCGGCGGCGCGGTCGCGATCAAACGCTCAACGATCGGATCGGCCACATTAAACGCGACCGAAAGCCTCTTCCGCTTGAATACCGGCGGAGAAGGCGGCGCGGTCGCCAGTAACGGGGCAGCTCTCAACATCAGCCAGACGCTGTTCGACGAGAACTCAGCGACGAACGGCAACGGTGGCGGCCTCCGACATCTCGGCAGCGGTCCCGTCATCATCGCTCAGAGTGCCTTCACCGAGAACACGGTCTCAAAGAGTGGTGCTCGCGGCGGCGGTGCATTTATCGCGGACGGCAACATCGGCAGTGCGCTCAGCGTGACGATCTCGGAGACGACCTTCAGCAAGAACTCGACAGCGGATGAAGGCGGCGGCGGTCTCGCGCTCGACGGCCCGAACCTCAATGCTGTGATCGTGGGGAGTGAGTTCACAGAAAACAAAACCGGCGGCGCGGTCGGCGGCACTGGCGCGGGTCTCTACATCAACGCGAACAAGGCAACGATCACCGACTCGCGCTTCGCATTGAACGAGGCCAAGACCGGAACGTTCGAAGGACGCGGCGGCGCGATTGGCATCACCAATAGCACCGGAGTCACTGTTTCCAATTCGGAATTCACGTCGAACAAATCCGACGGCAGTGGCGGTGCGATCTACACCGAAAGCGATCTCACGATTGAGAGATCCACCTTCAGCAACAACAGCTCGGATCAAGGCGGCGCGCTGCATCTGAACTCGAACAATCTCGTCGTGACGAACTCGACCTTCGGCGGAAATGATGCGAGTTCCGGCGGCGCGATTTACCTCAACGGCAACAGCGCCATGTTCCTCAACGTCACCGTCGCTGAGAATTCGGGGACCGACCTCGGAGGCGGCATTCGCAACTTCAACAACCCGGCGGTCTCGATCAAGAACTCGCTGATCGCGAACAATGTCGGCGGCATCAAGCCAGATATCGCGGGCAGCTTCACATCGCTCGGAGGCAACCTCATCGGCGATCGCGGCGCGACGACGTTCTCCGCTCAAGGCACCGATCTTGTCGGGGGCACCGTCTCGAAATCTGTTGAAGACGCTTCCAATCTGACGCCCGTTGTGATTTCCATTACAGGGCACGGCTACTCGAGCGGCGATCTCGTTCGAGTGAGCGACGTCATCGGCAATAACGGAGCGAATGGGAACTTTCGCATTCGAGTCATCGACGCGAATCGCTTCGAGCTGCTCGGCTCCACAAGCACCGGCACTTACGTCAGCGGCGGATCGGTGACGAAGCTCGTTGATCCCAAACTGGGTGTAATCCGCGACAACACATCGAACGCCGTCACGCTCCCGTCGTTGAATCCGACGCCCGATTTCTTCCTCTCGTCCTTTGCTCCTTTCCAATTACCGACGCGCGTTATTCCGCAGACGTATGCGTTGAACTTCGGCTCTCCGGCGATTGATGCGGGAATTAATACAGGAGCACCGACAACAGACGAACGCGGCGTCACGCGGCCCGTTAATGCGCTGAACGATGCGTCGAACAATGTCGACATCGGAGCGTTCGAAGTCCCGCAAGCTCAAGTTGCCGGAGCAGTCTTCATCGACACGAACGGCAACGGCGTGCGTGACGTCGGAGAATCTCTGCTCAATCTCGAAAACGGTACTGCGTATCTCGATCTCAATCGCAATGGACGCCGCGACGCGAATGAACCTACGGCATCGCAACGAGTCGATGATCCGGCAACGCCCCAAAACGAAGCCGGTTACATCCTCGACTTTGTGCCGCCGGGCGAGTCCTACATCGGAGTCCAATACAGCGGCGGGCGGCACATCACGACGCCGACGAATTTGCTCTTCGCCGATTACAACACGACCACGCTGACACCGGGCGACGATCCGACCGCGATCGCGTCGGGAGACATCAACGGCGATACGCACCCGGATCTCGTCGTTGCACTGACCAGCAGCAACAAGGTCGCGGTGATCCTCTCGCAGCCGACGATCGACGGCACCAATCTCGGACTCGGCGGCGGTACGACTTCTTACACCTACGCCGCACCGTTGTTGTTACCGGTCGGTTCCGCACCGACCGACGTCAAACTGGCGGACCTCAATGGCGATGGCAAACTCGATATCGCCGTCGTCAATAAGGACAGCAACTCGGTTTCAATCATCAATGGCTCGTCGTTGCTGACCGAGACAACGATCTCAACGGGCGCCGTGCCGCGACGCGTCGAGATCGCGGATCTCAATGGCGACAACAAACTCGATCTTGTTGTTGCCGAGCAAGACGCGAATCGAGTCGCGGTCTATCTCCGCTCATCCAGCGGTGGCTTCAACTTCGATTCCGCAAAAGGGATTAGCACGGGCACCGCGCCGCGCGGACTCGCAGTTGCCGACTTCAATCGAGACGGTCGCAAAGACGTCGCCGTGAGTTATCTCGGCAACGATACGGTGCAATTTCTATTGCAGCAGCCCGACGGCACTTTCACGGGTACGACGATCACACTGCCAACGAATGCGACTCCGGTCAGCCTCTTTGCATCGGATCTTGATCTCGATGGCGATACCGACTTGCTCGTCGGAGAAGCCGGAATCGACGAAGTGCGTTTGATCGAAAACGTCGGCAATACCGCCTCGTTCCGCACATTGGCGCTCGGCACGTTCTCGACGCCGTCTTTTGTCAGTGCGACGGATCTGAATGGCGATCGCCTGCCTGATGTCGTCGTCGCTTCGAATGACGCCGCAGGATCGCTCCGCGTGCTGCACAATCTCGGCAACCTCAATTTCGAAACGCCGACCGTCGTTGCAACGGCGCTCGCGCATCCGGAAGCCGTTGCCTTTGCCGATACGACGGGCGATCAACGCATTGATCTCGTCGTCGCGAACTCGGGATCCGATGATCTCACGACGTTCTCGAATCTCACGGGCTCGCAGCGCATCAACGCCGTCGCGGGCGATTTGATCGACAACACAACGTTTGGCTTGCAGTCGCTTCGAGACTTCAGTGGCATCGTCTTCAATGATCCCGACGGAGATGGTCGGCAAGGCCCCGGTGAAGTGGGACTCGCCGGAGTCAGCGTCTATCTCGACCTCAATAACAACGGCCGCTTCGACGAGTTTGAACCGACGGCACTCAGTGGAAACGGCGCGACTCTCGGGCTCGTCACGTTCCACAGCGTCGCGCCCGGCGATTACCGAGTCGCGCAAGTGACTCCGCAGGGCTACGCGCAGACGGACCCGAGCACGATCGCCTTCAGCTCGCGATCCTTCGTTGATGCCGCAGCATCACACACAGTCGACGTGCTATCCGTCGATGTGAATAGCGACGGAGTTCCCGATCTCGTGCGACTTGATCAAGGCACAACGACCGGCAGCGTGCGGGTGCAACTCGGCACGCGTTCGACGGACTTCACATCACTTGCGGCGATCGCGATTGGGTCGACACCGAGCAAGATCGCGGCTGCCGACATCGACGGCGACGGAGACATTGACTTCGCAGTGACTGAGTCCGGAGAGAACCGCGTTCGCTTCTTGCTCAATGATGGCACCGGGCAACTGTCGCTCGGAGCAACCGCCGCGACGCCGAGCTCTCCGGATCGACTCGTCCTCACCGACCTCGATCACGACGGAGATGTTGATCTCGTCGTCAGCAATACCGACGCGTCAACGAACACAAAGATCACGACGTTCCTCAACGACGGCTCGGGCGCATTCGGTTCGGGCATTGATTTCGATACCGGCAGTCGAGTGACCGGCTTCGATCTCGCTGACATCAATCTCGACGGCTTCGCAGAGCTGGCGGTCAGTCACGATGACACTGACTCCGTCGCAATGTTTCGAGGTCGCGGCGCGGGCCAATTTACGAGCCTCGGAAATCTCGCTCTTGACGCCTCAGAAGATGACGGCGACGTCTTCTTCCGACAGATCGACGGCATGTTCGGCCCCGAACTCTTCGTGCTGACCAATGGTGGCACCGGCAATATCTACGTCTTCAATTCGCTCGGCGGATTGGGACTCTTGAGGAACACCAAGTTCGCAGCTCCCGATGGCCTCACCGATCTTGAAGTCACCGACTTCAATCGCGATGGCACGCTCGATCTCGCAGTAACAAGCAGCGGCAGCGCGCCGTCAGTTTCAATTCTGCTCGGGCTCGGCGGAAACAATTTCGGCACCGCGATCAACTACCCGACGGCCTTCCCAGCAACGGCCGTTGCGATCGGAGACTTTGACGGCAACACATTGCCCGACATCGTCGCCGCAGATAACGATACTCTCAGCGGCAGCGCGCAGACGGACGTCTTGTTCAATCAACTCCGCTCGCAAGTCGTGCATGTCGATCCCGTCACTGCTCCGCCCTTCTTCTCAATTGGAGACATTCAGCTCGGTGCGATTGCCGGCATCGTTTATGACGACGTGAATCGTGACGGAACTCAGAACGGCGGCGAGCGGGGCCTGAGCGGCATCACGGTTTATCTCGACGACAACAACAACGGTCGGCGCGATGCCGGCGAAAAGTTTGATGTCACCAAAACGACCGGCGCCTATCTGCTCGTTGACGTCTTCCCGAACGTGACGCAACGAGTCGTCGTTGAATTGCCGAACGGCTTCACGCGCACCGAGTCGCTGACAACGCGTTTCGTTTTGGACGACCAGATTTCGTTGCCCGGCTCGCCCCATTCGATCGCGAAGACGGACATCAACAACGACAACGAAATCGACTTCGTCGTCGCTCGACTTGATGAGGGCTCAATCAATCTGCTCATCAATTCGAAAGGCACATTCATTGCGCCGGAGTATGTCATCGGATCGCCCGCTCAAGATGCCATCGTTGCAGATGTGACGGGCGACGGAAAGCCCGATCTCATTGCGATCAACGGGGGGCAGCTTTCGATTCTGCCCGGCCTCGCGGTCGGAGGCTTCGGAGCCGCCTCAAAGATCGCATTGAGCGGCGCATCTTCGAAGCTCGCTCTTGGTCGCTTCAACGATGATGCGACACTCGACATTGCCGTCTTGCTGTCCGACACCGAGCAAGTCGAAGTCTTCGCGAACTCGGGCTCAGGTAATTTCAGTTCCATAGGGAAGTTTGCGACCGGCACAGCTCCGACGGACCTCGTTGCCGGTGACTTCAATGCCGACGGACGTACTGACTTCGCGACGACAAACTCGACCGGCAACTCGGTCACGCTCGCCATCAATAAGGGCGCGAATGCCTTCAATTTGTCGACGCTGGCCGTCGGCGCAAACCCGAGCGCCATCGTCGCAGCCGACGTCGACCAGAACGGCGGCCTCGATTTGCTCGTCAGCAATCAAGGCAGCGATTCGGTCACATTGCTGAGCAATGATGGCTCCGGCGATTTCAATAAGAGCACGCTCGCCAGCTTCGCCACGGGCTCGCAACCCAAAGCACTCGCTGTCGGCGACTACAACAACGACGGTCATGCCGACGTCGCGATCGCCCTCTCGAACGGCGACACATTGAGCTTCTACAAGGGCGACGGTAGCGGCAACTTCGGCTTCGATGTGACGCTCGCCAGTCAGCGAGCCGACGACATGATCTTTGCTGACGTCAACCGCGACGGAACTCCGGATCTCGTGACCGTCGACGCATTCACTGAGCGCGTCAATGTCTTGCGAAATGACTCCGCGACATCGCTGACGACGGTGACGGCGGGCGGTTCAACGGGACAATTCGTCGGCGCGGCTTTCACTCAGAACATAGCACCGACGCTTGTTGCTCCGACGAACGATTCAACCGACGAAGACGTCGCGCTGACCTTTAGCAGCGCGAACAGTAACGCGATCAGCATCACCGATGCCGATGCTGGAACGGCTCCAATTCGAGTCGCTCTGCGCGCGTCGAATGGCTCGTTGACTCTCAACGGCACGACGGGTCTCACACTGACGGTCGGCGACGGTACGACCGATCCGACGATCGTCATGACGGGCTCGCAGACCGACCTCAACGCGGCACTCGACGGCCTCACGTTTACACCGAACGCCGAGTTCGCTGGCACCGCAAAGATCGACATCGACGTCAACGATCTCGGCAACACGGGCACGGGCTCGAATGGCTTCGTCTCGGCGACAGTGACCATCAACGTCATTGCCTCACCTGCCGATTACGGCGACGCGCCCGCCGTCTATCCGCAGCTCGCCCATCACGATGTTGGCGGCCCGTCGCTCGGCACTGCCCCCGATGTTGATGCCGCCGCGCATCCCAGCTCGAACGCCGATGGCGACGATACCTCGGGCACCGACGATGAAGACGGAGTGACCTTCCTCAGCTCGATCGTCTCGTCAGCAACGACATCGAATACCGCGTCAGTGGTCGTCAACTTGCAGAACGCTTCGACGGCCAAGCTCGATGCCTTCCTCGACTTCAATCAAGACGGCGATTGGGACGACATCGGCGAGCAGATCGCAACGTCAGTCTCGCTGACTGCCGGTAACAACATCTTGAGCTTCGTCATTCCCGCCGGCGCTTCCGTCGGTCAGACGTTCGCGCGCTTCCGAGTCAGCAGCGCGGGCGGCCTCAATGCAGCAGCTCCTGCGAATGACGGTGAAGTCGAAGACTACGCCGTCGACATCATCAGTGACGCGACCGATGCGACGATCACACTGCCGGCTGGCGGCGGGCAAACAATGCTCACGATCAACGGCAGCGAGCGCGTCCTTAGTCGCGGCGGTAAGCAGTTCTTCCGCACTTCGAATTCGGGAAAGTCAAAGCTCACCATCACCGGCACCGACAATGAAAACGACGAGCTCTACATCGACTTCTCGAATGGCAATCCCCTGCCAGCCGGCGGAGTGGTCTTTGACGGCGGAGCGAACGGAAGCGATTCGCTCACGATCACCGGCGGCAGTGCGAGCACGGTCACGCACAAGTTCACGAACGCGTCCGATGGCTTCATTCAAGTCGGCATTAATACCGACACCTTCAACGTGGACTATGTCGGGCTCGAACCCATCACCGACAACTTGAACGCAGCCAATCGCGTTTTCGAATTCGGCAGCGCAGCGGATGCAATCGCGCTGGTCGACAACGACGCCACTTCGATGACGATCGACTCCTCAGCCAGTGAATCCGTCACGTTCGTGAATCCATCTGCGTCGCTTGTCATTCGCGGCGGCGCAGGTGATGACATCCTCGATGTTGATGGCCTCAGTACCGGCTTCAACGGCTCGCTGACTTTCGATGGAGAAGCCGGTAACGACACCATCAGCTTCAACAGCAACATCTCGTTGGGGTCCATTAACGTCACGTCGGAGTCCATCACACTCGCCACGTCGCAGATCGCGACGACAACCAGTCAGACCTACAACGGATCGACGACTTTGACTTCCGACGTCCAGTTGTCCAACACAGCGAGCTCAACGATTCGCTTCAATGGCACGGTCGACGGAGCCAAGAAGCTGACGACAGTCGGAGCCGCCGTCTTCGACGGTGCGGTCGGCGGAACGACTCCGTTGTCGGAAGCAGTGCTCAACGGTGACTTCCGCAATGTGAGCATCAACGACAGCTTCGCAGTCGGAACGGGCGGCATTTCAAGTACCAACATCGCCGTCTTGACGGTCGCCGGAAAGCTCAGCAGTGACGGAAGCGACATCAAACTTCGAACATTAAGCGACCTCAATCTTGCGGGAGCGAACGCCGACATCATCACAAATGGCGGCACGCTCTCGCTCATCGCCGACACCGACAGCGATGGCATAGGCACGCTCAACATCGACAACGCCGGTGCTCAGCTCAGCACATCAAACGGCGATGTCGTTCTCTTCGCCGCCGACATCACGCTGCTCGGCTCCATTAATGCCGGAACGGGAAACATCGCCATTGATGTCAGCAAGAATGGCAAGTTCGATCTTGGCACCGAAACAGCGGGGTACCTCAGTTTGACCGATGCCGAACTCGATCAACTCAGCGGCGCGTTGATCAGCATCGGATCGGGCGCGACGACCGGCATCACGGTTAGCTCCGCCATCACGCGCGCCGCAACGACCGACTTCACTCTCAACGTCGGCAACGCCGCAATCAGTTTCAATGGAGGTTCGCTCAATGCGAACGGCGGCCATGTTGCGATCACGACCGGTGCCGCAGGTTTCATTGATAGCGACGCGAGCGGGACCGACGTCATCGCCGGCGCTGTCGGTCTCTTTGCTGGAGTCAGCGGCGGCAAGAGCATCGGCACTTTGAGCAACCCGTTCCGCATCAATGCGACCTCGCTCGAAACAAACACTTCAATCGCGAATGGCAATCAATTCCTCTCGGAAGCCGACTCGGTCTCTCTGGCTGGAACAGGAATCAATGCCGGAAGCGGAACCGTCACGTTCAAAGGCGGCACGTTCACGCTGACTGACAACGAGCAGATCAACGACAACACGCGCATCGAAGTCGACGGGGCATCGTCGCTCGACATCGCTGCGTTCAACGAAGCGTTGCAGTCGCTCAAGCTTATCGACGGC
>OMIV01000048.1 GCA_900299185.1 Planctomycetaceae bacterium
AAGCAAGTTCTTCGTGACGCTCATCTCAGTCGCAGAGCGACTGAGCTACGTAGGCGAGTCGCTCCGCGACTCGCTGAATCCGTAATTCCAGGCATGAAGACAGACCACTCGCCTTGGTGCAAATCTAAGTCGCCGCAGATAGCTTTCGGCCTCGCTGTCGATGTGATTCGTCGCGGCCAGTCCGAATGTAGGTTTTCGTACGTCACGACCCATCTGCGAATAAGACGCTCTCATGGAAACGCTTCTGCAAGAACTCGAGGACTCCCTGAAGTCCGGGCAGTCAGTGGCTTATACGTCGCTCGTTGAGACGCGCGGTTCGACGCCTCAGAAGGCGGGCGCCACGATGTTGGTCTTTCCTGATGGTTCGCAGGCCGGAACGTTGGGAGGCGGCTGTGTTGAAGCCGAAGTCAAACGCCGTGCTCTGCGACTGTTAGACGCGGGCAGCCCCGAGATCATGACCTTCCAACTCGACAGCGATTACGGCTGGGACGACGGGCTGATCTGCGGAGGTCGCATGAAGATGCTCGTCGATCCGCTGCGTCCGGGTGATGACATCTCGTACTTCCAAACGTATCGCAAGCTTGTGCATGAAGGTCTCGGTTGCACGGAGTCCGTCGTCTTCGATGCTGCGAAGGCTGGCGGTGGCAGAGAGACCGATCGCGTGCTGTTTGACGCTCACGGGCATGTGGCTGCTCGACGAGGTTCCGCAGAATCACCGACATTGGTCGCGACCAACTTGCGACCGTTGGATGATCGACATCGTCCCTATGTTGTCGACGGTGTTTCGTATCTCGCGCAGTTGCAGCGTTGTCGGCTGCTGATCGTCGGTGCCGGGCATGTCGGTCAGAAGGTCGCGGATCTGGCTGCTGACGTCGACTTCGATGTGTGGGTCGTTGATGACCGCGAGCAGTACTGCAACGTCGATCGTTTCCCGCGCGCCAAACGACTGATTGTGGCTCCGTGGGATACCGCTCTTAGCGGCCTGGAAATTGATCGAAACACGATGTGCATCATCGTGACTCGCGGGCACAACCACGACGAAGAAGCCCTCTATCACTTGGTCGAGAAATCGGCTCGATACGTGGGGATGATCGGCAGCCGTCGCAAGATCAAGCTGATCTTCGAAGACCTGTTGAAAGAGGGCATCTCGCGCGATGCGTTGCGCCGAGTCAATGCTCCGTTGGGCTTCGAGATTGGATCGCAGACCGTTCCAGAGATCGCCGTGAGCATCGTGGCCGAGCTGGTGGCACATCGAAATCTTGGCCGCATTCCCGAGGTCTATGCGCGAGCTTCTTTGGTCGATGAATTGGACGAGTCGACTCCTTCCGCATGCGGTGTCGTCGCTGCCGAATGATCGCATCGGCATTCGTAGACGGGGATCGGCACTCGCGTCTTAAGGAACTGAGCCGCAATAACTTCCCGAAGTGAGTGGCACGCCCTGAGTACTCGAAGGGCGTGTGCTCTCGTAGCTCGACCACGCCCTTCCCGTTGGTCAGAGCGTGCCACCCAAATCAAATCGGGAAGTAATCACGGCATCGTTCCTAAGGGTTGAATGTCACGGACATTCGATGTGACTCGACCTCGTCGGACGATGTATCGGTGACTTCAATTTGGTTGCCTTGGACGTGTCGCCAGACACTCGACCCTCAGAAAACTGACCGATAGCATCCCCCGCTTTCCCGCCCAGCCTGGCTGGGCGTTTTCATTCTCCGACCGTCGTTCGCTCGAGTCGGAATGGTGATTGTCACGGAAGCAAACTCTCATGACCGCTAGTTCGTCCGCAGCCGGCTCCGGTGCTTTTCGCGGCTCGTTGGATACTCATCACGAAGAACGAGTACTGGTTCTGGACTTTGGTGGCCAAACGGCCCAGCTCATCGCTCGGCGACTTCGCGACGAGAACGTCTTTTGCCAACTCGTCCGCCCCGACCTTCCAGCCTCGCGTATCAAGGAACTCACCCCCAAAGGACTGATCCTCTCGGGAGGCCCAGCCAGCGTTTACGAAGAAGGATCGCCCAAGGCTGATCCGGGCATCTTCGATCTGGGCATTCCGATCCTCGGAATCTGCTACGGCATGCAATGGTTCTGCCACGCACTTGGCGGCAAGGTGGCTCCGGGTGAGAAGCGTGAATTCGGACTCGCTCAATGTGCGGTCAATGGAGCCAATCCGCTCTTTAAAGACTTGCCGGCCAACAGCGTCGTGTGGATGAGCCACGGCGATCAGGTTCTGAATCTCAGCGAGCAATTCAATTCGATCGCGACCACAGAGACCTGCCCGCACGCGGCGGTGCAACACAAGACTCGAGCGATCTACGGTCTGCAGTTTCATCCCGAAGTGACTCACAGCGAGTACGGTCAGCAGATGCTGCGGAACTTCGTGAAGAACATTTGCAGATGCGCCGGGACGTGGAAGATTGAGTCCCTTTTGGAACGCGAGATCGAATCCATTCGCAATCGAGTTGGTAAGAGCCGAGTGATCTGCGGACTGTCCGGCGGCGTAGATTCATCCGTTGTCGCAGCCCTGCTCTATCGAGCCATCGGCGATCAGTTGTCTTGCATCTTCGTCAACAATGGGATGCTGCGCAAGGGCGAAGCCGAAGAGGTCCGGTTCGAGTTCGGCGAGCACTTCAAGACCGACCTACACGTCGTCGATGCGAGCCAGTTATTTCTGTCGGGACTGAAAGGTGTCACCGAGCCGCAGACCAAGCGTAAGACCATCGGCAAGCTCTTCATTGACGTGTTTAAGGAAGAGGCGAAGTCCATTCCCGATGCTCACTTCTTGGCGCAAGGAACGCTCTATCCCGACGTCATCGAATCTGGTTCGAACCCCGATGGTCCGGCAGCTTCCATCAAGTTGCATCACAACGTCGGCGGCCTACCGAAAGAGCTTGGCTTTGAACTGATCGAACCACTGCGAGACTTCTTCAAAGACGAAGTGCGACGCATGGGACTCGCTCTCGGTTTGCCCGAGCATCTTGTGTGGCGACATCCATTCCCCGGCCCAGGACTGGCAGTGCGTTGTCTCGGCGAAGTCACCGAACCGCGTTTGGCGATCCTCCGCGAGTGCGATGCCATCGTCATTGAAGAACTGCGAGCAGCCGGGCTCTATCGACAAATCAATCAAGCGTTCGCGGTCTTGTTGCCGGTTCAATCGGTCGGCGTGATGGGCGATGCTCGCACTTATGAAAGCACCATCGCGATTCGAGCCGTGACCACCGACGACTTTATGACTGCCGACTGGTTCCGCATGCCCTTTGATGTTCTGCAAAGAATGTCGACGCGCATCACAAACGCCGTCCGCGGCGTGAATCGAGTCGTCTATGACATCAGCTCCAAACCACCAAGCACGATTGAGTGGGAGTAAGACAAACCGACGGTCGCATTGAGGTTATGTGAGACTCAAGTGGAGCACGTTTCCAACGTGTGTTTATCCCCTTCAGCCCAAGCACGTTGAAAACGTACCCCACGAAAAGATCACAGCCTCTCTGCCGAAGCCCCCGCTAAGTCTGCACTCATTCTGTAATCGCCATGACATCAGCGTGCTTTCGCGGAGCGAAAGCCGACACCAACCAGCCCCGATGTAGGAACTCCACCATGAAAGCCGTCGCCGTTCGTCCGCCGCACAAGAACAGCGTGCATCTCGCCGAGTTGCCGATGCCGAAAGTCACCGACATTCCTGACGGGCGCGGCGTGCTTGTGAAGGTGTTGAAAATCGGTGTCGACGCGACCGACCGCGAGATCAATCACGGTCTCTATGGTGCGGCTCCTCCCGGCTACGACTTCCTTGTGATCGGCCACGAGAGCTTTGGCCGAGTCGTTGAAGTTGGACCGGCTGTGACCAAAGTCAAAGTCGGTGACTATGTCTCGTGTACGGTGCGTCGTCCCGGTGGGTCGCTGTTCGACAAGATCGGTCGCAACGACGTCACCAGCGAACTGACTTACTACGAACGCGGCATCAACCTGCGACATGGATTCCTCACCGAGTACTTCGTCGACGACATGGAATTCATGGTCCGCGTCCCTGAAGGCATGAAGCATCTCGGCTTGCTGGCCGAACCATCGAGCGTCGTTGCCAAGGGCATCGAGCAAGCCATGCTCGCTCAACAGCGACTTCAAGTTTGGCAGCCCGAGATCGCTTTTGTTCTTGGCTCTGGGCAGATCGGTTTGTTGGCCACCTTGATGTTCCGACTGAAGAGCATGCGCGTCTTCACGTTCGCGCGGCAGAAGGCCGAAGGCAATCTGAAGGCCGAGATCGCGACCGCCTACGGTGCGACCTATTGCGGTGCTCTCGACGGCAAGACTCCCAAGTCAGTCGTCGCGGAACTTGGTCGCGGCCCAGACATCATCTTCGAAGCCACCGGCAGCGCGCGTCAGGCGTTTGAGGCAATGGAGTATCTCGGTTTGAACGGGGCGTTGATTTGGTCGAGTTGCACTGGTGGCAATGCGACGATCGACGCCGTTCCAGCCAACAAGATCAACCTCGAATGGGTGCTTGGTAACAAGCTGCTCGTCGGCACGGTGAACGGTAACTGGAAGCACTTCGAGCAGGGCATCTCCGCGATGGCCGTGGGCGAGCTGATGTTCCCAGGCGTGACAGAAAAAATACTCACGCATCCGCTGCAAGGACTTGAGAGCTACGCCGAAATGATGCGACTGCTCGAAACCGGCGAGTGCTTAAAGGTCTTCGTCGAGGTAGCGAAGGACGAGTAGTCTCCGGCATATATCACGAGGCCTCGATCGTGTCTCAGTTCTTAACGCCACGGCCTGCTGCTGCTCCTGGAGCAGCTTTGTAGGACTCATACATCGACGGTGTGAGGACCGTGCGGAAGCCGCAGTGCCATGTTGCTGTGTTGGGATCGCCCTTCATCCGAGCCGACACTCGATAGCCGGTGCAGTAGTTCGCGTTACACATGAATGAGCCACCGCGTTGCACGCGTTTGGGGATCGTTGGTTCGATCGGATCGAAGCTGTCAGCCGGGCCAAACGGATTACGCTTGGGACTGCTGGCGTAGTACTCGCCCTGATACCAATCGTGGCACCACTCCCAGACGTTGCCCGACATGTCGTAAAGCCCGAAGCCGTTGGCATCGAAGCTCATCACCGGCGACGTCTTCTCGTGCCCGTCTTGCACGAAGTTCTTGAAAGGCCACTCGCCCTGCCAGATGTTGGCCATCCAGCGACCATTGGGCTCGCGCGTATCGCCCCACGGGTAGATCTTTGAATCCAGCCCGCCTCGCCCGGCGTATTCCCATTCCGCCTCCGTCGGCAAACGCCTGCCAGCCCATTTGCAGTATTCGACCGCGTCGTTCCAAGACACGTGAGTCACGGGATGATCGAGCCGATCTTCAATGCTCGAACTCGGGCCATCGGGATGCTGCCAATTCGCGCCGGGCTCGTACTTCCAAACCAGATAGATCTCATCGGGAGTAGGCCGCCGCCCCTTAGGAAAAGCTGCGGAATCGAACTTCGGGTTAAAGCAGATCGAACCCGGAACCAGCATCTCTTCCTTGATCGCCGCAATCGCTTCTGCGGAGACCTGGCCCGCAAACTCTTCGCGTTTCGGCTTCCGCTCAGCCAAGGTCTTGTAACCGGTGGCATCAACAAACCGCTTGAACTCGCCGACGGTAACCTCGGTCGCGTCCATCCAAAAGCCGTCCAGCTCGACGTCATGAATTGGCTGCTCGTCCGGCTGATTGCCGTCACCGCCCATCTTGGAAGTGCCGCCTGGAATCCAGACCATCCCGCGAGGACGCTCGACCTTTGGTTCCTCAACCACCAACGGCTTCGTCTCGTCCGCGGCATTGTCAACAACTCCCGACGGCGCACCGGACCCATCGGCCTGCGAGTCGGAGTCAATGGCACCCGCACTCGGAGCGACCGAAACGCCTGATCGTTTCGAATTGTCGTTTGCCTCGCAACCGCACAACACGGCTGCCGCACCGACGACAAGCCAAGACAGATTCTTCTTGAGCAGCATCTGACAGTCTCACTTCACGCGAAATCAATACCCTCGCCAACAACCAGTCGAGAGCGGTCGCCAAGCTAAGAGATCGAACTACGAAATCACACTCAACACTCGCTTTAACTTCGGCGTATTGGTGGTCGTTAGCGAATTGCATCGGCACACTTGCCAGGCAGTTGTTTTGAACCCCGAGCGATAAAATCCAATCAGCATTGATCTGGGTATCGCGGTTCGATCGGTTCTAAAGCCACTCGCACTCGCGAATTGGCTGCCCGTTGAAAGCTCAGAGACCGACAATACTGAGTCAAGCAACACATGCACTGAGCCAATTCTGCAGGCGCCAATCTCGCGACGTTCAACATCGTTCGTCAGTCGTTCAATGGAGATGAGCATGAAGACTTTGCGTAGCCAACTTCCCTGGTTGATTGCGATGGCCTGCGGATTCGTCGCAGTTGCCGCCGCAGTGTCCGTAGCGGACAAACCTCAGATTCCGCCGCCAGTTACCGCTCGGGACATCAGCGAACTCTCAACGGTCTTTCGTGGAATTGCGAAAGGCACAACTCCGGCCGTGGTCACCATCATGACCAAAGGCAAATCTCGTTCGACCGCTCAGTTCGACGATGGAGAGGATGGTGTTCCAGAGGGTCTCGATGACCTCTTCCGCAATGACCCGCGCTTCCGTGAGTTCTTCCGACGCATGCCTTCTCCGCAGCGTCAGGCTCCACGTTCAAGAGGCCTCGGAACGGGCTTCATCATTGACTCATCAGGCATCATCGTGACCAACAACCACGTCGTCGCCGATGCCGATGAGATCATCGTGCGACTGCACGACGGACGAGAATTCAAAGGCAAAGATCCGAAGACGGACCCTCGGACTGACGTCGCCATTCTGCGGATTGATACTGGCGAAAAGCTGCCGACGCTGCGGTTCGGTGACAGTGACAAAATCGAAGTCGGCGATTGGGTCGTTGCCGTGGGTAGTCCGTTCGGCCAAGAGCTAACCGTTACAGCGGGCATCATCAGTGCGAAGGGACGCGGGCCAAACATTACCGAGCGGGAAGATTTCCTACAGACCGACGCCGCGATCAATCCTGGTAACAGCGGTGGGCCACTGCTCAACATCAACGGCGAAGTGATCGGCATCAACACAGCGATCTCGTCTCAGAGCGGCGGGTTTGACGGCATCGGCTTCGCGGTCCCCAGCAAGATGGCTTATTGGGTCGTTGATCAGCTCGTGCAGAAAGGCTCGGTCCAACGTGCCTACATCGGCGTTGCCATCCAACAGCTCGATGCCGAGCTGGCCTCGCAATTCAAGCTTAAGCCCGGCGAAGGAGCACTCGTCACCGACATCCGACCGGGTTCACCAGGCGAGAATGCTAAGCTTCAAATCGGAGATGTGGTGCTCTCGTTGAACGGCCAGAAGGTCAGCAATCCTCGCAGCTTGCAAGGCATTGTTGAGCAACTGAATGTTGATAAGCCATACCCGCTGGAAGTGCTGCGAGACGGCAAGCGTCAGACCATTGAGATGGTTCTGAAAGAGATGCCGAAGGACTACTCGCTCTCGCAAATGCGACCGGGTCGAGCACGTCCGAAGGTGCAGGATGGTTCGGCGACCGTTGAATCATTCGGTTTCGAGATTCGCGATCTGACCGAGGAGCTCGCGAAGAAACTGGAAGTTGAACCAAACTCTGGGGCCTTGGTTTCCAGCGTCGATGAGAATGGACCAGCCAATGGTCGACTCAAGGCGGGAGACATCGTTGAGATGGTGGGCAGCGTGAAAGTGAAGTCGCGGGCAGAGTTTGAAAAGGCACTCAAAGAAAGCGACATCAAGGACAGCCTGCGGCTCTTCGTGCGATCCGGCGGAGCAGCACGGTTCGTGGTGATTCCAAAGTTGGCGAAGTAAGCCAACGGTTCGAATCACGTCGAGCCAGCGTCTAACGAGTCCTCAAAAGAAAACGCCACCGAGTTCATTTCGGTGGCGTTTTCTTTTTCGCAACAGCCGCATTCAGACGCGGCGACTAGGAGACGCGAGGAATCTCAAAGCCCTTGCGTTGTTCGCGAGCGAAGAACGCGGCGGCTTGTGGGTCGCCGACAATTTGCTCGGCCTTCGGATCCCACTTGATGACTTTGCCCAAGCGAGCCGCGATCGCGCTCAAATGGCATGTGGCCATCGCTTGGCAGTGAGTGAAGACGTCCGACACCGGCAGGCCACCTTCAGCGATACAGCGGTAGAAGTTGTTCTTGTGGCCTTCGAACTTCTTGTCCTTATAGAGACGCATCAGGTCCGCTTCGCCCCATTGATCCTTGTCCCATTGCTCGTCAATCGGAGCACCGGTGATCTTGCCGCGGTTCACGAACATGCGGCCCTTCGAGCCTTCGAACAAGATGCCGTTGTCGCCGCGACTGGTCACGACCATCTCGGTGCCACTCGCGAACTTGCACTTCACAGCGAAGTCGTGCGAGCTGTTGTACTTGTCATCCTGCACCGCGTAGCCGTCTTTGTAGTCACATGGATGCTTGGCGTCGGTGCCATCGATCTCAATCGGCCCCGAGCCCGGACCGGTTTCGCCGAGTGCCCATTGGGCGATGTCGACGTGATGGGCACCCCAGTCCGTGAACTTGCCGCCCGAGTACTCGTACCACCAACGGAACTGGTAGTGGCAACGCTCCTTGATGTAGTCGACCTTCGGAGCTTGCCCGAGCCAGAAGTCCCAGTTGAGCCCGGCTGGTGGTTCACTCTTCTTGAACGGACCGCCGACATCGCCACCGTTGATCCCGACGGTGACCTTCTTGATCTCGCCCAACAGCCCCTTCTGAACCATGTTGACCGCTCGCAGGAAGCGATCCTTATCGCTGCGTTGCTGGGTTCCGACCAAGAACACCTTGTTGGAGTATTTCTTACAAGCGGCGCGGATGAGATTGTTCTCTTCCAAGGTCAGCGTCAGCGGCTTCTGACAGAAGACATGCTTGCCAGCCTGCAACGCTTCGATCGCAATCTTCACGTGCCAGTGGTCGGGAGTCACAACGCTGACAACTTCAATGTCGTTGCGTTCGAGAACCTTGCGATAGTCCTCATAAGAGTCCGCCTTGCCCTTGCCGATCCCGCCATCGTTCTTGGCGCGTCCGCGGTGTCCTTCATCCACGTCGCACACCGCGACGATGTCGCCAAAGTTTGCATGTCCTTTGGCATCGCCCGAGCCCATCGAGCCCACACCAATGCAACCAATCTTCGGACGTGCGTTGGGAGAATCTGCCGAGAAAGCTCGCTCAGTCCACGGGAAGTAAGTCTGAGCTGTAGCAGCTGCCGCAAACGCGCCGGACGTTTGCAGGAAGCTTCTGCGAGATTGCTTCTGAGTCATCAACAGACACCTTTCAAAAAGGAAGACCAGAGTGCGCATCAAACTGACGAGCGACGACATGCAGCCAGTTGCCGTGCGGAGTAGAGCGAAGTCCATCCGCAACTGCGAGGGCGTTGCAGATGCGATTGAGATCCAGCCCACGCCAAGACACGATGCTCGTCGAGAGCAGTTGAGAACTGGAAATCATTTCGGGTGTGCCACGCCTTGCGCCACGCGTTAACCGCAGGCTCGCATGCAGACCAACAGCAGAGAGTGAGCATGACGCCAGAGCATTTCGCCCCTACGACGGCAGCCGAGCGAGAAAGAGTCTTCAATCACATCTTCCAAACGAACTGTTGGGCTGCCGAGGAAACTCGATCGGGGTCAGGGTCTCGCAAAGTTGAGACGCGCGGCGTCGTTTCTCAGTTGCCCGGACTCCTCGATCGACTGAAGGTCCGGTCGCTGATTGATGTCTGTGGCGACTTCAATTGGCAGTTTGAAGTCCTTCAACGAACGAACATGCTCGAAAGCTATCTCGGCATCGACATCGTGCCGGCCGCCGTTGAAGCAGCCCGCAAACGATTCGAACAAGAAGTCACCGAGATCGAACCGCGTGTGGCGTTCCGCGCATGTGACATCGTCCACGGCGACCTGCCTGCCGCCGACGCCATCTTGCTGCGCGACGTGCTCGTGCATTTGAAAACCGGCGACGTCTTCGCGTCGTTGGATAACCTGCGACGAGCAGGCATTCGATACTTGATCGCCACCACGTTTCCTAGCTTCGAAAACACCGAGATCGATACGGGTTGGTGGCGAGTTCTCAATCTGGAAGTGACACCGTTTGAACTTGGCCCGGCACTCGAAATCCTCGACGAACTCAACCCCGAAGTCCCCCGTAAGTCACTGGGTGTCTGGCCTCTTTGAATACACTCGCGCCAACGACGACATTCTTGAATTCGTCAGAATGACCGAGTAACAAGACCGGACCGCGCGCCGCTGATGGCTCGCCTCGGAAGCAGCCTCGCCAATCGAGAACACACCGTGAGTAAACCTCATCCGCCTGCCCCAAAGTTGCCCGCCAGCCCACCACTGAGGCGACAGGTCCTTGCGGAATTCTTCGGTACGTTCTTGTTGATCTTTTTGGGTTTGGGAGCAGTCCACGCAGCGGTCCTCACCGGAGCACAAAGCGGTCTATGGCAAATCGCCGTGGTGTGGGGCATCGCGATCATGCTGGCTGCGTACTCCATCGGGTCGATCAGCGGAGCGCATATCAATCCCGCCATGACGATCGCTCTGACCGTGTGGCGCGGCTTTCCCAAGTCTAACGTCGTGCCATTCATCCTTGGTCAACTCGCGGGCAGCATCACCGCAGCACTGACGCTCTTCATTCTCTTTGGCCCGCATCTAATGGCGAAGGAATTGGAGAAGGGCGTCACTCGAGGTCAACCAGGCAGCGTTGTGACGGCAATGTGTTACGGCGAGTACTTCCCGGCGCCTGGTTCGCTCGCCGCCGGTACCGAGCCTTACTCCGAAGCCAAGCACGAACATCTCAAGACTCTAATGCCACAACATCTCGCGTTCATGGCGGAGTTTATTGGCACCACGATCTTGGCCTTCGTCGTCTTTGCAACGACTGATGAACACAACGCGGGGCGACCATCGAACGGACAAGCACCAATCTTTATTGGGCTCACCGTTTCCGCGTTGATCTCCGTACTGGCGCCGTTGACGCAAGCCTGCTTCAATCCAGCTCGCGACTTCGGCCCGAGACTCTTCGCAGCATTCGCGGGTTGGAGCAACACCGCCCTGCCCGGCTTTGCAGATCTCGGCTGGCTGACGGTCTACATCATCGCTCCTATCCTCGGCGCTCTGCTCGGAGGAGCAATCTACGACAAGCTCATGCGTTCGCCTGAGGCGACGTAATCGTGATCGATCTCGCCATTAAACCTGCCATGATTTTGAGATGTCCTCAAGTTCTTCTCGCCAGCACCTTCTCCCCAAGTGATCCGCCATGTTGAGGCGACTCGTTGTCACAGCCCGCTTGATTTTGGCAATCGTCTGCTCTGTGTCCGCTGCGGATGCGGAGCCGTCTCCAACGCAGCCATATTCCGGAGAGCGATCTAATCCCGTGACTTACGACATGCATCTGCAAGTCGTGGTCACCGCTCCCTACAAGACCAAGCAGTTGCGAGTTTGGATGCCTATCCCGCAATCAGATCACGGGCAAGAAGTGCTCGTGTCTGAACTCTCAACGTTTCCCGAGCCCGTCAAACCATCAATCTCAAGCGAGCCGCTCTTTGGGAACCGTTTCGCCTACTTCGAGTTTGCCGAGCCTCAAGGTGCGATGATCATCAGCCACAAACTGAAGATCAAAGTCTGGGAATTGAATTGGAAGATTGACTCCACATCGGTCAAACCCATCGCCCAATGGCCCGAGAGCTTTCAGCCTTATCTGCGAAGCGAGTCGCAAGCAGTTGTCGTCGACGACCGCTTCGATCGACTCATTCAAGAGATCGTTCCCGAGCGTCGTAATCCGCAGCTCGACCTGTTCTCGGTGATGAAGTTCGCTGACCGCACCTTCAAGTACGATCATTCGATGGCTTCACTCAAAGGCAGCTCGGTCCATGCATTGGAACAACGCCGAGGCCATTGCAGCGACTATCACGGTTTCTGCGCGGCGATGGGTCGAGTCATGGGACAACCCACGCGCATCACTTATGGCATCAACACATTTCCGAAAGCCTCACCATCGCATTGCAAACTCGAAGCCTTCATCGCTCCCTATGGCTGGGTCAGTTTCGATGTCTCGGAAACACAAAAGCTAACGAACGCAATTCGGAGCCAAGCCGAGTTGAGCGACGACGAAAAGGACAAACTCGTCGCAGCCGCTCACAATCGTTTGGTTCGCGGCTTCCGCGACAACACTTGGTTCGTGCAAACACGAGGTTCGGATTACGACCTAGTTCCGAAAGCATCCGGCCGAGTGCCCGTTGTCCGAACGATCTACGCTGAGGCAGACGGCCAACCGCTTCCCGATCCAGACCCTTCAAGCAAGTCGGAAACGAAGTTCTCATGGATGACATCACAACGCTTCGCAGCTGATCGCACCGTGCCCTACCCGTTCGCTGATTGGAAAACACTGAAGCTGGCGGACCACTAACGAAGTGACGATGAATCACGCACACTCTTCCCTTTGAAAACACGTGATTCCAACACGTTGACTTTGCAACTCGGAAAGACTCCCTCATGAATCCACGCTTCATCATGGTCGGCGGCTTCCTCGGAGCCGGTAAGACGACCACGGTCAGTCGGCTCGCTCGTCACTACACATCCAAGGGCCTGAAAGTCGGCATCGTCACCAACGATCAAACGACGGACCTCGTCGATACTCACAGCCTGCGTTCGCAAGGCTTTGACGTTGGCGAAGTGGCCGGAGCGTGCTTCTGCTGCAACTTCAACGAGCTGACTTCCACCGTTGATAAGCTGGCAGACGAAGCGCTGCCCGACGTGTTCTTGGCCGAGCCTGTCGGCAGTTGCACCGACTTAGTTGCGACGGTCATTCGCCCGCTGACTCACGTCTATAAACGACCGTTCGACATCGCCCCTTACGGAGTGATCCTGAAGCCCAGTCATGGCATGAAGATTCTGAAGGGCGAAGGCAAAGGCGGCTTCTCTCCTAAGGCTGAGTACATCTTTCGAAAGCAACTCGAAGAAGCCGACTTCATCATCCTCAACCGCATTGATGAATTGACTGCAGAGCAAGTCTCTGAACTCACGAGCCTCCTGGTCGCCGAGTTTCCAGACCGATCCATCATTCAAACTTCAGCTCGCACCGGCGCAGGCTTCGATGAGTTGACCTCGTTCCTCGAACAACGCGGTCAGTTCGGTCGCCGCGTCATGGAACTGGACTACGACGTCTACGCCGAGGGCGAAGCGGAACTGGGCTGGCTGAATAGCCAAGTGGCAGTCTCGTCAGCCAATGAATTCGATCTCGACGCGCTGCTGCTCGACATCATCAGCCGCTTGCACCAACGATTCATCGAGAAGGGTGCCGAGGCCGCGCACCTCAAAACGATCGGGCTATGTGATGGCTTTTATGCCGTCTCGAATCTCGTCAGTAACTCGACCGGCCCCGAGCTGTCGCTGCCGTCACACACCAAGACCAAGTCAGCCAACGTTGTGGTCAACGCTCGAGTGGCGACGGATCCCACGGAGCTAGAGTCACTCGTTCGCAGCGAGGTTGCCGCAGCATGTCAGTCGATCGGAGCCAACCAAACAGTGACGACTCTTCAAAGCTTCCGCCCCGGTCGCCCGGTGCCCACTCATCGCATCCTGGAAACGGTGTAAGACAAACGTCACTGTTTCGACTCTGGTCAAACTTGAGGCCGCCGTTTCATCACCTCGCGAGCTCAACGACTCGCCTGACGAAAGACAAACATGAGAATCCATCTGTCGCTCGCCGCGTTGCTGCTATCGGCTCTCACATTCACACCAATCGTGAACGCTGCCGAAACTCGCTTTCCTACCGCCAGTGAAATCGAAGTCCTGCCGACCGACGCGAAGCAAACCAAAATCGTGCTGATCGCTGGAACCAACACCTTCAAACCGGGCGAGCACGAATACGTCGCCGGATGCGCGCTGCTGAGAGATCTTTTGAAGCAGTCTCCAAATGTCGCCCCGGTTCTGGCGTTGGATTGGCCCAAGAAGCCCGAGACTATGGCCGGTGCAAAGTCCGTCGTGCTGTTGTTTGATGGCGGCGACAAGCACGGCCTGCTGAAAGACGATCGTTTGGCTCAGATCGGCAAGCTGGCGGAGCAAGGCGTCGGACTGGTCGCTCTGCACCAGATCTGTGACGTCCCCAAGGATCTCGGTGAACGAGTTCGAGGCTGGATCGGCGGCACCTTTGAGAAGGGGCATTCGAATCGAGCCCATTGGATCACCGAGTTCAAGACCTTCACCACTCATCCCGTCAGCAGCGGCGTCACGCCCTTCAAAATCGACGATGGCTACCTATTCAAGTTGCGATTCGCCGCTGACATGAAAGGTGTCACACCATTGCTTCGCACGGTCTCGCCGAAAGCGTCCTCTCAAGAACTGACCGACGACGCCATCGTCTCGTGGCTTTACGAACGCCCCGCCGGCGGTCGCTCATTCACTTTCACGGGGACTCACTTGCACGCCAGCTACGCCGAAGAGGGCTATCGCCGCTTCCTCGTCAACGGCATCCTGTGGACCGCTGGAGTTGCTATTCCTGCTGGCGGCGCTCCCGTCGGAATCGATACGGCCGACATTTCCAAGTATCTCGCCCCGGTAGTTGCGACGACAAAAAAATAGAAATTCAAGCACTTTTTGGCTCGATCAGGCACATTCACGCGAATGGCTGATTTCCCGCAATCTCTCGACTTCCGTCTTCGCGCGCTGCGGAGATGCATCTAGCTTGGTCGATGTCGTGCTATGGCAGCCTGCGGACGTGCGACCGGAAGTCGAAACTAAGTTCACATTGCAGCCGTCACTCAGTGGTAGAGACACAACAGTTTGAGTTGTCTCAGCCCTTGAATGACGGCTGTGTTATGAAAACTCCGGTCACAATTCGATCAGGCCATTTTTCTGACGCGTTGCGGAGACAAATCACGATGGTGCGAATCCCGACGATGTGGCGTGCAGTTTCTCGGCTGCTGCGGACGATGACCGTTGCAGGAGTCGTGTTGAGCTTGGATTCTGCTGGTCTGAGTGCCAACGAACCAATTGCCGCCGACAAGTTGCAGCCAGCAACTCCAGTCCCAGGAGCCTTGGTCATTGGCGGAGGCGGCCTGCTACCCGACTCCGTAATCGACCGCTTCTTCGAACTTGGCGAAGGACCAAACGCGAAGATCGTCATCATCACCACTGCCAGCCAACTGGCAGGCACCGACGACATCAAAGTTCGCTTCGAACGCTGGATGACCCGCAAGTTTCAGTCGCTGACCTACCTACACACTAGGGATCGCGACGAAGCCAATCGCCCGGAATTTTCACATTGCCTCACTGAAGCGACTGCCGTTTGGTTCGCTGGCGGCAATCAGAATCTCGTGACCGAAGCTTATCGAGACACGCTCGTCGAACGACGTTGCCATGAGGTGCTAAAGCGAAACGGAGTTGTCGGTGGCACTTCAGCTGGTGCCGCAATCATGTCACGCACGATGATTGCCGGTGGTGTAACAACTCCAACAATAGCCCCAGGTCTCGCCTTCCTACCCGGCACAATTGTGGATCAACACTTCGCAGCGAGGAATCGCCAAGACCGGTTGATGCACGCTCTGGAGAATCATCCTGGCCACGTCGGATTTGGTGTTAACGAATGCACGGCCCTTGTCGTTCGCGGGCGAACCTTGGAGGTTGTCGGCGACCAAGACGTCACCATCTGCTTGGGACCAACCGAATCAAAGCCCGCTCGCATCGAATCGCTTCCCGTCGGCAAGAAGGAAGATTTGATCCGACTCAGCCGAGCCGCCATCGGTCGCCGAGTCGCCAGCAAAGCCAACACCGCGTCGCGACGTCCCGAAGTAACGAAAGGCACGCTCGTCATCGCCGGTGTAGGACCAACTCCAGCCGAAGCGGTTAGCAAGTTCTTCAACGCAGCAGGTGGCAAGACGTCGTCAATCGTCTTGCTCTCTGCAATGGGTAAAGAAGATGACGAATTCGAAGCATCCTTCAGTGATTGTTTGAAAGCGGTTGGAGCGGCCAACGTTCGACAGGTCCGTGCGAGCGATCCCTCTGAACTCAATGGCGAGAAGCTCAAGGAAGTCTTGTCGGACGCGACCGGTGTGTGGATCGCAGGCAGCCAAATCAGTCGCATGGTGGAGTCGTATCTCGACGCGCCAGTGCATGCGATGTTCGCAGATGTGTTACGTCGCGGCGGAGCTATTGGCGGCACATCTGCTGGCGCGGCCATGCAGGGCGAATTTCTGGTCGACGACGGCATCCCCGACAACAACACCTACATTGCTGAAGGCTATGACCGAGGCTTCGGATTCCTGCCGGGTGTGGCGATCGGCCAACCTCAGAATCACCATGAGAACTTCGACGACATGACGGTCTTCAAGAAGTCATATCCTGAACTTGTTGGCCTCGAAGTGCCCGAAGCAACGGCGTTGATCGTCAGCGGAACGACGATGGAAGTGGTCGGCAAGAACCCGGTTTCAGTTTACGACCGCAAGCCGGATGATCCGGAATCTCAGCCCTTCGTCGAGGTTGTAAAGGCGGGACAAAGCTACGACTTCAAACACCGTCGGCGAGTTGACGTGATTCGCACCGAGACTGCCCAAGCGAAGTGAGCCTGGCTCGTAATGACTCCGCTCTACTTAAAACGCCGCCTCAAACCGAAACATTGCCGCGTGGTTTTCCTGAGTAAGACCACGCGGCAATTTCGTTTCAAATGAACTGCAACCACACGAGAGTTCCCTCGTGAATGGGCACCATCGAAAACCCTGCCTTGCGTTCGTGACGCCCCGACCTAACATCCCGCCCGCATTTGGTCCTAGTTCGCGTCACCCTATGAAATAAGGCATTTTCAATGGCTAAGAAGACCATTGCCGACGTTGATGTGTCTGGCAAACGAGTCCTGATTCGAGTCGATTTCAACGTCCCGCTCGACGACAAGCTCAACGTCACCGACGACCTTCGAGTTCGCATGGCGCTCCCGACAATCAAGTCGGTCATCGAGCGCGGCGGACGAGTCATCCTGATGAGCCATCTTGGTCGCCCGGAAGGCAAAGTGGTTCCCGAGATGAGCCTCAAGCCCGCTGCTGACACGCTGGGCCAGCTCCTTGGTAAGTCGGTGCAATTCGCCAATGACACAGTCGGTGCCGACGCCAAAGCCAAAGTTGCAGCGCTCGGAAATGGCGATGTACTCGTCTTGGAGAACCTGCGATTCAACGCGGGTGAAGATCGTAAGTCAGACCCGGCCGTGCATGCCGATTTCTCGTCAACGCTCGCGTCTTACGCCGACATCTACTGCAACGACGCATTCGGAACATGTCACCGCGCTGATGCCTCGATGTACGCC
>OMIV01000049.1 GCA_900299185.1 Planctomycetaceae bacterium
ACGACAGCCAATGTGAAGGGCTTCTTCGGTTCGTTGTGGCCAGACGGGCAACCCGAGCGAGTCGGTTTCGTGACCGTGCTTCCGCCAAATGCTCCGTCGTGCATCAACGACACCAACGTAAATGCTGACGGTGCTTCGAACTTGCTGTCAGCGAACAGCGAGCATGTCGGCGGCGTGCATTGCTTGCTGGCTGACGGCTCTGTCCGCTTCTTCTCCAACAGCATCGACACCGGCAACCTGACGCTGATCAACAACCCCGGCAGCCCCAGTCCGTATGGTGTCTGGGGGGCGTTGGGAACGAAGGACGGTGGTGATCAGGCGACTGTTCCGGACTAGTTGATTTGGATTTGTTGTTACCACGCTCAAGGCGAGTGGCCATCACGGTCACTCGCCTTTTTTGTTGGAACGCTATAACGCCGTCGTTCCAACACTCCGCGTCGAGATGTCGCTTCGCGACTCACGTCCTCTTTGAGTCTAAGTCATGTCTCCCGAGCCGATCGTTGTTGCTTTTGTGGCGAGTGAGTTTCAGGTGCGAGGTACGAGTGCCTACACCTTGAGGCTGGCTCGACGCTTGCCAGAGTTCGGCTTTAAGCCCGTCATTGTTTCGCCGGATTCCGAGTGCGTGCCTGATGTCTGCAGAGGGAAGCTCGATCTGCTGGATTACAGCTTTCTCGAAACTCCGCTGGTGGGCAGTCTCATTGCGAAGCTGGCCGCGCGTGACTTGAAGAAGTTCCAACCGCGACTGGTGCATGTGCAGTCGCGGCAAGCGATTGACTCGGGACATCGCATCGCGAAGTCGTTGCAAGTGCCCTATCTGCTAACCGTGCATGACTTCACGGAAGGGCAAGAGGCGATTGATCTCGATCCGCATCTCAACGCAGGAGTCGTGGCGGTTAGCGAGTATGTGCGCGAGGGACTGCGGAAGACTTCGAGCGATTGGAGATACTCGATCGACGTCATCTATAGCGGTGTTGATATCCCGAAGTCCGATGTTGGAGCGCATGTGCTTGAAGCCGAACGCACGCCGGTCATCGGAACGGCAGGGCCGCTTGAAGCATCGAAGGGTCTCGACTTTTTCTTACAGGCTGCGAAGGCTGTGCTTGATCAAGGTCACGACGTCGAGTTCCTCATTGCTGGCAGTGGGCCTGAGGAGTCGAAGTTGCGAGAGCTCGCACGCAAGCTGGGCATCGTTCCGAATGTGACCTTCGTTACGAACTTGTTGGACTTCGGAACCTGCCTCAGAGCGCTCGACATCTTCTGCTTGCCCTCATTGTCGCAGGGGCTCGGCACCATCATGTTGGAAGCGATGGCACTTGGCCGACCGGTCATTGCGAGCGAAGTCGGTGGCGTGACCAAGATCGTGCAAGATGGCGATACAGGTTTGGCGGTGCCTCCGTCGGACAGCGCTCGACTGGCCGAGCGGATGATTGAGCTGCTGAGCAATCCCGCGCGGGCTCGCGAGATTGGAGCCAAGGCACGGTCACTCGTCATCGATCGCTTCAATGTGGATCGAATGGTGGAAGAGACCGTTCGACTCTATCAGCGGATTCTGACTTCGCCGTTGTCGAGATGAAGCTTGTTGGCGATTGGAAGACTGCATCTCGATGCGTTCTCGATGATATTGCAGGAGACGGCCCGCAGGCTATCCCTTCAAGAATCGACGGAGCACGTTCTTAGTGATCTTCGAGCAACGCTTATCGACGAACAGCGCTGACGGGAATGTGATCGATCCCACGGAGAAGACTTCACCGCCGCTTGGGGTTTCGAAGTGCACGATCTCTGCGCCTCCGTTGTCGGGATTCAATCCTCTCGCCAGTGCTTGCAGACCAGGGGGCGAGTTGGGGCTGATCTTGTCGGTTTCGTGTCCTGAAGCTCCATCGCCACAGCGCTCATGCAACGTCTTCTGACCGAAGAGTTCGCCTTTACGCAACTTGGTCCCCTCAAAGATCCAATGATCGGGTTCGAGGACTTCATACGGGGCCGCCGTCATTGCACCGGGGTCGGTATAGACGACACCCAGCAAGCTGGCCTCCGGCGCGACTGAGGCATGCATGCGACTCTCTTTGTCTTTGGGCCATGCGTTGATGCACTCCATCGTCGTCCCGTTGTTTGTGAATTGGATCTCGCAGTTCAGTCCATTGCCGCCGAGATACATCAGCCTGCCACGGCGCTCGAAGACCCACTTTTGCACCGCGTGAAACGCATCGGCCGACCAATACTCGGGGTGCGTGTTAATCACGAGCACCTTGTAATTGTCGAGATTCAGAGTCCCATCATGCAGTTGATAGTCCGAGAACAAGTCGTAGTCGTAACCCTCGTGTTCCAACCATCCGAGCAAACGCCACTCGGCTGGTGCGAGATGGCATGGTTGTCGGCCTTCGATGGGGCTGGTCACTTCATCGGTTTCAGGGACCGCATTGATGGGCTCGGGGCGATCGAAACTCAACGGCGCGAACGTGGGACCGCTGCGCCACTCGCCGTAGTCCGAGGACTTGTAACGCGGTAGGTCGGCCTTCGAGTTCACGATCGGCGTGTCGATGATCTTGGAAGCCATGATGTAATTACTACGACCTCCGAAGGGGTTGTAAGCATTCCATGTATTCGTCGACGCCAAGACTGCGATTGGGGCTGTTGGCCTGGACGGTGCAATCACCAGTGGGAATGAGAAGAACGCACCAGACTCTGCTTTCGCGTGGAAGTAATACAGGCCCGTTCGCTCGGGAGTTTCGACGGATTGTCGACGCACGCCGTGTCCGTTGTCCCAATGAACTCCGGTCTCGACGAAGTCCGAGTCCGGTAAGCTTTGTGACACTGCACGCGGGCCGTGATTGTCGAACCAACCAAGATTGCGAACGAACTCACGCTTCCATCCGTATCGCCACAAGCTGAGCTTATACGGCTCGACGGAGTGAACTCGGAACTCGACTCGATCTCCGGTTCGACACCACTTCGGCCAGGCATAGCCGAGCAGTCGATCGGATAGCAGTCGAAAGTGAATTGGCTCTGTCGCGGAGATTTGGATGGTGACTCGCTTCGATCCGAAGCCAGGTTTCGACAGGCACACTTCGTAAGCACCTGGCGGTACTTCGGCATGCACGGCACCCGAAGGCCAAGATGTGACAACGGTCCAATCAGTTTCGCTCTTGAGCTCGATCGAGACACCAGCAAGCGCGGCGTAGTTTTCATCGCTGACATAGCCAATGAGCATGACGAACCTTTGGATGCGAGTGATCGAATTTGGGAATCACTCTCGTTGCATGACGGAACGACTTCGCAACGCGGCGAGATACGTTGCCGATTGTTGGCGTGCGACCTTTTCTTGACCACTCTCGCAGAGCGCCGCAAGATCCGCTCCGCATCGCATCGGTCATTTCCCACTCCAAGGAACCAACCATGAAGACTCTAAAACTCGGTTTGCTGGCCGCACTGGTGTTGAGCCTCGGTCAGGTGGCATTCGCGGCCAAGATCACTGGCGAGTACCTCGAAGCTCGGACCTGCAACGTCTACACCGGCCCATGTTTCGCCAATGCCGAATTGAGCTTGGCGGGCAAAGAAGCCTTGATGGCTTGGAAGGTCGACAAGGGCGAATGGAACAACATCAAGCTCGACGGATTGGCGGCTGCGGTCATTGTGAAGGCCGAAGGTACGCTGGGTGATGACGGCGTTTTTCCGATGATGGCCGGTCGGATGGCGGCAGTCGTACTCATCGACGAAAAGGCTTCGACCGAGCAGCACGCGGCGCTATTGGCGTTCGTCAAAGAGACGGCGAAGGTCTACACCGAGAACGTGTTGAAAGTTCGCTCGGTGCCGATTGAACTGAAGAACGATCACGTCGCGCATGTGGGTTCGTTTAGAGCTGGCGATGTGGCGGCAATTGAGACTCGCAAGCTGAAGTTCTCGGACTGCGTCTGCACCAACGAGACCGTCTTCTATCAACCGCTGACGAAGGTCGAGAACGAAAGTCCGGCGTACTCGAAGCTGCTTACCTATCAAGGCCAAGACCTCGGCACGCGGTTCACCAATCGAGGTATCCGCAGCGCGTTCCTGGCGACGTTTCGCAAGTAGTTGCTCCACGTTGTGAACGCCATTGATGAGCGAAGGGCAAGCAAACCGCTTGCCCTTTTTTGTTGCGTGGTTGTCGATCGTTCTGCGCGACTTTGCTCTTAACGCAATTGGGCGAACCAACCAGACTGTGGACCTTCACTGAGTGGTCGCGCAGAAATCGCTGCTCTCGTGACATCATTCCCGCAGTTTGACTCTTGTTAGGAATCCTGATGCCTCGTCTTCATTCTCGAATTGATGGACCAGTGGCCGTGATCGGCGACGTGCATGGGCAGGTTGATCAGTTGGAAATCGTGCTCGACAAGCTGCGCCGCCAACGTGACTTCGAGCAGCGCTGGATCGTCTTCATCGGGGATCTCGTTGACCGCGGGCCCGACCCAAAGGGCGCGCTCGATATGGTCTGCGATCTGATCGACTCGCACCCGCGAACAACCATCGTGTGTGGGAATCATGAGCTCGCGATGGCCGGAGCATTGAAGCTCATTCCGTCGCCCGATTACGCGAATTGGGCTTCTCGTTGGGTCGAAGACTATGGCTCAGAGCCGACCTTCGAATCATTTGGAGTCCCGCAAGGTGAGTTGGACACTTTGCGAGACGCATTGGGCGACGAGTACCGCGAGTTACTGGGCGATCTGCCTTGGGTTGTCGAGCATCCTCAATACTTGTTCGTGCATGCCGGACTTGATCCCAACACTCCGTTCCCGATGCAGCTTCGCATCTTGAAGCAGCGTGACTACACGTTGAATCGGCCTCAGTGGTTGTGTTCGAAGAGCTATGTCACTGCTCCTGTTCCTCAAGATTGTCCCTTCACTGTGGTCAGCGGGCATGTCTGTATGCCGAGCGTGACGTTCAATCCCAAACGCATCTTGGTCGACACGACGGGCGGCGAAGGCGGGGATCTCAGTTGCGTCCTGTTGCCAGAGAACCGTGTGATCTCGTCCGGCGAAGACTCGCACGCGCGACCGATGGCCGGAGCTGGTTCCGGCAAGAGTTGGTGGAAGATTTGGTAACCGACGGGCCAGACTTCGCGACTGATTGATGCTGCCGATTGCTCGACCATTCATGAGCGTGATGGAACTCGGGTTAAGGCAGGTCCCGTCATTCATCGAGCCGAACTAACGCATCGCTCTTCGAGCAATCTTGGGTGGAGTAACTCGACGACGGCAGCTGTGCTCCGTCAAATTCAAGTGCCGAGTTTGTTTCATCTCATCACGACTATGAGTCTTCATTCATTAGGACACCGCGCATGGAACTTGCCGCCGAGGTTATCGACATCCAAAAGCACTACTTCCTCGGTGGCGTCACGGTGAAGGCTCTGCGCGGAGTCTCGCTGCAATTTCCGTATGGCGACTTCGTGGCGATTATGGGTTCGTCGGGGAGCGGAAAAAGTACGTTGCTTAACCTGCTTGGTGCGCTCGATCGTCCGACCGAAGGCGAATACGTCCTGGGCGGGAAACGTGTCTCGCAGATGTCCGACGACGACCTCTCTGCCGCTCGCAACAAGATGATCGGCTTCATCTTTCAGTCCTATAACTTGATCGCTCAATACACCGTTCTGGAGAACATCGAGATCCCGCTGCATTACCGCGCGGGCCGAGCTGCTTTGACCGCCAAAGACCGCAAGCACTGTCGAGAACTCGCCGAGAAGGTCGGACTTGCCGAGCGTCTGGATCACCGCCCCTTCCAACTCTCCGGCGGTCAACAGCAGCGAGTGGCTATTGCGCGAGCCTTGGTCAACGACCCGCAGATCATCCTCGCGGACGAGCCTACCGGTAACCTCGACTCAGCAACCGGCGCCGAGATCATGGAGATGCTACGCAACCTCAACGCCGAAGGTCGCACCATCATCATGGTGACGCACGAGCCCGACATCGCTCAGCAAGCCAAACGGCAAATCTACATGCGAGACGGAGTAGTCGCCGGCACCGGCCTCTTCCCCGGCAACGCCCCGAAGTAGGCCTTTCGAAACTACGACAACAACAATGCTACGAGAGCACTAACACCAATCCTCGTTCATGGAACGATAGGCAATCGGAAGACCAAATTGGTCCATCTGACGAAGCTGTTCTCGATGGCCATGGTGCTTGTTGGTGATCTCAGTTCGATGAACTCAGGATGTTGCTTTTCAGACTGCTACATCTATCCGTAAGAGGATGATGTTTGGCAGTCATCGTAAAGACGCCTCATCGGGCGGAGTCTCAATCGTTCGAATTCCCTTCTCGACCGACCGATGCACGACGAAGGCGACAGCGACTCCGACGCTGGCTTTGAGCATGATTGCGAAATACTCCAGCCAGAGGCCGCCGTCGTGATCGGCCCGCCATAGAGCATCGGCTGTAGTCTGCACGGCATTCACAAGCTCGTTCCACCATTCCGCTATTAGGTAGCCGCTCATCAACACAGACAGGACTCCGGACGCGAGGATGATGACGGAGCAAAGCAGCCAGCCTCGAAGGCTAATTGCAGTTACGACTCCAAATGCTGCAAGTATCAGTTGCACGCGCGTCGTTGCCACTTGAGTCAGCACTCGACAACTGATGGCTGCTAGGAATGGTTCGCTGGGTTCGTCTTGCTTCACAACCGGCGGACTTATCTTGCTTGAAAGTACGTCTCGGCAATGGCTGATGCTTCGGACTGAGTGGTAATCGAGCAGAACATCATTCTGAATCTCTACAGCTAGCGTTTGATCTTTGAGGATGTTGAAGTCTTCGATATCGAGTTTTGACTTCAAAAGTTCGGGGGCAATCGCCGCGACCAGATGCGTGAGGTTGATACGCCTGCGATGGCGAGAGATTGCCGTCATGCCGCACATCTGCCGCTCCCAAAGTAGACCAATGACATCGCCGTTCGGATTGATCTCAACACCGTCCGAAACGGCTGCCTTCAACAGAGGAACGGTTGCTGGAATTTTTGTGACATGCGGAATCGGCAACCGTGTTCCGTCTGCAAGCACAAGGGCATCGTCCTCAATCGAGCGAACCTTGCGGGGCTCCAGCAGCGACTCACCGGTCTCAATCCAAATGGGCAAACCTCCAAACAAGCACGGTAAGCTCATGCCAATCAACATCGGCCAGAACACGAACCAGCGAGTGAGCATCACGAACGTTGGCATGATTCATGGCCCTCACTTCTTAATCCTAATCGACTTCAACTTCGGCGGAGCGGCAGGCTTCTCAATGATTCGGCAGAGGTCTTTGATAACGGCTTCGAGGCCGAGCGTGACTCGCGCGAGACGGTCGTAGGCAATCTTGTCCGGTGCGTCGGTCGCGCGGTGATAGTGCGGGTAACGGAATGGGGCGGTGTCCGTGACCATCACGCCGCGATAGCCGAACTCCCAGAAGGCCCAATGGTCGGACCATCCGACTCCTTTGAGTTGCCCCGGCAGTGAACCGGCTTCGGAAGGGAATCGAGCGTGCTTGCGGAACGAAGTGATGACATCGGTCACGAGCGGCTTGGAATCGAGGTTTCCTACAAAGCCGACGAAGTTACCGGTCGAGGGATACGAAGCACTCAACAAGGGCGGATAGTTCTGTGAGCCATCCGCGTCTGAGTAATAGCCGAGCGTCTCTAGGCTCAGCACGGCGACGAGATCCTCCCGGCGTTCTTTGCAGCGGCGGGCATAGACGAGCGAGCCCATCGTCTGCTTCTGAAAGTGTGGCGGCTCTTCATTGACGAAGAAGACGAATCGCAGCGTCTTGTCCGGCTTGAAATCTCGCCGCCGCCGCGCGAGTGCTAAGCACGCCGCAGTCCCCGAGCCATTGTCGTTCGCGCCTCGAGTTCCCGGCGCACTGTCGTAGTGAGCCCCGATTAACACGATCTCGCTCGGTGCTACTGAGCCCGGCATTTCGACAATCAGGTTCGAGCACTCAACGCCGTCGACGTTGTAAGTCTGCCGCTCGACATCGAAACGCACAGCCTTGAGTTCTTCTTCGATCCACTTGGCTGCTGCCGCGAGTTGCTGAGGCCGTCCGACATGCCGCTCACCAATCTCGACTGCAAGTTTTCTGACATCCACCTTCAACTGCTGCTCGACGAGTTGCTCTTCCTGCGACAAGGGAGCGAACTCGCCACGATAACTCTCGCCGGGAAACTTGAACGTCGGTAGTTGGCTTTGCGGTTTCTGTAGTTTTTCGTCTGCGCAGCTCAATACGTTGAGGCGTGTGGTAACAACGAGCCAAATTGCGACAAATCGGATCATTCCCAAATGAGGAGTCTTGCAGAGCGACATGAGCACTCTCCTTCGAGTTTGACAGCCTGCGATGTGACGCTTGGCGAGATTTGAACTCACGCTTTCGATCGGCGGATTGCGCCTTTTGTTTTCCACTACCCGCACACGATGTCTCATGTTTTGCGAAACAGAAGAAGGTCAGAATTCCTTGAAGTCTGTCCGAGACGAAAGTGTTCGTGTATCTGCCTTCGTGCGACTATTCGCATCGATTCGATGATCTAGACACGAGGATTGCAGCTAATGCCGGGGCTTCGATCTACTGGATCCGTCGGACTCGAAGTCAGTCGTTCGACGGTACGGTGTGACAAAAAAACGCCAGATGCCACTACCCTACCGGTCAGCATGCAACGGCGGAGAGTTTTCACTTGGGCGTGTGAGAGTAGTCGTAGCATGGGCTTCCAGCCTGTTCTGTATTTACGCTTACAAGCGAGTTCAAAACATGAAGAAACACATGCTAGAAACTCATGGCTCTCGACTCGCTCGTTTAGACGCAGCTTGATGAAGCACTTCTGTTCGTCAGCGCCCCAACAACGCAAAGGAAAGCATGCAGCCGGCTCGTGAATTGAAGGCGAAGATTGCTCGCGGAGATCTAGTCACGGGCGTGCTCGCGACGAATCATGTTTGGCCGGGACTCGTTGAGATCTCACAACGAGTTGGCCTCGACTACTTGATTGTCGATCTCGAACACGGAGCGCACTCGTTGCAGTTAGTGGCCGATGTCTGCACGACGGGACGGCAGCTCAACTTTCCAGTGCTCGTGCGACCGCTTTGTAATGACTACCCGACCTTGAGATCGCTCATTGATCAAGGGCCTTGCGGGTTCTTGCTAGCCGATGTCGAGTCTGCGGCGGCGCTGGATGATGTGGCTGCAGCGATTCGGATGCCTCCGCGCGGAAGAAGGCGGCCTGGCGGTGCGGCTTGCTATTGGGTGTCAAACTTTGGGCTCGAAGCATGGCAGCGCGAGATCGAAGACGACTTCATCATTCTGCCTCAAATCGAAAGTCGGATCGGTGTCAGCCATGCCAAAGAAATTGCCGAGCACGAGCTGACGACGGCATTGGCAGTCGGGCCGTATGACCTTTCAGCAGATCTAGGGTGCTGCGGAGTGATGGATCATCCCGATTTGATAGCGGTGCTCTCTCAGTTGAAGGCTGTCGCGACCAGTGTTGGTAAGGCGATGTGGATGATTGGAAATGGCGAGCAACTCGCTCGTGACGGTTGGCGTTTCCTCTGCATTGGCGAGCCAACTTACATGCTGCAAAACGCGTTGCAGGTTGCGCGAACTAGAACGGCTGAGAGTTGTGAAGAGTCAGTCTTATCTCTCGGATAAACTCTCAGAGTAGGTCTCGGGACTAGATACGCTTGTAGAAATTCTTCCAATGCTAGGCCGCCTTTTTGCTCGCCTAATTCTCTTATGACCGCCTTTCAATCTGGTCCAGCACTCGAAGTTAAGGCATGAACTCAACGTCTCATGAGGAATAAAAATGCCGATCGTCCGGCGTTGGACGATCGGCTTAGGACTTCGGTGCCATCGAGATTACTCGTCGGTCACGCAGCCTTCGCTGGCGCTCTTTACGTTCTTGATGTATTTGTAGAGCGTGCCGCGCGTGAACTTGTAAGCGGGGGCTTTGAAGGCAGCCTTGCGAGCGGCGAGTTCCGCATCGCTGAGGGCGACGTCGATGCGGTTCTTTTCGGCGTCGACGGTGATCTTGTCGCCGTTACGCACGAGGGCGATGGGGCCGCCTTCTTGAGCTTCTGGCGTCACGTGTCCGACGATGAAGCCGTGCGAGCCGCCGCTGAAGCGACCGTCTGTAATTAAGGCGACATCGTTGCCGAGGCCCGCTCCCATGATCGCCGACGTCGGTGTCAGCATCTCGGGCATGCCGGGGCCGCCCTTTGGTCCTTCGTAGCGAATGATGATCACGTCGCCTTTTTGGATCTCGTTGTTCTCGAGTCCGCGCAGCATCAGTTCTTCCGAGTCGTAGCAACGAGCCGTACCCGTGAAGATGAGTCCTTCCTTGCCGGTAATTTTTGCGACAGCTCCATCCGGACAGAAGTTGCCGCGCATGATGCGGATGTGACCGCTCTCTTTGATTGGCTGGTCGAGCGGCATGATGATCCGCTGACCTTCAGCGAGGCCGTTCAAGCCCGCGAGGTTTTCAGCCATCGTCTTGCCGGTGACGGTCATGCAACTGCCGTCGATGAGCCCCTTCTCCAGCAAGTACTTCAGCACGGCCGGAATGCCGCCGACGTAATGCAGGTCTTCCATCACGTACTTGCCCGACGGCTTGAGGTCCGCGAGGTACGGCGTGCGATCGCTCGTCTTTTGGAAGTCGTCGATCGTTAGTTCGACTCCGACCGCTCGCGCCATCGCGATGAGGTGCAGCACGGCGTTCGTCGAGCCGCCCGTCACCATGATGAGGACCATCGCGTTCTCGAAGGCTTGCCGCGTCATGATGTCGCGCGGCTTGAGGTCCAGTTCGAGCAGCTTCTTGATCGCCTTGCCCGCTTCCATGCACTCGCCGAGCTTCAGCGGATCTTCAGCGGGAATCGACGAGCTATAGGGCAAGCTCATGCCGAGTGCCTCAATCGCCGACGCCATCGTGTTGGCTGTGTACATGCCGCCGCAGGCACCGGCACCGGGGCACGAGTTGCGGACGATCGCTTGGCGCTCTTCGTCGCTGATCGACTTCGCGAGGTACTGCCCGTAGGACTGGAACGCGGACACGATGTCGAGCTTCGGATGAAAGCTGGTGCAACCCGCTCGGATCGTGCCGCCGTAGATCATGAGGGCTGGCCGATTGACGCGCGCCATCGCCATGATGCAGCCCGGCATGTTCTTGTCGCAGCCGGGGATCGTGATGAGGCCGTCGTACCATTGAGCCCCCATGACGGTCTCGATCGAGTCCGCGATGAGGTCGCGCGACTGTAATGAATACGACATCCCGTCGGTGCCCATCGAGATGCCGTCGCTGACACCGATAGTGTTGAACCGCATGCCGACGAGGTCTTGAGCCTTCACGCCCTCTTTGACCTTCGCCCCAAGATCGCTGAGGTGCATGTTGCAGGGATTGCCGTCGTACCAAACGCTCGCGATACCGACCTGAGCCTTATTCATATCGGCTTCGGTCATGCCCGTCGCATAGAGCATTGCCTGCGACGCACCTTGCGAACGGGGCTGAGTGATGTGAGCACTGGTCTTGTTGAGCTGAGTCATGATGTCCTTGTGTGGAAACGAAACGGGAATAAGTCGAGTTGGTGGATAGAGACCGAATGTGATTCGTGGCAGAGCTTGCTCGGACTCACTTTGGTGTGGTGAGGATTGGTGTGCTCACTAAATCTCCCGCGTCATGAGAAGTCATGGGGCAGAATCGCAGCACGGCCGTGGGGCGGGAATTTAGAGGTTGAATCGGCAAGCGTCACTTCGAGTTGGCATCTCGTTGCCACGGCGGGACTAGGTTGGCGAAATCAGCGACCAAACTCGGATGACCGAACTTCCCTGGGCGGGCCAAGCATCGCCACAGTTCCGAACCGACGGTGAAAATCACTCGGCCTTTGTAGTCGAGACCGACCCAATCGGCAGTCTCAACTTCAGGGACATTCGGTTGAGGGCGTTTACCGAAGGTGATTCTCAAATCGGAGGGCAAGCAACCTTCTGGCGATGCGGAATGGAACTCCGCATCTGACTTGGTGACGAAGTGATTCGGCACTAGCTCCCAAGTGCCGCAGTACGAGACATGCATCGACAGCGCCTTCAAGAAGGGCGGACGACAGATCGCAGTCCATGCGTTTGAACCTAGGTTTTTCCAGGTCTTTTGAGAGCCATTGTGGGCTCCGTAACGAAAGAAGTTGCCATCGGGCGAGATGTCGCAAGCTTCGGGGTGGATTTTTCCGTGAAACCATGAGCCTGATTGAATTGAGTTGGACCTCATATCCCACAGCATGACATGAAACACCTTCGACGGGCCACGTCGCAGGATGACGGCACGCGGTGCATCACGGGCGGGAAAAACAAAGAGCGTGCATTTCGGCTTGGTCGACATCAGCGGGTTGGCTTTCTCCAGAGAACGTTGTCGTTACGCCAAGATATCGCGAGTTGGTTACGCATCGGCGGTTGCCTGTTTGATGACGACGCGCAACACTGGCTCTGGCTCGCGCGTTGACCGTTGGCGATCGGATTTGGTTCGAGAAGATGCCACCCGTCCGGTCCGGCTGAAACGGAGTCGATTACGTCGCTCTTATGTCGATTGCGCGGGCAATCTCACAACCGATCTCGCTTACTTTTGCATGGAGTCATGATGCAGCCTAACGGACTTTCTCGACGTGAGTTGTTGGAGCAAATGGGCCTCGCTGTTGCAGCCGCGTCGCTCGTGAATTTGGATCAAACTGCAGAGGCCGCGCCGCGCGTGGCTGCTGAAGGAACGCTTCCGCAAGATGCTCGTTTAGGAGCGTTGAAGGATCTCAACGGATATTTCCCGTTCACTCCACCTAAGTCCAAAGAAGAGTGGGAGAAGAGGTACGAGTACGTTCGTCGGCAAATCTTGGTGGCTTGTGGGTTGTGGCCGATGCCATCTCGACCGGCTGTTAAAGCGACCGTGCATGGCCGAGTTGAACGCGATGACTACACCGTCGATCGCGTGTTCTTCGAGAGTAGTCCTGGTCTGTATGTGACCGGCAGCCTCTATCGCCCCAAGGGCAAGAGCGGCCCATTGCCGACGATTCTGTGCCCGCATGGCCATTGGGCAAACGGGCGATTCCACGATCATGGCGAAGCCACCGTGAAGAAGGAGATCGAGTCGGGCGCTGAGAAGTTTGAAGTCGGTGGTCGGCATCCTTTGCAGGCTCGTTGCGTGCAGCTCGCTCGCATGGGATGCAATGTGTTCTTGTACGACATGCAGGGAGCCGCTGATGGTGGATCATTCCCTCATAGTTTGATTCACGGTTTTGCGAAGCAGCGTCCGAACCTTAGCAGTCCCGAGAAGTGGGGCATGTTTAGCGCACAGTCGGAATTGAGATTGTTGAGTGCTCTTGGCATCCAAACTTGGAACTCGATTCGAGTTCTGGATTGGCTTTTTGCATTGCCGGAAGTCGACAAGACACGCATCGGAGTGACGGGAGCCAGCGGTGGTGGAACGCAGACCTTCATGCTGACTGCGATTGATGATCGTGTCACCGCAGCCTTCCCTGCGGTCATGGTTTCGACGGCGATGCAAGGCGGTTGCACTTGTGAAAATGCGACGTATCTCCGCGTGAATACGGGCAATATCGAATTCGCTGCGATGGCCGCTCCTCGCCCGATCGCCATGACCGGTGCCAATGATTGGACCGTAGAAATTGAGACCAAGGGGCTGCCGGAATTGAAGGCTCACTATACCTTGCTGGGGGCTCCCAACAACGTCGCGGCGAAGTACATGAAGTTTCCGCACAACTACAACGCGCCTAGCCGGCACATGATGTATGAGTTCTTCAATCAGCACTTCAAGCTGGGGCACACCACCATTGAAGAACGAGACTTCAAACCTCTGACTCGCGATGAGGCAACCGTCTGGTCCGGTGAATTCAAAGGCCCGGAACTCAATGAGGACACCGAGGTCAAAGCTCTACGAGCACTCGATGCTGACTCGAATGCTCAGTTGGCGAAGTTGACACCGCGCAGCGAGGAATCCTTGGCCGAGTTCCGCCGAGTCGTGGGTGGCGCGCTCGACATCATGATCGGGCGAGGGCTGGCTGATGTGGGAGCGACGAAGTGGGACAAACGCGACGAGTCCGAACGCGATGGCTACCTCGAATACGCGGGCTACATTCGCAACGAAGCTCGCAACGAAGAGTTGCCCACTGTCTTCCTCTATCCCAAGAACTGGAACAAGGAAGTCGTGCTCTGGATCGGCGGCGACAAAGGGAAGGCTGACATCTTCGGTGCTGACAACAAACCGATTCCAGCGGTGGCCGAGTTAATCAAGCAGGGCTTCGCCGTGGCATCTGCAGATTTGTTGTATCAAGGCGAGTTCTTGAAGGATGGGAATCCACTCACTCAATACCGCATCGTGAATAATCCTCGTGAGTTCGCTGGTTACACACTTGGCTACAACCACCCGTTATTCTCGCAGCGAGTTCACGACGTGCTGACTCTGATTTCGTTTATGCAGAATTACAAAACGAAACCACAGAAGATTCATTTGGCTGGTTTTGGCTGGGCGGGAGTCATTGCCGCTGCTGCGTGTGCACAATCCAAAGGTGCTGTCACTTCGTTGGCGGTCAGCACTCGCGGTGTCCGTTTTGGAAAGATCACCGAGATTCGCGACGTGAATCTGCTACCGGGTGCGGTCAAATACGGCGACGTCCCGGCTGTCCTCGCCCTGTGTGCCCCGGCAAAGTTGTGGCTCTCTGGCGAAAACGGCCAAGTTCCTGAAGTCACCGCGGGTGCTTACAAAGTATCGAATGGTCAAGTCTCGTCGGCTAACGGCTCACCTGACGAAGAAGTCTCTGCCATCGCAAAGTGGTTCTCTTCGAATTAAGTCTGCCTAAAGCGAAGGTCAGTCAATCGGCCTTCTGCGGCGACGCAGTAGTACGATGTCAAAAAGAGAGGCCGCACATCATTTCGATCTGCGGCCTCTTTGCTTTGCTAGAACTGTCGCGGACTCGATTAAGTTATTACGCCTTAACGGCAAGAGCCAGCGGCAGGCCTTATGGGATTATCAACCTTCTCCAATGCGGTCATCACTACTTTGATAACGCCGCCAACAACGCTGTGGACAAGACGAAGGTTTCGTCAATGATCTCAATACTGGCAGAGGCTGCCGTTAGGTCATTGTTGGAGCCTTGACCAACTGAGCCGAGGTCGGTGCCACCTGCTCCCTTCAAGATGTCATCACCTTGTTGACCGAGCAGTGTGTCATTTGAACCGCCACCGTTGAGCGTGTCGTTTCCGTCGCCGCCAACGATAGTGTCTCGCCCCAACTGGCCTAGGATGTAATCGTTCCCGTCCCCGCCCGAGATCAGGTCGTCACCATCTCCGCCATAGATCGAGTCATTTCCATCTCCACCATTGATGGTGTCATTTCCAACGCCGCCATTGAGTACGTCGTCGCCGTGATCGCCACGCAGTAGGTCGTTGCCGGAGTTGCCATTGATGGTGTCGTTGTTACGCCCACCGTCGACGGTGTCATTGCCTGCACCCCCTTGGACGACGTCACTACCTAGATCGCCGACAACTGAGTCGTCGCCTACTGCTCCGTTGAGTGAATCATCACCCAAACCGCCGGAGATACTGTCATTACCATCGTCGCCCACGATTGAGTCATTACCAATTCCTCCGGTTCCGACATCGTTTCCATTGCCGCCGTTAATGACGTCGGAGCCATCGCCGCCATCGAAGTGGTCATTGCCGTCACCGGCATCAATCACGTCGTCGTCGAGTCCCCCGTTGATCTGATCGTTTCCGCCTCGGCCAAAAATGTTGTCATTACCATCTCCACCATCGATGAAGTCGGCTCCAGCTCCGCCCCGGATACCGTCATTTCCAGTTCCTCCATTGAGGAATAGCACTGCGGCGTTGTTAGTAGCGCTCGTTGCGTTGATAAAGTCGTTACCAGATTCTCCATTAATTGTCAGAGAAGCCAGCCCGATTGTGCTAATATCTGATACAGTGATGACGTCGTCGCCGTTGCCACCGCTGACTGTCACGTCGCGGATTGTTGAATCAACAGTTAGTACCGCTGATCCAAATGTGACAACTAAGTTGCTTCCAGATCCAGCAACAGACATTGTGTCGAATCCAGCCGTACCTTGAACGATGGCAGAGTCAAAACCATCAGATGACGTGAAGCTGTCTGAACCATCCAATGCGCCTCGCCACACCAATGAGTCATCGCCTGCTTCGCCGTCTAGAGTATCAGAGCCAGAGTTGCCGGCGAGTGTGTCATCACCAGAGTTCCCCAAGATGACGTCATCGCCAGAACCGCCGTACTCAATATCATTTCCAGCGCCGCCAGAGAGTGAATCATTGCCAGCTTGGCCATTAAGGGTGTCTTGAGCGAGTCCACCAACGAGCGTGTCGTCTTCGGTGCCGCCTAACAACAAGTCACCAACGTTGTCGTTACCCTGATTGACGGTGATCGTCACTGTAATCGGCGCACTGCGGGCGCCATCATCGTCTGCGATTGTGTATGTAAACGTGTCGGTACCAGCAAAGTCCGTGTTCGGCGTGTAGGTCATGAGACCATTATTCAAGCTCACGACAGAACCATTGGCCGGTGGCGTCGCGACTTGGATTGATGTGTAATCTAAGACTCCGTCAGAATCGTTGTCGTTTGAAACGACATCGAAAGTGACTGGCACGTTAGCAAATGTTGTGGCTGAATCTGCTTGCCCTGTCGGTCCAACATTGGTGGGGATTGCAATAACGGTTCCAAATGCCGTGTGGGCTGTATATGTCGCTGACGCACCCGGCGCGATGGTAAAGAAGTTTCGTAACGCAATTCGGTTGTCGGTTGTTGGAGAGTCGACGATTCCGTCGCCGTCGGTGTCTCCGGCGATTTGATTTGGAAGTGGGTACTGTGTCGGGACTACTGTTCCGAGGTCCGCGAGCCAATAACGGTCGGTGGGTGTTGATGTTCCGCCGACTCCCGAGATTCCGACAAAAGCGTTCGAACTTCCGGGAACGATCGTGTTTGTACTCTCGAAGAAGACTTCAACGCCATTTGGATCGAGTAGCAATCCGCCGCCATCATTACTGACATTTTGGTAGAAGAACATGTGGTAGTCGGTGTACCGCGTAATGTCGAAGGTGATGGATTGAGTGCCGGGGTTAGTAATGGTGTAGGTTTGAGTTAGCAACGCACCAATTCTTGTACCGGTTGCGTTATCCAACGGTCCCACCGTTTGGACCAAGGAGAAGTCCAAGTTGGACTGAGAGAAAGTACTTCTCAACTCGGACGTGTTACCGGCGAGTTGTGCGTTTGATGAGAGAAGTTGTTGGTTGCCACTGCCGATTCGTAAGTAGAAATCCGCGATAAATGACGGATCAGCTTGCCCGTAAGTTGTGCCGAGTGGATCGAACGGGGTGCCAAAGAAGTTACCCGCAGCATCGATGTTGTTGATCTGCAAGCTACCATCGCCCGAGCCGAAAGTTAGCGTGCCAGACGTTCCGACATTTCCACCTACGCCTGTCGCAACCGCAGGGTTTAGAATTTGAATTGAAGCTCCGCCCGTTGGTGTTGGTGGAGGTGGTACTGGCGGTGCTGGTGGCGGTGGTGGAGGGGGCAGCGTTTCAATGGTGAATGTACTGGCGACAAAGTCAATTCCAGTGCCACCATCCAGAGTATCAGCGCCTCGGCCACCGACGATTGTGTCATTGCCAGCATTACCTGCGACCGTGTCATCTCCAAATTCTTGGGCTGTCGCGTCAACTCCGTCTGCGAGAATGAAATCGTTCCCCCCTCCACCGAAAATCAAATCATCGTCTTGTCCGCCAACTTGGCGGTCATTTCCAAGTCCACCGATGAGCGTATCATTGCCAATATCGCCGGTTATTGAATCGTCCCCGGCGTCACCTTCTAGTCGGTCGTTTCCATCTCCGCCGGTCATGCTGTCACTGGCACCGTTGCCTTTCAGCCAATCGTTTCCGAGATCTCCGGTCATGGTGTCCGCGCCAGCACCTCCGAAAACGGTGTCATCGCCGTCATCACCCGAGAGTTCGTCTGCTCCACCATTACCCACGATGTAGTCGTTACCGGCATTGCCTGAGATTGTGTCTGCTCCGTCATCGCCAGTTATGGAGTCATCGCCATCGCCACCGCTAACGAGGTCCGTGCCGTCGCCAGCTGTTATAGAGTCATTTCCAAGTCCACCTTGAATGGTGTCGTTGCCATCGTCCGCGTTGATATTGTCATTGCCATTGCCGCCGACTGCTGAGTCGTCGCCGTCACCGGTATCGATGATGTCGTTGCCGCCTTGTCCATCGACTGTGTCATTGCCGTGTCCAGTGTCGATGATGTCGCCGAAGTCTGGGCTGCCGATCACTGTGTCGTTGCCGTTCCCGGTTGAGATCGAAAGAGTGGTCAAATTCGCAAATGAGGTCGCGGATACAGCTGAGACGTCGACGGTGTTTTCGGCATCGCCAGTGACGATCACGAGCGAAGTAATCTGTGACGCTTGCAGCTGAGGTTGTCCCTGGAGCGGGGAGTTATTGACCAAAACCTGTACTTGGCTGGTGTTGGTGGGATTTGGTCGGACCGTGATCGACTCGTTCGCGTCCGATTGGATTTGAAACTCTCCGGCGACGAATAGTGATGTCGCGCTGAGAAGCTTCCGGTCTTCCAGGGCTTGCGTTTCTTGGACAGCCACTCGGACTGACTTGAAGGCCTTTGATCGTCGACGCAGTCTTCGACCAGCCAGTAATTGACTCTTAAAACCTTCTAACCAACGTGAAGGAAGCACACTCCACCTCCTGTGGGGGCGCGAACGCGCCGTAAGAATCTCTGGAATGGCATGCCAACATTGCTCGTTGCTGGCGCCAAAAGCATGGAAACATCCTTGTTTCCTTAGGCATACTTCAGTGATCGACTCCAACGATTGTTGTTATCAGAGCAAGCGTCATTGACGTTACAGTTAGCATGGTTTGTCTCATGACACGCGATATGACCGATAACCTTGATGGAATTGATAGAAATCGAAATGTCGCCGCATCACGTAACGTCAACGGCATCGGTAAATCTTGACATTTTGACCGCTAATCAGTTTCCGCTTTCGGGATGCCAAATGGAGCGGTCGTGAGAAAAGTACTTGTCGACGACTGAGTTAAGTCCAAATCCATTGGAAAGACCTCCGGTACTAAGGGATCGCCGACAATCGAGGCGGGGCGCCGTCTGCATGGCTGACACAGGTTTCGCAGGTCGGTCGAAATCCCGAATCCGATCATCCTGCCGGACTGCCGAATTGGGATGGATGTCGCATCTTTCAGAAGCACCGCAGTCGCGACATTCGTAGACGACGCGTCGGTCGCTGGGCTTTTCTCGTCTTCATCCATTCTTAGAGTCTCGACACCATGAATTACGATCTTGTGGTCATTGGCAGTGGTCCCTCTGGCCAAAAGGGAGCGATCGCAGCGGCGAAACTCGGAAAACGGGTCGCCATCATTGAACGTCGCTCGTCACGAATCGGTGGCGTCTGCCTGCATACAGGAACTATTCCGTCGAAGACGATGCGTGAGGCGATTCTGCATTTGTCGGGCTTTAGACATCGAGACGTTTATGGCGAGCAGTTCCGACGAAAACGTCATATCACGATGGCCGATTTGAAGCGGAAGATTGCTCAGGTCAATCAGCATGAAATGGAGATCATCGAGGCTCAGTTTGATCGCAATGGAATTGATATTTTCTCGGGAGAAGCTCGCTTCCTCGATCCTCATTCAATTGAGGTCATTCAAGAGGCGTCTCGTACCGTGCTATCTACGGACCGAGTGCTTGTGGCGTGTGGTACTAGGCCCGATCGTCCGTCTTATATTCCTTGCGATGGCCACAATATCTTCGATTCGGACCAACTCTTGGACCTTGAAGCCATTCCGCGTTCGATGGCGGTGATTGGTGGCGGTGTGATTGGGATGGAGTACGCCATTATGTTCGCCACATTGGGCGTGCGTGTGACGGTCATTGATGGTCGCGAACGACTGCTCTCGTTTTGCGACAAAGAAATTATCGACATGCTGCTGTTTCATGCTCGGTCGTTAGAAATGGTGTTTCGATTGGGCGAAGACGTCGTGGGCATCGAATCCAATCGACCGGGGCGCGTGGTTATTGAACTCAAGAGTGGCAAACGACTGGTTACAGAGTCCGCGCTGATGGCTGTCGGTCGTCGAGGCGATGTGGACGGATTGAATCTGCCTGCAGATGGATTGCACCCGGACGCTCGGGGACGCCTGAAGGCGGATGCGAACTTTCAAACGGAAGTTCCTCACATTTATGCGGTGGGAGACGTCGTCGGGATGCCGGCGTTGGCGAGCGTGGCGATGGTCCAGGGGCGACGAGCAGTGGCTCATGCCTTTAAGCGGCCGATGCCAGAACTAGGAACGATTCCTTACGGACTCTTCACCATTCCCGAGATCGGCATGGTTGGAGAGAGCGAAGAAGCTCTAACTGCTAAACAAGTTCCTTACGAAGTCGGATGTGCTCAGTTCCGTGAGATTGCTCGCGGTCAGATCGTGGGCGAGCAAATGGGCATGTTGAAGCTGATGTTTCATCGCGAAACACGGAAGTTGCTGGGGGCTCACTGCATCGGCGAGTCTGCCACGGAGATCATTCACATTGCTCAAGCGGTGATGGCCTTCAACGGCACCATCGACTACTTCCGCGACGCCGTCTTTAACTACCCGACCATCACTGAGTGCTACAAAGTTGCGGCCTTCGATGGACTCAACAAGTTGTGCGTCGACGACCCTCTCGAAGTAGAGACGCCGGAAGTTCATGACTATCGCGTGCTCGAGCAAATCGATCAGTTGGTGAGACAAACTGAGAAGTGTGCCGCCACTGTCTGATGATTAATGTGTAACAATTGCGTCATCTGACAGGCTAAGAACTAGGCGTTTCATTCAAGCGACGGACAACTTGCAGCGCCTCAGTCACATGTTTGCCTGCGTTGAGTTGCGAGTTGAAGACGTGTCGCACGACGCCGTCGCGATCAATGACGTAGGTCACTCGACCGGGCAAGAAGCCAAGCGTCTTAGGTACTCCAAACGCTTTGCGTAGCGAGCCGTCTTCGTCGGCAATCAAGAGGAAGGGCAGCTTGCGCCGCTCGGCGAATTCGCGATGCTTGTCGTTCGAGTCGCTGCTGATGCCAATCACCGCTGCACCCGCCTTTGAAAAATCTTCGTAGGCATCTCGAAACGAGCAGGCTTGAGTCGTGCAGCCGGGCGTGTCGTCTTTGGGGTAGAAGTAGACGACGACGGTTTGCCGCCCCTTGTAGTCGTCGAGCATCACGTTTTGCCCGGTGTGAGCGACTCCCGAGAACGCAGGTGCGTGGTCGCCTACTTGAATGCCGGCCATGAAGTACTCGCTTCCTAAAAAGATGGCTCCGATGCCGCCCAGTGCGGCGAGCAACATCCATGTTCGTCGTGAACGACGAGTTGGATGAGGACTGGATTGGTTCGATGGAGTTTCAACGGTTTCTGTCATGACGAACTCGGCTGGCGGAGGCCGCAGATGAAGTGTGTATTCGAACTGCGGATGGTTAGAGGGCATCGAGCGAACGGCAACCCTGTTGGAGAAATTACAGGCGAGCGGATGCATGTTCGCATCGATGCGAGGTCGTCTCATAAAAACAAACAGGACCAGCAGGGCTGATGGCTGTCGTCGTAGCGAGTAGCTCGACGCACAACATCACTTGTGCTGGTCGCGTTGCGATTAAGTCACTGAACTGCGACGTTTGAGTTAGATCCCAAAGAACCGACGGAGTCGCTCTTCGAGGACTGTGAAGAAGTCGAACGAGAAGGCCTCGTTGATCTCGCCTCGTTCCGCCCGAATGGTGTTGCGGCCAGCTCCGCCAGACAGCGTGTCGCGACCAGCGTTGCCATCAAGGATGTCTCGGCCGTCTCCGCCAAACAAGGCGTCGGATCCGGCACCACCTCGCAGCGAGTCATCGCCACTTCCACCATCAATGCGATCGTCGCCAGCACCGCCCGAGATGTCGTCGTCCCCTTCATCGCCTAATGCGAAGTCGTTGCCGCTACCGAGCACGATCACGTCATCGCCGCTACCACCGAGAATGAAGTCGCTGCCTTCACCACCATCGAGATAGTCGTCTGACTGACCACCGTAAATGAGATCGTTTCCAGCGTCGCCGAAGACTCGATCTTCATCGCCAGCAATGATGTCGAAGCCAAAGAAGTCATTCCCAGACGAGATGAAGTCGTCGCCCGCACCACCATGAATCGTGTCAGGGCTAATGCCGAAATCGGTGAGGTAGTCTCGACCTGCTCCGCCGAAGACCAAGTCTCTTCCGCTCGATGAGTAGACCGTGTCGTTGCCAAGTCCCGAATAGACCGAGTCATTCCCAGTGCCGTCGGTGAAGAGCGGGTCGACCACGATCTCATCGGCTCCGGCTCCTGTCGCGACGTAGTCAGAACCCTCACCTGAAGCGACTTGCATAGAACCCGCAATCAACTTGCTGAAGTCGATGACGTCGTTGCCCGATCCGGTTCCTATTCCGACTACGTTCAGCGAGAGGTTACCTCGCAGCGTGATCCGGTCATTACCGGTCCCCATATACGTTTCGCTCGCTAAACCGTGTTCGAAAATATCGAGTGACTTCATGCCGCGCACTCCCAGCGGAGTTGCGGCAACGGTGCCTTGAGTGCCAATGAACTGCACCAGCCCGTTGGCTTTAGGAGTAATCAAGACGTTGTCATTTTGAGGCGACAGTTCGTAAACGACATTCTCGACGTCTTGCACGGTGGCCTTCTCAACCCCGTGGAATTCAATGCCTTGTGGATCGGATGGCCCGACCAAGTACGGATAAGAGAGGCGGCCCGCTTTGGCTTCGGTGTCGCTCGGGAAGTATCCAACCAAGTCTTCGAAGAAGCCCTCAAACGCATCCGCAAATTGAAGTTCGTCTCCATTGATGTTGCCTCCCGCATCGAACGTGATGCCTCCAGATGGCAGACCGAAAATGCCGGCCGCACTGCGAACCTTCAGTAAGTCGTCATCGTTGGAGCCTACGATACGAAGGTTGTTGATTTCAGACAGCGGATAGCTCGAAGTTTGATAGCCAACCCCCGGCACCAGAATCGTGACGGACAGACTGGAAAGATCACTTTGGACGAGGAACACATCGGGACGACCGTCATTCGCCAGCCCGATAAATGAGTCCGCAGTGATAACAACGTCCTTCAGAATCGTGAGCGGGTAGTCCTCGACTTCACCATCATCAGCAGAGCCTGTCGGTGTCAGCGAACCGTGTGAACTGGTCGTCGTGAATCGAAAGCGTGCTGCCGCTGTTTCAGAGAATTGCCGCGAAATCGAAGCATCGTTGGGTGTGCTGACACTCAATGCATTGACGCCCCAACTTAACGGAGTGTCGACGAAGACTTGTTCGCCAGCATCATTCCAATCGCCGTCCGAGTTGAAGTCGAACCATGCATTGAGGAAGCCGTTGGTCGAAGCCGTCACATTGATGGGTGTTGTGACTCCAGTTCGCAAGATCTCAACGAACTCAACTCCGTCTTCGTCGTCGCCGTGTGTGATGTCATCTCCAGTGGCACGGAAGCTCGGAACGCCGTTCGATTCCGCATCCTTCAAGTTACCTAACGACACCCCCGGAACGAGTCGATGTCGGGCTCCGTTGACCTCTTGAGTTGTCGGATAAGGAGCGGGTGCGTCGCCGTAGTCGTAGGCCACTGGCAGCGGTGTATTTATCGTCCCAGCTGAAAGACCATACGCCAAGAGCAGCTGGCCTTCCTCATCGCCGATCTTGCCTTCATCGGGGTTGTAGGCATCCGTCACGAAGTCGACATCGACATCATCGTCGGTTCCGAAGATGCCATCCGGGCCTACGCCTGCCAGGCTTGGAATCCCTTGGGCTCCCGAATCGATGATGCTCTGCACGTCGTTGTAGGGATGCGTATGCCAGAGGCCGAAGATGTGACCGGCTTCATGCGAGATCACGTTGCCGACCACGGTACCGACTGCGTCGATGATGGAAGCGTTCGACGCCAGTGGCAGACTGTTGATGGAATTAGGATCGCCTGCCTCGGCGCTTAAGAGATCCAGCAACACGACTGCCGTTTCTTCTGTGTCAAAGTTGCCGACATCAATCGACTGAGCAATGCCGATCGTCGGGATACCCAATTCACCGATCGTGCCGCCGACCACGATGCGACTGTAATAGGGCAGGCCAAACGGGTCGGGCAGATCGCGACTGGTGACGATCTCTAAGTCGTAATCACCATTCACGCCGGTCTTGTCGAAGTCTCCATTGATGCCCGCCGCTCCAATGTCTGCGAAGTTCTCGCGAACGACTGCCGTGATTTCATCGATGACAGCGGCCTCATCAGAGGCGGTCAGTCCCCAACCGGCCAAGAAGCTCGACAAGGGAGACAAGTCCGAAGCTGGTCCAAAGCCGCCGAATGTTTCGGGTGTAACTGCTGCTCCATCAAAGTCCAGATACAGAACTTGTTTCGCGCCGATCGGTTGTTGTTCGAGTCCTGGTCGAGCCGCACGCACTTCCAAGTTGTAGTCACCGAGTGCTCCACCAACTTGGACCGCATATCGACCGTCTGTCTTGGCGATGTATTCGGCGGTCGCATTGCCCGTTCGTGGCAGTGGCGAGTTCGTTTCCCCGAAGAAGCTCGGGAATGGAGAGTTCACGATTAATTTGCCATCGGGCCCCAGCAACGACACCGTTTGCGGGGCTCCATTAACGCCGACTCCGATGACATCACCGGCTCGTAAATCAAAGACGTAGGTGTCTTGATCGAGCGACGAAATGCGAGAGATCTGCCCTGTGTAGGCACCGGTTGACGTCGGGAATTGATCGAAAGCTGACGTGACTTCGATGTAGTAATCGCCATCGAAGGGGGCTTCGAATCCCAGCTTCTGTCCGCCATCAACAGTGAAGGCTGACGCAGCAACGAAGCCTGCATCTTCGTTTTCCACAAACAGCGCCGGCGAAAGGCTGCTGCCGCTCGCCCCTTGCACTTGCACATAAACTCCTTCACCAGCGCGGACGTTGCGAACGACGAACACGTCGACATCGCGGTCCGGTGCGAGTTCCCAGACTGGAGCGTCAGCCGTGATCGCTCCACTGATACTCACAGACTGATTCAACAATAATTGAGTCTCGTTGGCGGTCGCTTGAGAGCTATCGCCTTCGCGAGAGGCGACCGTTCGGCTGGGAATCGGAAGTTCGGAATTCAGACGACCGGAAATGTCGTAGGCATTTTCTTGTCCGGCACCCGTCCCGAAGTTCGGCAACAACTCGCCGCTCGCGTAGGTGTCGTTGGCCCCATTGACGTTGGATGCTTCACCTTCCGGTTGAGCCGTGAAGTCAGTGATCTGCATTAACTTCGGAGAGAAGCCGGGAGTGACTTCGAATGTGGGCTTCTGAAGTTGATAGCCGAAGTTCTGGTCGAACAACTCTTGCGGCTTCGGCTGAGCAGCAGCCACTTGCCCGAATGGTGAGGCCAACTGCCGAGCTGTGAAGGTTTGAGCGGACAAGAGTTGCCGCGCTTCGAGCCCTTCCACATAGGACCGTGACTTACGGCGACGACGCGCGACTGGATGCTTTGCTCCAACGACATTCTCTAGCGACACGCACCAAGACTTCAGCAACATGGCAATCCTTCAAACTCTTAAGAGGCCCCTCGACGGTCGGACTGCAATGGGCGTGGCTGGCCATGTTCAAGACGCACTTCACTCCCGATTTGAAGAATTCTGCGTCCGTTGCCGATCTTGTTTGTCTTGCCCAGTCGTGGTCCGTCCTGCTTTGGCTCCGACATCCGCATCGGTGCCTTCTCCACGCTTTCAAGTTCATCGCCTTGCACTGTGTGCGCAGGTGATGCGTTCAGAAACGTGGCAGGCGATGTGTCGCTAGCTGCTCGTCAATTGTCAAATCACTTCAAGTCTGCGAGTGAGAAGCGTTGCTGGAGCACCACGCCTCCGGCTTCGTCACGCACTTGCATGCGGATGACGGGCGAGGGCTGCGACCAATCGATGTCGATCATGCCGAAGTTGGTGTCGAAGTAAGTTAGGCCGACTCGGTAAGAGTTGACCTCGGTGGCAAACCTGACTCCAGCCTTGGTCATGTTGCCGCTGGGTGCGTTGAGGCTGCTCGATGTCATCTCGTAAAGAGGGTAGCTCAGTGCGTTGGGGCCGGGGGCGAGCTTCATGCCTTCTGCCAGATGTCGATCGCCGCTGATGATGACGACGCCTTGGGCTTTGGTGTCGCGGATCAATTTCAGCATCCGCTTTCGTTCGAGCGGGAAGTTGCCCCAGGCTTCAGAGCCGTGCTCGTCGGGCAAGAACTGATAGCTGCAACACAGCACCCGCAACTCGGCGGGAACCTTGAGTTGTTGTTCGAGCCACTTCCATTGAGCCTCACCCAGCACCGTGGCCTCGGGGTCGTCATTGGGAAGGTACTTGCCACGATAGCCTTCGCCGGGTTCGCTGGGTTTGAAGCCGGTCTTCAGCCTGCTGCGGAAGTAGCGAGCATCCAACAAGATGATCTGCACTCGCTGGCCCGGCGGCCCCATGACATCTGCGTGATAGACACCTTCTTGTTGGCGGCGAGGACTGTCTTTGGGGACGTCGAAGAAGTCTTGGAAGATCTGCTGAGATTCGCGCTTCTTCGGGTAATCGGCCCCCGCATCGTTGGCTCCGAAATCATGATCGTCCCACGTCGCCAGCACGGGGCATTGGCGTTTGAGTTTTTGGTATCCCGGCTGTGCTCCTAACAAATCCCACTTCTGTTTGAGGAGCTGCATGTCCTCGGTGTCTCCGTAGATGTTGTCTCCGATGAAGAGGAAGAGTTGCGGCTTAAGCTCGACGATCGAATCCCAGATCGGTTGGGGTTTGTCTTGCTTGGCACACGATCCAAATGCGATGCGCCGCAGCGGCTCTTGGGCTGCTAATTGAGGAAGCGTTGGCAGTGCGAGTTGTGTCAACAGCGCGAATAACACAAAGAAGCGAGGCATGAAGAACTCCGTGTGAGAAATGAGAGGACGACGAGTGGACCTTAAGTCCGCACTGGTCGTATTCGCGAGCGAAGTCTGACTCGTTCCTAGGCTCCGCCTGGGAATGCAAATCCTGAGGCTCTGCCTCGTCGATCTTTCATTGCGGCATCAATCGTTCTCTGCGCCTGGCAAGACGAAGCAGCGAACTTGGCCAAGACGGATCATGAGGCAGAGCCTCCGTCGGCGCGTTTCCAGGCGGAGCCTGGGAACGAGTGGGAGGCGGCCGAGTTGCGGGCTCGCGCATCGCTATTCGCGCGGAAGCGGACCTGGTCCTAGAGTCCGCCTCTGCTTGCTGGTCTTGACCGGGCTGGCAGGTTTTCTGCGGAGCGACTCGCGCACCCACCACTCCGATAAATTTCCTCGCTGAGAGACGGACCTCGATTCATGCGGACCAATCTGTGCGATCGGGCTAGATCGCTGCTGTTGCTGGCCTGCGGACTTCTGTGCTGCGCTGAGACGACTCAAGCTCAAACGTCGATCGGGCTTAAAGCTCCCGATGGATTCAACGTGTCGCTCTTCGCGGACGACGAGTTAGCACATGACGTGTTCTGCATGACGTTTGATTCGCAAGGCCGAGTCGTCGTGTCGGGGCCGGGCTATGTGAAGATCCTCATCGACTCCAACAACGACGGCAAAGCAGACACTGCCAAAATCTTCGCCGACGGCCCCAAGACGGGCGCTCAAGGGATGTACTTCCTCGGTCGCGATCTGCTCTGCATCGGCGATGAAGGCTTGCTGCGTTATCGAGATGCCAATGGAGACGACAAGGCCGACGGTCCGCCCGATGTCTTTCTCAAATTGAAGACCGGTAACGAACATCACGTGCACTCGATTCAGAAGGGGCCGGACGGTTGGTGGTATGTGATTGCCGGCAATGATTCGGGGATCGACCGACGTTTCGTCACGTTGCCGACATCACCTGTGAAGGAGCCTCAGGCGGGAGTGCTAATGCGCTTCAAGCCGGATCTCTCTGGAGCCGAAGTTGTCACGCACGGCATGCGGAACGCTTACGACTTCGCCTTCAACGCGCGCGGCGATGTTTTCACGTTTGATAGTGACGACGAACGAGAAGTCTCGTTGCCGTGGTATCGCCCCAATCGAGTTCTGCATCTCACACCTGGTGCTCATGCCGGTTGGGTGTCTCGGCAATGGAAGCTGCCTGATTACTTCGTCGATATGTGCCCGGTCGTTGCTGACTTTGGCCGAGCATCTCCGACCGGGGTGGTGTGTTATCGACACACTCAATTCCCCAAGTCGTTTCAAGACTCGTTGTTCGTGCTCGATTGGACCTACGGTCGAGTGCTCAACTTGCAGTTGCAGCGCGGCGAGAGCAGTTATCAAGGAGCGTCGTCGGCCTTCCTAGTTGGGGCAGGGGGCTTTGGCTTCGCTCCGACCGATGTGGAAGTCGCACCCGACGGCAGCTTGTATGTCAGTGTCGGCGGTCGAGGTACTCGTGGCGGCGTCTATCGAGTCACGGCCAGCAGTGGCGGTAAGAACGAGTACACATGGCCGGGCGACGTGACCTCGGCGAAAGGTCAGCTCGCGGCCTGCTTGCGAGCACCTCAACCGTTAGCGAGTTGGTCACGTCAGGTTTGGGAGCCGCTGGCCAAGAGCTTGGGAGCTGCTCCGTTTGCCAAGGTGATTGCTGATCATTCTCGACCGACGGTCGAACGAGTGCGAGCTATTGAGATTGTGACCGAGCTGTTCGGCGGTCTGGCGGCGAGTGACGTTGACCAGCTTGCGTCCGACGGGACTCCTGATGTTCGATCTCGGGCGTTGTGGTCTCTGCAACGGACGAAGGCACCGGCAGAGAACGTCGGTCTGTTGGCGAAGTTTCTGGCGGACTCCGATGGCTTCGTCGGACGCGAAGCCGCCGAAGTATTGGGCAGCCTGAAGTCCGTTGATGCGGATCAAGTGGTCGAAGCCTTGGGACCGCGTTTGAAGGCCCCGACGCCTGATGATCGCATGGCGGCGGCGCGAATCATTCCGCTCCTCAATGCGGAAGGCTTTAAGAAGCTCTCGGTGTATGCGAGCAAGCATGGCTTTCAGGCCGGCTTAACCAACTCATTCGGTTACCTCGGTCGCAAGCCCGGTGTGAATACCTACGCCTTCAAGATCGGAATGCTCGTTCTTCAGAAGAGCGAGAATCCCGACTTGAAGCTCGAAGCGATTCGGTTGATGCAGATGGGCCTTGGTGACTGCGGAGCCATCGGCAAAGTCCCGGCGGCGTTCGAGAGCTACGCACCCGCGCTGGATCTGCAAACTGCCGAACGAGAATTGGACACGTATCGCATCTCGTTGGCTGAGTCGTTCCCGACAGGCAATACGCGATTGGACTACGAACTCGCGCGGTTGCTGGCGATGTTGCAGCCCTTCAATCCCGAGTTGCTCAACAAGGTCTTGGCCAAGATCACCGACGAGTCGCATCCCACGGATGACCTGCATTACTTGCTGGTCGCGGCACGCATCCCAGTTGATCGCGAAGCCAAACACACCGATCAGATCGCGAAGGGTTTGGTTGATATCGAGCCCAAGTTGCGAGCTCGCAAGCTGCCTCAAGATTCCAACTGGGAACCTCGACTGGGAGAACTCTTCAAGGCCCTGGTTGATCAAGATCCTGTGCTGCCGATCGTGATGTCGCGGCGACCGAACTTTGGTTTCCCCGGTCATGTGCTCTTCATGAGTCAGCTTCCTGCCGAGCATGTGACGACGGCCATCGCCGGCTTCGTGAAGCAGATCTCTGCCGATAAGGACTACCAATGGACCAACGATGTGGCCTTCATCGTTGGCGAGTCGACGCTGCCTGAGCATCGGCAACTGGTGCGGGCTCAATACGAGAACTACGGCGTTCGAGCGGCGGTGCTACAGGTGCTGGCAGCTAAGCCCGAACTGCGCGATCGCCAACTCTTTGTCGATGGTTTGGAGTCCTCACAAGTGGAAGCCGTCTCGGCGTGCATTGATGCGCTGTCGGCACTGAAGGGCACTCCTGATGAAACCGAATTGGTGGCTCTTCTCAAATGCTTGAGGCGACTCGGGGCGGACAAGAACGAGTTCGCTGCTCGCGAGAAGGCCGTGAAGCTGCTGATGAAACACACTGGAGAAAAACTTCCATTTGAGTTTGGCGAGGCGGGCTACAAGCCTCAGCCGGAAGCGATCGCCGGTTGGGACAACTGGATGCGCAAGAACTTTCCTGAAGCGATGAAGGTTGCCGAAGGAGTAGCCGGAGACGAGCAGAAGTTGTTGGCAGAGATGATGGAGAAAGTCGATTGGGCCAAGGGCGATGCTGCTCGCGGACGAAAGTTGTTTGAACAACGATCGTGCGTGCAATGTCATGGCGGCAGCAAAGCGTTGGGGCCGGACTTGGCTGGCATCGCAGGCCGCTTCTCTCGTGAGGATCTCTTTACGGCCATCGTGCTGCCGAATCGGGATGTCTCGCCGCGTTACCAAACCACCATGATCGAAACGAAGGACGGCAAAGCTCGATCGGGCCTTGTCATCTATGAATCGGTCGACGGTCTGCTGTTGAGAAACTCTCCGAACCAAACCTTCCGCATCGAAACGATCGATATCGAATCGCGCCGTCGCGTGCCTCAATCGCTCATGCCCAGCGGCTTGCTGAAGGGCCTCGCTCCCGCAGACCTCGCCGACTTGTACGCCTACATGAAGACGTTGCCGTAAGTCTTGCTACAGGGGGACGCTACTCGATCCCAGGCTCTGCCTCATGTCTCGTCGGGTAACGCAGCGGGGTCAGGCACTTCGGAAATTCGGAATTGTGCGGAGGATGTCTTGGCCTGCAATCGCGGCAACCTTCCGCCTAATTCCGAATTTCCGAAGTGCCTGACCCCGCTTCAATCAGCAAGTCCTTCGGTGGAGTGTCCCGTCGCCTAACCAAACGCGCGACGCAGCATCTCTAAGCTCTTCGGCACTGCGGTCGCGGGGGCTTCTTTTCCTTCCATCTCCAGCGAGATGTAGCCGCGATACTTCGCCGCTCGCAGGATGTCGGCCACCTTCTGATAGTCGATGTCGAGCGAGTACCACTCGCCACCGCCGGGGTATGTCTTCGCTTGCACGAGCACAGCCTGAGGAGCGATCGCTGCCATTTGCTCGTAAGAGTTTTCGAGGAAGTTGCCGGTATCAAGCGTGACCTTCAGCCACGGTGACTTCACCGAATCAATGACACGCAAGACTCCCGTTGCGTCGCGGCCGAGTCCCCAATGGTTTTCGAGTCCCATCACCACGCCACACTTCTCGGCCTTGGGCAGCAGCTTTTGGAAGCTGTCGTTGACCCACTCGAAGCCTTGATCGTCGGTGTATCCCGCCAAACGCGGTTCGATGCCTTTGTTGGCCATCAGTTCGTCGAAGTTCTTGGACGTACCCCAGCGGCCCGTGTTGACTCGAATGGTCGGAATGCCGAGTTCATACGCCAGCTCCAAACAACGCTCGGTGTGTTCGATGTTCGACTTCCGCTTGTCGGCATCGGGTGTGACGAAGCCTTGATGAGTGGAGAAGCCCATCAGGTCGAGGCCCAGTGAGAAGGCTCGTTGCTTGATGCGTCGCAGATAGGGCAGATCGACCGATCCTCCGGCAGCTTTCGCAGCTTGTTCCATGTGGACGTGCAGAATCTCGACACCGTCAAAGCCCATGTCAGCGGCTTGTTCGAGGTAGCTTTCGATCGAGACCGGCTCGCCTTTGAAGTGCCAGAACGAGTACGTCGAAACGCCGATGCGCCATCGCTGCCGAGCGGGAGCGGGTCGCTCTTGAGCGATCACTTGAGACACCGGACACAGCGAGGCCGCAGCCAACGCCAAGACGTCACGTCGAGAAACCAGAGCCGTCATACGAACCTCGAAAGTGCTCACCAAGGATGTGTGAATAATGCCCGTGGTGGGGTAACCGATTGACCTCACTGTCGGCAACCGAGGCGACGGTTGCGTGACCGCAATCACAATGTCGGTTCGCCTACTTTTCAAATTCATAGAGAGGCCATAAGAGAACTTCGAGACCATCGAGCAGCGGTGCGTCGCCTCGAATTTTAGGTACCTCAAGTTTCATTCTGACGAAGGACATCTCATGAAATCTTTGCTGCGAGTAGCACTCGTGCTCAGCGTTTCCCTCTGTGGGTTGGTGTTGCACGCCGACGATTCAAAGGACGGCTTCAAGCCGCTCTTCGACGCCAAGACGCTGACTGGTTGGGAAGGCAAGCTGAAGTGGTTCCGAGTCGAAGACGGAGCCGTCGTCGCAGGCACGCTGAAAGAGAAGATCCCGAACAACGAGTTCCTCTGCACCGAGAAGACCTACAAGAACTTCGAGCTGCGTCTGAAAGCGAAGTTGGTGGGAGAAGGTGCGAACGCGGGCATTCAGTTCCGCACCAAACGCATTCCCAATCATCACGAAGTCAGCGGCTATCAGTGCGACATGGGAATGATGGGCAAGGACGTCATCTGGGGTTCGCTCTACGACGAATCGCGCCGCAAGAAGTTCCTGGTTGTCGGTCCTCAAGACAAAGTGCAACCAGCCGTGAAGCTCGGTGGCTGGAACGATTTCGTGATCCGTGCCGAAGGTCCGCATATTCAAATCTGGGTCAACGGAGTGCAAACCGTCGACTTCACCGAGAAGGACGAGGGCATCGATGACTCTGGAATCATTGGCCTGCAAATCCACAGCGGCCCAGCCTCCGAAGCTTCCTACAAAGAGATCCGCATCAAGGAACTGCCGTAACGTTGCTCGCCAATCGCGATCAACGATGTGTCTGTTGTGAGACGCGTTTCACTCGTTCCCAGGCTCCGCCTGGGAACGGAAGCCCTGAGGCTCTGCCTCATCGCGCCTCAGATGCAAATTCGCCAGCGCAAGGTGCCAGCAGACAGTGGCATTGAGATGGCTAAGATGAATCGTGAGGCAGAGCCTCCGCGTGTGCGTCCCCAGGCGGTGTTTTTGAAGTTGTGCTATCTGTGTTCTGCGCCCCAAAAGGGGCAGTAATAAGCTAGCCCAGGGCAAGCGACCAACGGGAGCGTCGCCCTGGGTTGGTGTTCGTCAAAGATCTTGTAGCCCTGAAGGGGCGGCTCTATTCCGTTTCGATGCGTAGGGTCGCCCCTTCAGGGGCTAGATTTCTCGGGTGAATCGCCAACCCAGGGCGTTGCCCTGGGCTGGCTTATGGTCGCCCCGTTGGGGCTAAAGACAGAAAAATCGCAACTTCAAATGGCAGAGCCTGGGAACGAGAAGTCCTCTGCGTGCTTCGCGACCTCAGCGTTTCAATGTCTTTAAGCTCTCCCGCGACGCAGTCTCTTCTTGAATTGCTCAAAGCTCTGCGCGTTCGCGACGTCTTGGGCTTCGAGCCCTGCGCGGCGGGCTTGAAAGACCCCGAACTGCATTTCGTCGAAGCCATGCACGCTGTGCGCGTCGGTGCTGATGACGATGGGGATGCCTCGATCTTTTGCCGCGGCGGCATGCACTTCGTCGAGATCGAGTCGGCTGCGATGCGCGTTGATCTCCATCATCACGCCGTGATCGAAAGCAGCTTTCAGGATGTCGTCGAAGCTAATGTCGGCACCCGGTCGCTTGCCGATGATGCGGCCCGATGGATGACCGATGACGCTTACATACGGGTTTTGAATGGCGGTCATCAGCCGCTTGTTGATCTGCTCGCGCGGCTGCTTCAGTCCGTAGTGCAAGACTGCGATGACCCAGTCTGCTTCAGCGAGCACATCGTCGGGTAAGTCCATCGTCGCGTCTTCGAGGATGTCGCACTCGATGCCGCAGAGGATCTCGATACCGCTGACCTGCGACCGGACTTTGTCGATCTCGCGCCAGTGAGCTCGCAGCCGATCGGCATCGAGTCCATTCGCCATAGTGACGCGCTTCGAGTGATCGGTGATCGCGATGTACTTGAGCCCGCGCGCCTTCGCGGCTTCGGCCATCTCGCGAATGCTGGCCGTGCCGTCGGTCGCGGTCGTATGCATGTGTAAGTCGCCTTGCATGTCGCTGAGTTCGAGCAACTTCGGCAGCTCGCCGCGTTCCGCTCGTTCGATCTCGCCGCGATTCTCACGCAGTTCCGGCGGGATGAACGGCAAGCCGACCGCCGCGTAGACGTCCTCTTCGGTGCGGCCCGCGACATATTGCTCGTCGCGAAAGACACGGTACTCGTTGACCTTTAGCCCGCGTTCTTGAGCCCGCCGCCGAATCACAATGTTGTGCTCTTTCGAGCCCGTGAAGTACTGCATCGCCGCGCCGTACGACTCATTCGGGACGACTCGCAGATCAAGCTCGATGCCACTACGCAGTCGCACGCGCTGCTTCGTCTCGCCGCGAGCGAGCACCTTTTCAACGAGGGCATGCCCCGCGAGTGCGTCCATGACGGCGGCATGATCGGTCGAAGTCGCGAGCACATCCAAATCGCCGACCGTCTCTTTGCGACGACGAAAGCTGCCGGCCGCACTGACTTGCTCGACGCACGGCAGTGCTCCGAGTGTCTTGACGATGTCTTCGACCGACGGCTGCATGTCCGCAAGGTAATACCGATTACCCGCCTGAGCGATGAGTTCGAGTCCTTCGAGAATCATCTGCGTCGTCTTCGCTCCGAAGCCTTTGAGCTTCGAGATCTCACCGCCCTCTGCTGCCGCCTTCAGGGCTTCGAGCGTTGTGAGGTTCAGCTCCTTGAAGAGCTGCGCGACGCGCTTCGGGCCGAGTCCGGGAATGCGGAGCATCTGCACGACGCCTGCTGGGACTTCGCTGCGCAGCTCGTTCAACTGCGGCAGCTCGCCCGTTTGCACGATCGTGACGAGCTTCTCGGCGAGGTCTTTGCCAATGCCGGGCAACTCGGTGAGCGACTGGCCTTGCTCGACGAGATCCGTGATCGAGGCCGTCATACTTTCGAGCGAACGCGCAGCATTGCGATAAGCCCGCAGCCGAAAGACGTTCGCACCTTGAATCTCCAACAAGTCTGCCAACTCTTCGAAGAGCTGAGCGATCTCAACGTTCTGCATGACGGCTCCGCAAAAGTTAACTCGCGACACTTTCATCACACACTCTGCGTGTCGATCGGAAAGTAAACTGCTCGCATCCCGACGTCACCCAACTCGCTCATCACCCAGCCAAGTACAAAAAGCGGACTCGATCACTCTCACCACGGAACGCGGCCAAGTTCCGTCACCTCGTCTGCATCAATCGATGCTCCAAGTGCTGCTGCTCAACTCATCGAAGCCGCAACCAACTTTGCGACCGTCATGAATTAAGACGATGTGCCATGAACTGGCTGGGTTCATTGAGGCAGTTAATATCCGCTGCCACGTGACGAACTGAGAGCTGGTGAATGCGTTCAACGATCCGTCGTCGAGACCGTTTTGGCCTCTCGCACAACTTCGTCCTTGTCTCAACGGACTGATTCGGAACTCCTGCGCTTTCGATGTGGAAGTTCGAACCACGCTCTGCCGAAGCCAATCCATGCTGCCTGGAATTAAGTCTCGCCAATAACGCCATCTCATCTCGACCGACTATCGCCGCAATCAACCTCAATGATTCGTCTCGTTTGTCACTGGCTCGAAGAGGACGAATTCGGTTCGCAGGGCTCGTGGTTCACGCAGTTCGAACAAACTCACTCACAGACTTCGCATCACGAAGGGCCAACGATGCTGTTCATCAGCCATAGCACTCAAGACAAAGTCTCGGCCTTGGATCTTCAACGCCGACTTCGCGAACGCGGTTATTCGTGCGAGCAACAGTTTCTCGACAGCGATCAACGTTCGGGCATCAAGCTCGGTGAGAAGTGGGAGACCATCATCTACGACAACTTGCGCGACTGCCGGGCGTTGCTCGTTCTGTGCTCGCCGAACTGGCTGGCATCGAAGTGGTGCTTCGCGGAACTCGCAGCCGCGAAGATGGCGGGCAAGCAGATCTTTCCGATCGTGCTTGAAGAATGCGATCGCAGCTCGTTGTCGGTCTATCAAGCAGTCTTGATCAACCAACCAGACGACGCTCAACGCGAGGCTGCCTTTGAGCGACTGTTTCAAGACTTGGAAGCTCAGGGACTTGGTCCAAAGGATCATCTGCCGTGGCCGAATCCCGAGTTGAAGGACGCCAACGGCAAGCCGGATGAGTGCCCCTTTCCCAGCCTGCATGCGTTCGACGAACGCTATGCTGCAGTGTTCTTCGGACGTGAGCGTGAGACGCACGCGGTGGTGGAAGAGTTGCGTCAGATGCGAACGAAGGGCGTGCCGCGACTCTTGATGATCGTCGGCGGTTCCGGAAGCGGAAAGTCGTCGCTGCTGATGGCGGGTGTGTTGCCTCGCGTGAAACATGTAACGGCGCGCGACGAATGGCTCGTGATGTCCACTCTGCGTTTTGGTCGGCGTGACTATGAGAACGCGCTGTTCGAAACGCTGGCCGATGACATCGTGGCGAGATATCCGCAAGCCGCTGACAACGTCGCGCAGCGAGTTCCCGATCGAGTCGCGTTACGTGAGCGGTTCGCAAACAACGATCCTGTTCAAGCCGCGCAGGCATACTTCGACGCTTGCCGAGATCTCGCCATTGCTTGCGGAGTCAGTCGTGCGACGGTGCTACTGCCGATCGACCAGTTCGAAGAATTTCTGGCGCCGTCCGCCGGATCACGTGCCTCAAAGTTTCTGAACTTCTTGCAACACCTCTGTCAGGCTCGCGACGACCGATTGTTGGTCATTGGCACGCTGCGTTCGGACTACCTCGACGTCTACGAGCGGCATCCGCATGCGCTCAAAACGCCGATCTTTCATCCGTGGCGATTGGGTCCACTACCCGCCGAGCAACTTGAGAACGTGATTGAGAAGCCTGCTTGTCGAGCGCATGTCACGGTGGCGCCCGAATTGGTCGAGCGCCTGAAGCAGGACACACCGACAACCGACGCACTGCCGCTGCTCGCCTTCACGTTGGAGAAGCTCTATCGCAAGCACGGCGGAGACAAGTTGCTTGAGCTGCACGAGTACCTCGATATGCGCGGCATGGAGGGGGCCATCAAAGAAACCGCCGAGAAAGTGATGCCCTCGGTGGAGACATCATCGAGCGTTGAGTCCGCCGTCCGGCTGTGCTTCGTAAAGCATCTGGTCGAGATCAACGACAAGGGCGACTTCGTCCGCCTCACCGCGCGTTGGCAAGACTTAGATCCGGTGGCCAAACCGATCTTGGAAGAGTTCGTCTCCCAACGTTTGTTTGCTCATCAAGTCCGAGCACGATGGCGTCGTGACTCTCGAAGTTGCTCACGAAGCACTCTTCCGTTCGTGGGAGAAACTCAACTCCTGGCTACGTGGATCCGCCGACATCTTGCGTTGGCGCCGCGACGTCCGCCGCTCTCAAAAAACTGCCGAAGACAGCGGCAAGAAATGGACCGGCCTCACCAGTCCCCAACGCATCGTCGCGCGTGACTGGCCGAAGAAGCGGCCTAAAGAACTTGATGACGATGAGATCCAATGGATTAAGCAAGCGAATCGCCTAGCTCGCAATTGGAAGATACTCGCTGGGAGCGTCGCCGGTGTGATCGCGATTTTGGGTGTGCTATCAACATTCCTCGCGTTTCGTGCCAACGAGCAAAAACGTCTTGCAGAGTCACAAGCGCATC
>OMIV01000050.1 GCA_900299185.1 Planctomycetaceae bacterium
CGGCGACCACCGAGATCTACACCTAAGCCTTCGTCGGCAGCGTCAGATGTGTATAAGAGACAGCAATCCTCACATTGCGTCCAACGGGGAAGCACTTCACGACTTCGACGTCGCCGCTCGTTGCTTTGCATTCAACGTTGACGGAATCGCCTGCATTGAGCGCCGCGAGATCCGCATCCTCGATCTTCACGAACAGCCGCTTACCGGCTTCGACCTTCTCGATCTGAGTATCATTCTCACCGAGCGACGTGCCGACCTTTTCGAGAGCGTCGATCGCTCGTGAGTAATGCCCCAACTGAAAGTGTCCGAGCCCAATGTAGTAGTAGGCTTGATTGACATGCTTGCTGACCGGGAAGCGTTCGATGACATCGCGCATCACCGAAAAGCACTTGCCGAAGTTGCGAGCCTCATAAAAACAGACGCCCATCTTCAGCGTCGCTTCGGCGCGTTGATCCTCATCGCGATTGTCCTCAGAAGCGACGGGCTCAAATTGCACGCGCGCTTTGTCATAAGCCCGCTCGCGATCGAGGAAATGATTCCCGAGCCGAATATGAGCCTCATACCGCACCTTGCTGCGCGGATAACGCTCGATAACCGACTGCCAAATCTCGACAGCCTTAGCAGTCTCATCCGCCGCCATGCGCGAGTCGCCTGCTTCAAGCAACTTGCGAGCAAACCGATCCTCGATGATCGACCCTTGCGACTGAGTTGGCCCTTTAGGCTTAGTCACATCGTCTTGAGAGCGAACAGAACCAGTAGCGAGACACGCTGCGATCACGCAGCCCGCGAGTGCGATTCGTTTCATGGATGGTGCTTGCGAAGGAAGGCAGGTAGGCGGGGAAGAATAAGCGGTCGTTTACGCATCGAACCCTACGAAGCCAACTGGCGCTAGTCAATCACCTGAGAAGAGTTCGCCCCGAGCTGGATCCCTGAAGATCGTGCCTAGCCCGAGTGACCTGACAGCCGTCGCCCAAGGTCGATGTTACTAAACCAAGTAACTCAGTCTTTGAACAAAGTCAGAACGCTTCGCGAACGACAAATTGCTTGGGCACTTCGGTGTCTGATTTCACTCCATCTAACGACTATTTCAACAATTCATCCTTCGTGCGACCGAGCCGGATTCGATCCACTGCCGCCGAGCCGCCGACGGTGCCCAGCGTCATCGCTCCGATGTTGAACGGCTTGCCCCGCTGGTTGTCAGGTAACAATTCCCACAGATCGACCGTCACCGTGTGCCACTCAAAGGGAACAGCTCCCGAAGCTTGATGCAGGACCGCACCTTCGGACTTCGTCGCTTCTCCCAGATGCACCGCGATGCCGCCGTAGTGATTGGGAGCCACTCGCAACGTGATGCCCTTCGTCTCGGGAGCGAGCGCCTTCACGCTGAACTGTAGGAATCGGTACTGCCCGGGCTCGGGCTTCTCGACGACTTCGAACCACCAATTGGGAGTCATGTGCCCGAACGGCGGCTGCCACAACGCCGAGTAATTTTTATTACCTGGTAACGTGATGTAGTTCCCGCCCGAGAACGCTTCTGCTCCCGTCGCGAACTTGAGTCCGGCGTTGTGTCCGTGCTCGTAGCTGCCTTTGACCGAGGCGACGTTCTCATCAAACAGCACGGCAATCGGTCTTTTCGCCACAACATCAGGATGAGACGCCCCGAGCACCTCGCCATGCAGCATGACTTCTTGTAGTCGCACGTTGCCCGCCGGCCATGCGTGCCCGTCGGCTTTGACGAAACGGAACCGAGCGGCCTCAACAGGCTTCTTCAGCGTGTGATGATGCACCGCCGAATCCGACGTCAGGTACTCGGCGAAGACCCACTTCTCGGCGTCAGCATTCCAGTACTCAAGCTTCATGTCGCGGAGCCATGACTCAGGATGCTCGGCTTCTTCGATGAAGGTGAGCGAGTCGACTCGCAGTTGCTTGTTGAAGCTATCAAGCACGAGCGCGAACTCACCGCGCCAACCCGATTCGATCATTCCGTGATCGCGCCACTCAAGCCACGGCTCACACACTACATCTTTCTCCCTTCGCTCCGGTTCTCCGGGGAGTGGGGCCGGGGGTGAGGGACTCTTTGCGTTGAGTTCCCACTTCCCATCCACCAATTCATTCACCGGATGCAAGGGCGTCGCTGCGAAGTCACCGAGCATGAACTTCGCAATGAATTGATTGGGCGCGAGCAGATTCTTTCGCTCGGTGATCTTGTTCGTCGCCGCGATCCAAGAAGTGATGCGTGACGTAGGGATTGTCGGCTTCCGCTCCGCGAAAGCACTCTCTGCTTCACGTTCCTTCTCGCCAGTCCTTCCTTCTTCGCTCGTCGACTCCGATCGTGCTTTCGCGGAGCGAAAGCCGACTATCTCGCCATCTCTGACATGAGTCCGCCACAGAGTCTTGTACTCCACATCAACCCGAGTCACGGTCCCCATCCAACTCGCGAGCAGCAAGTCATCGTTCGGCAGCCAGGCCGGGACGCAGATGCTGAATTCATCACGTTCATGCAGCTTCCGGCCCTCGTCCGAGAAGACAAAGACCGAACCCAACTCGCTGCTCACGGCAATGCGTTTGCCGTCCGAGGACACTCGCGGGAACCGCAGTTGATCATCGCCATGCGCGAGCCATGACAGCGGCACGGCCTGCACGCTGGGAGCAATGGGAGTGGGACTGCTGGGACGATTGGGACGTAGGGGATTCGTGCTCTCAGCGAGATCGGGTTTCGGGGAATCCTTCGACTCTTCTCCCATCGGTCTCACGCGTCCCACTTGTCCCATTGCCTTAGGGCTTATCGGCCCCATGCGAAACACTCTCAACTGATGCCCCGTCGTGACAGCGATCAGCGAGCCATCCTCCGACATCGAAAGATCATCCGCCGTCGTCTGCAGCTTCGCGACAAGCTTGCCCTCTCGAACCACAAACACGGTTCCACCGGCGGTATTAGTTCTTACCGCCACCGACTTCCCATCGCGCGCCACATGTAACCCGAGCACTTCGCCGGAGTCTGCAAGTGTGACTTCCCATTGTCGGCTTTCGCTCCGCGAAAGCTCTTCTTCGTGTTGCTGCTTATCATCGGCGACGTCGTTCGACGAAGTTTGCTTTCGCGGAGCCAAAGCCGACACAGCTTTCACCTTCATGCCTTCGACAATTAACAACGTCTCGTCATCGAGCGCTTCGATAAGACACGTCTGCCGCCTCTCGCGCGACCAATCTTCGGACCACAGCAGCTTCCCGTCGCGCTCCCAAACCGCGATGCCGAGATTCCCCGACGCCGCGACCCACTTGCCCGAGTGCGGCACCGCGAAGTTGTTGACTCGATCTTGAATCCAAGCGGTGAAAGCCCAACCGGTGAGACAACCCGGCAGCGCGGGCAGCGAGAATCGTCGCTCGACATTGAGCGTCTTCGTCTCGCCGAGCGCATAAAGCTGATACCCCTCCGCCGAGCTCAAATCGAAACCTTGCACGAAGAACCCGGCTTGAGTGGCCTTCGGCGCATAAGCGAAGTGATCTCCGACGCGGCCCTGAAACTTGATGCGATGCGGCGGCAGCTCGCGTCCGGTTTCGAGATCGAGCCCATAGAGGTTGTCATCCCAATTGAACGCATTGAGCAGCGCCGTCATGCCATCGGTCGAGACCGCGACATCTCGCAAATGCGGCCCGAAGTTGCAGTGCTGCAACGCGCGATCGTCGTGCGTCTCCATACCCCATCGGAGGAAATTCTCATCCTGCTCAGTCCCGTGTCGCAGCACGTACTCAAGTTCTTCCTTCGGGCCGACGAAATAGACCCGCCCATAAGTGTCGCGCAGGTCCGCGATGAGTTCAGGCTCGACGAACCGCCATGACATGAAGTCGAGCACCGCCTGTCCCGGAGCGAGATCGAACTTCAAGTGTGCCAGCACGGGCGACCGAGTCGAAATCGCTCGCCCCACTCGTCGAAGCTGCCCCGGTTCGAGCGTCGTCGGCGTGTTGTTCACGAGAAACACGAACCGCCCGTCCTTCTCTGAGTTCGTGCTGTAAATCTCAGGAGACTTTCCGCTGGCAACCCTTTCGAACGACGGCGCGGGCACCTCGCGGATCAAGACAACGGGGCGATTCAGCGTCGAATCGGCGCCGACGGAAGTAGCCAGCTTAGCTGTAACAATCGTTGCAATTTCCTTCGACCGTTTGCTCTTCGTCTTCAACTCGGTGACGAGCGGCGCGAGTGCATCTGCGTTCGCGAGGAACCGCACTGAATACGTGTATAATGCATGATCGTTGTTGACTGAGTGCTCTTTCTCGATGAAGTCAAACTTGAGCTTGAGGTCTTCGGCCTCAGGCACGAGTTCGCGTCGCGATGTGCCATCGGCGAAGACTCGAATGCCTGCGGCCTTTGCTCGCTTCAAATAGTCGAGCCACTCGGGTTCGAGTTCGACGGTTTGGCCGACGAGCAGCAAGGCATCGAAGCGACGTCCGAGTTCCGGTACTGCCGGCGCGAAAGGCAGTGAGTGAGCTTTGTCACTGGGCTTCGCTTTGAGTTCTGCAAGCGTCACGAAGCGCGCCGCACAGTTCGCATACAAGAACGACTGATAGGCTTCGAACTGTCGGGAGAACGTCGGGCTGCCGAGCCCGTTGCTAAACGTCTCGATCTTCACTTGTCGCGGCGAGACGATGATTCCGATGCGATCGTCATCGGCGAATACCTCGCGGCGAGAGGTCATTGGGTAAGCGCCAAGACGTCCGAACCGACTGTCAGAAGTCAGTCGGTTCATCGCCCGAAAGACGCTCGTTGTTCCGTGATACCCTCCACGAGAATCCAGCGCCACGTTTGCCCAATTGGGAACGGTCCCTGCGGTGCCAATGCCGCCTGCTCCTCGCATCAGCGCGAGCCATGTCATTGGCAAGATCTGCTCGCCGGTGCCGAAGTCATTCCACAACTCAGGATGAGTCCATGCGGGCTTGCCCATGCTCGTCGCGTTATCGACGGCGTGATGCAGCCAATCTGGAGTCGTGATCTGCTCGGCCTGATATTGGATATCGATCTCATTGACGTTGCTGAAGTTGATGTCGTTGAGCACCTCAGGGCGGCGATAAGGGCCAGCGCCGGCGGTCGTCATGTCTCGATTTCGTAACTTTCCGTCGTCTACGTTTCTTACTCCATGTCGTTCCCGTGCGGCGTCGTTCACTTCGTTGAGAGTCTTTTCAAAGGCCCCTTGCGCATCGACCGCGAACTGAAACTTGCGATCTTCAATCTGATCGAGAATCGGATCCCATTTGCCGGTCTCACGCGCGAGCTTCAGCGCGGCTTCGTATTTCGGCTTTTCATCGGGCGTCTTGAACTTTGCATTGGCATCGAACAGCCACCAATTCGCGACCCATGTCCAACCTCCAAAGGCGGGGTAGCTCCAGAAGGCTTCGGTGTAGCGCTTGATGGTCTCGGCGAACTGCTCGGGCTTACGAGTATCGAAGCCGGTCCCGATCGGCAGACCGCCATCCATATTCACGAGCAGCAGCAACTCGCGCCAGCCAAACGCGCTATAGACCTCAGCGATCTGATGATGAGCCGAACCGAACTCGGCCTTCTCGGGAGTCACCGCGAGCGGATCCTTCTGTAATCGTTCCTTCACCCGGTTGAGCAACCCGCGTCCGTTGTCGTCATTCGCGAAGTCGAGGCTCAGTTGCCAGTTCGCGCGATTCACGAATTGATTGAAGCCAAGCTTGTGCATTCGCTCGCCATGAGCGATCGCTGCATCGGCAGACTCCCAAGCGTTGCGCTGCGGAAACGTGATGCCGTAGTCGCCGTAGAGCGTTGTCTTCATCGAGTAGGGGTAGAGATCTCCTTCTTTCACTTCGATGCGCTGTCCCACGCAAGTGAGATCAGGAACATCGATCTCAACATTCAGCGTCTTCAGATCCATCTCGCCAGACACCTCACCCAGTGCGAAGTCCCCTATGAATAAATCGGGGTGATTGGGCTGCGGGACGAGATTCACTTCGCGAGTCATGAGGACTTTGGCGGTCTCAACGTTGCGGACTCGCAACTCGACTTTCGAGACGGCGTGCGGCGCCTTCGCTCGTTGAATAACGCGTCCAACGATGTCTTCATATCGCCTGAAGAACTGCCGATTGAGGGGAGTAACGACGGCGATTGTGCCTTTGCTGTTTGGCTTGCGGACTTCGATGACTTCGCGAACCACGTACTCGGACGGCTCGGCGGTTTGGCGCGGAGTGACTTCGGGCGAGACCTTCATTTGATAGAGCCCCGCATAGCCATCCGGCACGATGATGTTCGAGTCCGCATCGCGTTCAAGCTCTTGCCAATCACTGATGCCGAAGGGCGTGATCCAGATGCGGAACCGCGGAGCCGTCACTCGTTCCCAGGCTCCGCCTGGGGACGGGCTGTCGGAGGCTCTGCCTCGCGTTTCCGTCTTCTGCTGAGACCGTGCTGCATCGGAAGACGGATCATGAGGCAGAGCCTCCGCACGGGCGTTCCCAGGCGGAGCCTGGGAACGAGTGAACTCCGTGAAGCTCACCTTCACCGGCAGCTTTTCGCCGTTCGTCCACACGACCGAGGGGAACGTCACCGTCAGTCGCTCGTGCACGATGCTCTCCACATGCTTGAGCTTGCCGGTCGCGAGGTCGTAGGTCTGAAACAACTCGGTCGGCGAACGACGGCGCAGCACGAGATCGCTGCCGAAGACTCGCACCGAAGTCGTAGGTTGGGATTCCATCCCGACCCTCTTTTGAGCGGGCTGGTTTTGAGCGGGCTCGGCGTTTGATGGCGGATTAAGACCGGTCGGGATGGAATCCCAACCTACGAGCTTCACATCCGGCAACGGCTGGCCTTCGGGGCTCAATCGCTTGAGCACATCGCTCGCGCCAGCCACGAAGTACGTCGTGCCGTCATCAGTAACATCGAAGCCGCCGTAGCTGTTGCCATCCCAGCTATAGCGCACGGGCACCGCAACGCGCCAGACGAGAGTGCCATCAAACTTCGTCCGCACCAACTCGGTCGCCGTGAGGAAGAAGAACGACTGCAAGGGCTCGCTGACTCGGAACGTGCGCGGCTTGCCCCAGTCGTCAACATGCTCGGGCCGCACGGCGTAGACCGCTTTCACTTTGCCATCGACGCCCACTCGCACGATGCGATTGCGATGCTGATCGAGCCCGAAGAACTCGCCGCTGTTTGAGCCCGCTTCGACATGCAGCGGCGCGTCCCAACCGACCTGATCGTTGACGAGAAAATCATCCGCCGCGTTGAGCTTGTTGAATCGCGCGTCATACAGATTGAGCGAGTGATTGAAGTGCGCATTGGACGTCGCGATGACGCCGTCTTTGTTGGCCGTCGCGTTGTGAACTGCATAGACGACCTCGCCGCCAAGCTTCGACGACCCATCGCGTGCGATCCGCAAACAAAAGCCCTTGCCGCTTGATTCGCTCGTCAGATAGACGAGCCCATCGCGCCCGACCGACATGCTCGCCGTCTTCGTTTGAAACAACGGCGACTCGCGCGACACGACTTGATCGAGCACCACTTCCGCTCCAAGGAGAGATGTGACATGCAAGAGGAGCAAGCTGAGAGCGAGAAACTTGAAAGAGTTCATGACAAAACGCGGCATGATCAGTCTCGGAGTTGCTGGGTAAGAATTCTGACTCGTGCGATGTACTTGCTGAGCAGCGTCGTATTTGTGATGTCGTTGAGCATGACGGTCTACGCTGACCGCAATCCCGAGGGTGAGTTCGAGATGCCATTGATTGGCTTTGGAGCGCTGTGCTTCGGTTGGATATTGATCGCGGGCTTCTGTCCCGCATGGATCGCAAATCTCTTGTTGCCTCCGACCATCTACTACTTGGGAAGCGGTCGACCACGAGTCGCCTTCTGGTATTCAACGGCAGCCGTACTGACCTCGCTGACAATCTTTCTGGCGATCCCACCATTCGATCGAGGACAAGTCGGTGGCGTCATCTTCGAAGGATGCTGGGTCTGGATCGGATCGATTGCAGTCCTCTGGCTCAGCACCGTGATACGTTTGACGTTGGATCGTTTCGCCGTGCATCTACCGATCTGCGAGCGGCACATGGAAGCAGCAATTGAAGTCACGCAATCATCAATGAGAGTTGAGACGTTGCCGACTTCATCATCGCCAAACTTCATATCTTCTTATGTGGGCGGACTGGCTCTGATTGGCTTCATCGTAGCTTGTCTTTTACCCGTCATTGGGACTGACGACCGGAACCCTTACATGACCGACACGACATTGGGCATTGTCGTGCTGCTAATGGGCTGGGTTCCACAATCACTCGCCAGTGTTGCGTGGCTTGCAAACCCTTTAGCTGCCTTCTCGATGCACAGCATGTTTCGAGGTCGACGACGGATGGCGATAATGACTTCGGCACTTGCTTCCGTATGTTCATGGTTTGTTGTCGTTGGAGCATGCGTGCGATCGCCGGCTGTTGTTGGCAATTGGCGGTTATTGCCGGGGAGCTGGTTCTGGCTCGCATCCATCGCGCTTATCTGGTTGAGCACAATGCTGCGAGTTGACCAAAAAGGTGAAGTCGCTTCCTGATTCGCTGTCGTCATTCAAGCGAACCCGGTTAAGACGTCTGCGGCTGAGATCGTCGTTTCATCGCCACCAGACGACTCTCAGGATTTACGACCACGAAGAACAGAATCTTCTTCAGTGTTTCTCGACGAATGCGTGCTTCGCAGCGGGCTGTTTGTTGCCAGAATGCTCGGCTGGTACGGAACACCAAACAGAACGAGGGGAAGGCGAGATGGTCCGCGCGGTCGCATGGCTGGCACTACTGTTGATGGTCGTGGTGACGACCTCGCCAGTTCATGCAGACGACTTTGATGCGATCTACTTCGAGCAACTTCGGGCGCGCGGCTTATTCACGCTCGCAGAGTCCTTGTGCCGACGAAGCCTGCAGAACGATGACCTGCCCCTTAGCGACCGCTCCGCCCTCTCGATTGAGCTAGCTCGAAGCTTTGCAGCTCACGCTCGCAGCCAGGCCGATGCCCAAGAACGTCTTGGACTTTGGAACGCTGCCCATAGCGCATTGAAGTCGGCTCGCGAGCGAGTCACCGAGTTCGACATGCGACTGGAACTTGCGGTCCAAGACGCGGTCGTCAGTTGCGATCACGCCGAGTTCGACAGCCTGCTCGCCGAACTCAACCCGTATGACCACGCTCAACAAACAGCTGTTGAGACGTTGCGGCAACGAGCCTTACTTGAACTCGAACAACTGGAAGCTGCGTTACAGGAGACTCTCAGCCGACCTCAAGGCATCAAGCCGCTCACGTTGGCTCGACTGAAGTCATTGCAAAAGGCGGTGCTCTTTCAGTCCGGCGAGTTACTTGTCGCTCAAGGTCGAGCGTTGCCGCGGAGCAGCCCCGACCGCAGCTCGGCATGGTTGCAGGCTGAGCAGAAATTGAAGCGCGTGGCAGGATCAACGGCCGATGAACGAGTCGTGTGGCTTAGCCAAATCTCGCTGGCTCGTTTGATCCGCCTGAAGAACGACTTCGACCGCGCCGAAGCCATGCTCAAAGCCATCGAACGCGATGAACCTCCGACCGATCTGGTGGATGAATTGATGGCCGAACGAATTGAGCTGCTTGCGGCATCGAATCGAGGACCAGATGCCGCAGACTCGCTGAGGGCTTATCGCAAGACACGCCCCGAGTTCTCAGCTCGGCTCGCGTTTTTGTCGGTCCGCACATGGCTTGAACTTAGCCAGTTGGCAACAGCCAAACGTCACACAGATTTGGCGGAAGAGCTTCGAACGGAAGCTCGCCGCACCATCGACAGCGAGCCCAGTTTGGCGACTGGTTACTGGGCGCACCGGGCGCGGCTGGTGTGGGATCAGTTCGAGGAAGCCCGAAAGCTTGGTGATGGACTCGCGCGACTGCTCCAAGAAGCTCGCGGTCGATACGCCGCCGGAGATGTCGCCGCAGCACTCAATGTGTTTCAACAGGCGTTCGACGAAGCCGCCCAAACGAACCGTGGTGAGTTGAGCTTCGAGATCGGCCTGACGCTCACTCGACTGATGTTGGAACAACGACGAGTTGATGAGGCTCTGACTTTGCTCGACCGCATGTTGCAGTTGCATGCCGAGCACGCGCGAGTCGGTGAACTCGATCTGCTGCGTGCGATCTGTTTGGGACGTCGCTTTCAAATCGAACCAACGAAAGCTCGCCGCGAAGCCTACGAGTCAGCATTGGCTGAGCACGTCGAGCGTTATGTAAGTTCTCCGACAGCCGCGGATGCAGCCTGGATGGCCGCGCAACTCAAAGAGAAGTTGATGCAGTACGAAGCCGCGCTCGGGTTCTATGCCCGCATCCCGGCCAAGCATGCTCGCGAAACGGAAGCACTGGCTGCGGCGGCGAGGTGCTACCGACGACTCGCTGAGCGATCTCGTTCCAGCAGCAAGACGGAACGAGACTGGTCCAGCGAAGCCCTTCCGAAACTGACAACGTTTGCGAATCAATTCGCTGAGCAAACAGAGCTATCTGCTGCTCAAGCCGAGTTCCTCAGCCATACCGCGTTCATGGCCGTCACGAATGCAACAGTTCCTACAGAGGCTAGCTCGTGGACCAGACGACTCACTGACTGGATGCAGGAAGCAACCAACGACGACGAAACACAAACCAAGGCGCGAACCGACCTACACGCTGAAGTGTTGAGCTTGCGAGTGCTGCTCGTTGTTCGACATCCATCAGCCATTGAAACACAGCAGCGCATCGCAGAGTTAAAGACGGTTCCAACCACGAACCGGTTGCTGTTGCTGAAGACGCTCAATGGTGCCGTCAAACATCTCAGCGAAACCGATCGTCGTGCGATGTCAGCCGTTGTTGTCGGCGCCTTCGAGCATGCGGCATTGGATCAGCCTCAGCCGAGCGTGCCGACTCAAATCCAAATCGAAAGTATGTTGGCGGTCGCTTACGAAACCTTGGGTGACGCGGCCAATGCTCAGGCCGCTCAACGACGCAAAGAGAGATTGAAGCCGTGACCAACGATTGGACCGACATCATCAGGCAAGTGCATGCGAGTTCGCGGCAATGCGTGCTGTGCGCAACGGGCGGCGGCGCGAGTGCGATAGGATCGCTGCTGAGCGTGCCGGGCGGTTCGCGCAGCATTCTCGAAGCCATTGTGCCTTACGCCCCGCAGGCTCTGGATGAGTGGTTGCGTCGCAAGCCCGACAGCTATTGCTCGCGAGAAACGGCGCTCAGCATGGCCACGGCCGCTTGGGCACGAGCCAGTCATCTCACCAATGCGCGAACGAATCTGGTCGGAGTAAGTTGCACGGCCTCGCTGGCCAGTGATCGCCCCAAGAAAGGCGAGCATCGTTGCTTTGTCGCCACTCAAACCGAAGACGCATCGCGTTGCTATTCTTTAACTCTGCTGAAGGGTGCGCGTGATCGCGCCGCTGAAGAATCCGTCGTCGCCAATGTGGTGTTGCTAGCCGTGGCCGAGGCATGTGGCGTCGCTGATCGACGGTCATTGAATCTGACTGGCGACGAAGTGTTGGAGATTGAGTGCGAGTACGGTCCCACACCGATCCGCGACGTGTGGACCGGAGCGACACCATTGGTCTGGTCGGGACCGCGTGGTGAGTTATCAACCGAGCGACCGTCGCGGCCCATCGCCCTGCTCTCGGGAGCATTCAACCCACTGCATCACGGACACGAGCAACTGGCCGTCGCCGCTGAAACTCGATTAGGTGGCGAAGTTGCGTTCGAGCTTCCGATCGTCAACGCCGACAAACCGAGGCTCGATTACTTGTCGATCGAAAGCCGACGTCGCCAATTCCAAAGTCGATCTCTCGCGATGACGTCAGCGCCGTTGTTCATCGACAAAGCCCGGTTATTTCCGCGCACCACATTCGTCGTCGGCTTTGATACCGCCGAGCGTATGCTTGATCCGCGTTACTACGGTCACTCTGAAGAGCAGATGACTCAATCCTTTTCAGAGCTAAGAGACCTTGGCTGCCGGTTCCTGGTTGCGGGGCGCGTCATGCACAGCCAATTCGAAACGCTGGCGGATCTCGCCATTCCATCGGGCTTAGCCGACCTCTTCGACGGCCTCACCGAACTCGAGTTCCGGGACGACATCTCCTCCACCGAACTCCGCAACGCAACTCCGCACTTGTGTGAGTAACAGGAATTGCAGTCGTCGTTGGATACTCCGCACTCACTGGATGCGAAACGGAAAAAGGCAACCTTACACAGAGGCGCGGGGGACGCAGAGGGAATGCCTTGGTCCGTGTCCTGTCTCTTATACACATCTGACG